>JAKOVA010000087.1 GCA_029782335.1 Actinomycetes bacterium | reverse complement strand
GCGCACATCCTCAATCCGTGCGCCGTCCCGCACCCCGCGATACCCGTGCAGGGCGCACCGCACCGCGTCGGCGAGGTCTGCCGCCCCGCGCCACGATTCGGCCATGCAGGTATACTGCATCCGCGCCCGCACAATCCCCGTCTGGGCGTCCTGCGTCCGGCTGATCATCTGGTAGACAACCGCCGGGAACGTCGGCTCTCGTGGTAGGTGCATCTGGTAGGCGCGGGTGCCGATGATCTCGGCGACGTCAGGATCGGCGACAAGGATAGATCGGAGGATCGATTCAATCTGCACGAGCCGCCCTCCGTGCTATGATGTCCGCGACCGCGCCCCGGAACTCTTCCACAGCGGCGCCTCTGTTTTCATCGAGCGCCGGTCGGAGGTGCGGCCGGGGCGCTTGGTTGTAGATGCGGCCGAGTTTGTCCGCGCCGACGAACCCGAACTCCAGCCGGGGACCTTGTGGCTGATCGTTCCCGACGATGACGGTGCACCGCTCGGAGGTTTTCTCGACGGTTTCCATGTGGAATCCCCGGCGATATGTCCCGGTCTTGTACGGGGTTCTGCCGCCTTCGGGGACGGTGATCCGCACCTGGTTGAGTACCGGGAGCGCCGCCGCCCGGGTCGCCGCCTCCAGAGCAGGGCCTTTGATGTCCTCGGCGAGGGAGCGGAACTTCGCCGCGAGGTCTCCGGCGCCGATAACGTGGACGCCCGGGTCAGTCACCGCAACCAACCTCCCGAGGCGAGCGCGGTGAAAAACGCGACGACGGCGGAGATGACCACGGCGAGCGCGCTGTCCCGCCCGGTCTGCTTATCCTGCCGCGCCTTGATCTCGGCGATGAGTTCATCTCGCGCCTGGTTGGATTCCTTGATTTCTTTGATCGCGTCTTTGATCCACCGGACGTCCTGCCGGGTCTCGTAGATCATCGCCTGGAGAGTGGTATCGTCGGTCATCGCACCACCTCACAGGAGAGCACAGTCATCGTGTCAAGCGTGTGCTCGGCGAGCAGGATGTTGTAGGTTGTGCCGCCGACGATCGCCCGGTCGCTCTCGACGATATCGGCGTAGTGCCCCTGCAGGGCGATCGAGGTGTTGGCGACGACGTAGGTCTGGTTCGGCCCCCGGATCTCCCGGCCCTTGAGTGGCATGACGTTGCACGGTACATCGGTGTACCGGTCCGTCCAGGTCTTGACCACCTGCCCGTCGGCGTCCACGGTCTCCGTGAGATACTGGACGGTGCAGCGGT
Organism: Actinomycetes bacterium; assembly: GCA_029782335.1. Lineage (GTDB taxonomy): Bacteria > Actinomycetota > Acidimicrobiia > Acidimicrobiales > Microtrichaceae > JADLFH01. The sequence goes on along the minus strand of JAKOVA010000087.1, from coordinate 277 downwards.
CGGGGAAATGGCTCTCCAGCGCCCCCATGAGCCGAGGGTCAACGATGCCCTGCATCAGATCATCCCCCACGAGTCAGGTGCGATGATCGAGCCCGGTCCGGGGATGATGTCGATATACTCATCATCCTCGGCCGCCTCGGCCGCTGCTCGGGCCCGGAGGCTCTCGGCCTGCTGATGCAGCGCGTTGGCGACTGCCTGCCCGTTTGTTTTCAGGCCGTTGACCTCGATGTACTTGAGGATCAGGGCCTGCGACGCGGCGATCTGGTCGAGAGCGTCG
>JAKOVA010000310.1 GCA_029782335.1 Actinomycetes bacterium | reverse complement strand
CGTCCTGTTCCCGGAGGGTGCGGAGCGGCTTCGCCGCTGCGCCATTCGCGAGTTGCCGGATCGGCCGATGAGCGAGGCAGAGGCGGCCGCGCGTGAGGTCGCCCCGGCCCTGCTGGTCCGTTACCCGCCGGTGGAGGACGCTGCGCTCGCTCGCGGTGACGGTTGTTTCGCGTGCCGAGCCTACGGCGAGACCTGCGACGGACTCGAGGCCGAGTGGTGGACCGAGCTCGAGTGGGCAGAGTTTCACAACCGTGACTTCTGAGGCAATCCGTTTCATCATTCAGAGCGCGGTGATCAGGTCACCAGAACGAACCCGAAGAACGCGAACACGCACTAGAGGAGACCTATGCCGAATCGAGTGAACGACGCCATCCAGGCGCACTACACCCGCCCGGAAATCGGAAGTGTCATCCTGGCGGCCCTGGAAAAGGCAGGCAAAGACTTGAGCCGCCTCACGCTGGAGGACTTGGCGCCCATCGACGAGTTTCACATCCGCGGTCGGGCAGCGACGCTCGAGCTTGCCCGGGCCGCCGGACTCGATGCAAACAAGCGCGTTCTCGATGTCGGCAGCGGCGTGGGCGGGACTTCGCGCTGTCTCGCAAAGGAATTCGGTTGCCGCGTCACGGGCATCGACCTCACGGACGAGTACTGCCGCGCCGCAGCAATGCTTTCCGCCAAGGTCGGGCTCACGGATCTGGTCGACTATCGCCAAGGCGACGCAACTGCCCTGCCGTTTGCGGACGGAGAGTTCGATGTCGTCTGGACGGAGCACGTGGCCATGAACATTCCGGACAAGCCCCGGCTGTACAAGGAGATGTACCGCGTTCTGAAGCCCGGCGGCACGCTGGCCGTGTACGACGTTCTGGCCGGTCCTTCTGGCCCGGTCATCTTTCCCGTGCCGTGGGCGCGCACACCGGATACGAGTTTCCTCGTGCAGCCCGGTGAGTTGCGCAAGCTCCTCGAGGACGCTGGATTCACGATTTCAGACTGGTCGGACACGACGGAGGTGGCGCGCACGTGGTTCGTGGCGCTGGCCGAGAAGATCCGGAAAGAGGGCTTTCCACCCCTTGGATTCCACGTGCTGATGGGCGCCGATTTTCAGGCGATGGCGCAAAACCAGGGGCGAAACCTTCAGGAGGGGCGGATCGCGCTCGGGCAAGTCGTCGCGAGGAAATAGTCCCTGCTTCCATCGACGTCACGCTGGACGGGTGCTGCGATCTTCTTGGGCCGGGTGACATACGAAATGATGGAGGCAGCGTGGCGGGCGGTGGTGCTGCGGTATGCGCCGAAGCGGGCAGCGACCGAATGCCTTCACGCCCTTCAGGAGATCTTCTGAATTGGACATTCCACGCATCTTCAACGTCACCGAAAGCGCTCACCGCATCCACGACCCGTTCACCCCCGAAAAGCTCGCCACGCTCGGCGTGGCGCTGCGTCTGGAAGCGGGAACCCGGGTGCTCGATCTCGGCAGCGGTTCGGGGGAGATGCTGTGCACCTGGGCACGCGATCACGGAGTCGTCGGCACCGGAATCGACCTGAGCCGGTTGTTCACCGAGCAAGCGAAACTTCGCGCTGCAGAACTCGGTGTCGCCGATCGAGTCGAGTTCATCCATGGCGATGCTGCCGGCTATGTCTCCGACGAGAAGGTCGGTGTGGCCGCCTGTCTCGGTGCCACGTGGATCGGTGGGGGCGTCGCCGGCACCATCGCTCTTCTGGCGCAGAGCCTCCGCCCCGGAGGGATCATCCTCATCGGCGAGCCGTACTGGCGGCAGTTGCCGCCGACGGAAGAGGTTGCGAAGGGGTGTCTCGCCGGCTCGATCTCCGACTTTCTGATGCTTCCGGAGCTTCTCGCGTCGTTCGGACGTCTCGGCTACGACGTCGTGGAGATGGTATTGGCCGACCAGGACAGCTGGGACCGATACGAGGCGGCCAAGTGGCTCACGATGCGCCGATGGCTGGAAGCCAATCCTGACGACGAGTTCGCAATAGAGGTTCGAGCCCAACTGACCTCGGAACCCGAGCGCTACGCCGCCTACACGCGCGAATACCTGGGCTGGGGCGTGTTCGCGCTGATGAGACGGTGAAGAGGGGATTGCCGGGCGGCTTGATTCGAGCGTTAGCCGTGTTGGGAAGCTCGGCGCGCAGCTGCGAGCTTGACAATATGCATAGTATATGCATACTCGTCTCGTGGACATCGAGTTCGATCCGGCCAAAGCCAAGGCAAACCTGGCCAAGCACAATGTCAGCTTCGCGCACGCCGAACAAGCGCTTCGTGACCCATTCGCGGTAACCATCGAGGATCCCGACTCGGAAGGGGAGGCGCGATACGTGACGCTCGGCATGGACGCGCTCGGGAGGATCCTTGTCGTTGTCCATACGACGCGCGGCAACCGCATCCGGTTGATCTCCGCGCGCAAGTGCAGCAGAAGTGAAGCGGAGCAATACCATGCGTAAGGAGTACGACTTTTCGAAAGGGAAGCGAGGTCCAGTGCTTGCCTCGACGGGCAAGACGAGGATCACCATCATGCTCGACGACGATGTCATCGAGTACTTCCGTGCCAGGGCAGAGGCGCAGGGAACGGGGTACCAGACAATGATCAACGCGGCGCTTCGCGCCGCAATCGAAACGTCCAGACGAAAGCCGGCTGACGAGCGGCCGCTGACGGTGGGAGCCCTCAGGGATGTACTGCGCGAGGAACTGGCTCCCTACAGGGCGAAGGCAGCCAACCCCTCGCCCAAGCGGACTGCCAGCGGCAAGCGGGCGCCTGCAGCTTAGCTCGAACTTTGGACGCCACGGTCCTGCTACGAGGAGCGATGCCCATGAATGCCGACGACTTGCGTTCCATCCAGGCTCCGCTGAAGGAGCACTACCGCCAGTCCCCCGAAGCGGCGCTGGTCACGTTGCGGGCGCAAGGCCGGCTTGCCGACGGCGTGAGCTGCAAGATCGAAACGGGCAAGGCCCTCGTGACGGCCGGCTTGCATCCGGCTACGGGGGGCAGCGGGCTCGGCGCCTGCTCGGGCGACATGCTGCTCGAGGCGCTGGTCGCCTGCGCCGGCGTCACGCTCAACGCGGTGGCGACGGCTCTGGGCATCGAGCTTCGCGACGCCCTGCTGCAAGCCGAGGGTGACCTCGACTTCCGCGGCACCCTCGGAGTGTCGAAGGACGCACCGGTTGGCTTCCAGGGCATCCGCCTGAAGTTCACGCTGGATACCGACGCGTCGGACGAGCAGTTGGAGACATTGCTGCGCCTGACCGAGCGTTACTGCGTGGTCTACCAGACGCTCGTGCGCCCGCCGACGATGACCGTTACGCGACAGGTCATCGAGGCCTGAGCGCGGCGATGACGTCGGGCCCGTCACGCGAGCCCAT
>JAKOVA010000175.1 GCA_029782335.1 Actinomycetes bacterium | reverse complement strand
CCGGGCTGGTTGGCATGGCGTCCGGGATCGCCTGCGCGCCGCCCACCCATCAGCACTGTTGACGGCGGCATCGCCTTCGGCTCTGGCATGGCGTCGCCGCCCTCGAGGCCACGCGCCGCGGCGAAGTACGCGGCCCAGTCACGAGACACCTCCAGTGCGATGCCGCCCCGCGGATCGAACTCTGGAGTGATCACTATCTGACGTTGGTACCGGATGAGCTCGTGGAGGAGGTCCACGTCGGGGTGCATCCGCCCAATGCTGGCGGCGATTTCAGCGAAGAGGCGGTCAAGGTCCTGGCACAGGGCCACGTAGAGCCAGTAGGAGGGGTGGAGGGCGAGGTCGAAGCCTGGAACCCCGACCACTGCGATGTGGTCGCTGGCCCACTCATCGGCCAGGAATCCTGCGTAGTGCGTGGCGATCCGCTCCCAGAGCTCGCGCAGGACGGGGGGGCTGTCCGGTTCATGGAGAAGACGGTCGTAGAAGACTCGGTAGTTCACGTTATGTGTAAGGCGAAGGTAGACGGCGAGCTTCTGCGTCAGACCGGAGTTGTGCAGCGCCTTGATGAAGGCTGCCTCGGTAGCCATCTGAACCCAGTCAGCGGCGTCATACGAGCAACTGGTGACCACCAGCCGCTCGTGCTGCGCAAGCAGGCTTCGAGGGGCAGCCAGATCGCGCACGGCGAGGTCGTGGGTGACTCGGTCGATCCAGCTGAGCCCCCATCGCTCGATGTAGTCCGGCTCGGCAGCCGGCGCGTTTGGGAGCAGGCGGTACGTCATGACCAGATAGTCCTCATGAATTCCCCACTCCATCAGGTCCGTCATGCAGTTGCGCCACCTCGTCGGGGTGTCGCCAGGCAGCCCGAGAATGAGCTGCACTTCGATGGGGACCCACGACTCCATGAGCGCCTTGACGACTGCGACCTGCCGCTCGGGCGAGATGTTGGCCCGATCGGTTGCCGCCAGCACCTCTGGGTGCGTGTGTTGGATCGATAGGGCGTGCGAAGTGCATACGCCGCTGTCCGCAAGCTTCTCAGCTATCGATACGACCCGGTCGGGGTGGTTCTTGGCAGCGCTCCAAAAGACGTAGCGCGGGAAGCCACCGTGTCTTTCCCGCGTGGAGTTGATCAGATCGGCGATCTCCACATCACGGGGTAGGATCCCGAAGTTGGCGTCGACCAGCATGAAGCGATCGATCCGGTGGGCCCCGAGCCAGTCCAAGTCCGCTCGCACCCGTTCGATGTCGAACTTTCGGATCTTTGACATCGTGTTCGACCCCCAGTCGCAGAAGCTGCAGCCGTAGGGGCACCCCCGGTTGGTCTCGAGGACGGCGTCGAACGTGGCGCCTGAGTCCCGGATCAGCGCCGCGAGGTGCTCGCCCTGCGCGGCGTAGGGGCTCGTCGGGAAGGAACGGGGCACCTCGGGCTCGGCGGTCAGGCGTGGCCCCGTCGGGGTCGGGAGGTACAAGCCCGGGATTCCATCCAGGTCAATAATGCCCCGGCTGACCGCGTCGAGGATGCGCGTGAATGTGATCTCGCCGTCCTTGAGCGCGATGGCATCGATGTAGGGATGGCGATCGAAGAAGTGGGGATCCTTGTAGTCCGGGTCCGGGCCACCTGCGATGATGAGGCAGTGGGGGTGAACCGACTTGACCGCCTCGGCGATGCTGCATTGGATGCGCCAGTTCCACGTGTAGCAGCTCAGCCCGAGGACGTCGATGGGCGTGTCGCCGTAGCGGGCGAGCACATCGTCGCCTAGCCCGCCATCCCACACGGGGGTCAACCAGCGGCAAGTGCGGAGTTCGGAGGTTTCGTCGTAGTAGGTCTTTAGGACCGCCCACACGTAGGGCAGGTAGGCACGAGGACGTTCGAACTGGTTCTCGCCCACGATTCCCTGGGGCTCGCTGATGAGGACGTTGAGTTGCCTGCCCGACCTGTCTAGCGTTCTCGTCTTGTCCTGCGCACTCATCGATCGACCTCACCCCAGCCAGCGGGACGACACGCAGTGTTGCACGCACACAGGTCCGGTGTCGCTATCGCGTCGGGGCTCCATCTGCGTCGTCCGAGTTCGACGAGGCCCTCGTCGGTCATGTGCGAGAATCTGCGGCGTGGACGCTAGCGGGGAGCGCACGTGGTCGGCGCTGTTGCTCGAGTTCGAGCATCTTCAGGCGACGATCGAGAGGTTCGACGGCCATCGCCAACGGACCCGAGCCTGGCTCATCACCGTGTTCACCGCTACCGCGGCGCTCGCGCTTCAGCAGCGCTCAGCCGCTATCGGCGTCTTGGCACCGGTGGCCGCGCTGCTCTTCTTCCTCCTCGAGATGGTCTACATGTCGCATGAAGCCCTGCTCATCAACCGTTCGAACGCTGTCGAACGGTTGATCGACGGGCTCCGCCGGTCGCCAAACAGCGCCGCGAGCATCGACTACAGATTTGGATACGGAGCGGGCATCGAGGACCACGAACTCCGACTTCGAGACGTTGTAGGCCTGGTCCGACACCGCGAGCACATCCTGTGGTTCTATGGCGGCGTTGCCTTTGGTGCCACTTCGGTCCTCACGATCACCCTGATCCGCACCTGAGTGAGCGTTGGGGGTTACGGATGGGTGGGGTCCTCAGCCCATCCACCTCACCCATTGGTCGGCAGCGCCGAGCCCGTCAGACAGCTCTTGGAGCGCCGAGCGAGCGAGTGTCAGCGCACGATCGGCCTCCCTGCCACTACATGGGAGCACCTGGAGGGCGCGACGCGCCATGTAGTCGAACCAGCCGGTCTTCGAGGCCACCCACTTGCCCATGTCGGCTACCGTTGGTTCGTCCAGATTCCCCCCGGCAGTGCGGAAGCCTTCGAGGAACGCGTCGAGCCGCTGGCGGTCGATCTCTTCGCCGGTAGCGGCCCAGAGGAGGGCGGCCTCCGCAGCCTCGCATCGAGGCGGGCACATGGCGGCCTCATCCCAGTCCAGCAGGACTAGCCCTCTAGCGGTGAGGAGCACGTTGTCCGGCTTGTGGTCGAAGTGGCACATCCTCCACGTTTTGGCGCACCGCTCAGAAAGGTCGATCAGGGAAGCGGCCTCGGCTAAGGCCCTGCGCCCATCGGCGGCCACGCGCGGGTCGATCATTGCAGCGTCGGCAAGCGCAGTCAGCCACCGGTCGGGTTCCCAACTCCACCACCGGAGCGAGCCGGCCTGCCCGGCGTGGTCGACCGCGCCGAAGGTCTGGACCGACGCCAGCTGCTGCCCTGCGGCGGCGACAGTGGCCAGCGGCGCCAGCGGCGACACAGGTTCACCCGCCATCCACTCGTGGACCCGTACCAGTGCTGCCGGTCCGTCGACGCCAGTTGTGAGCTCGATGAGGTGGCCCTCCACCGAGTGTCGGGGGGGTGCCATGGCGACGAACCCGGCGCGGTGCGCTCGCAATTCGAACTCGGCCGCACGCTCCACGGCCCGCCTCCAAATGTCGTCCGTCGGCGGGTAGCGGAGCTGTTTCACCACGTAGCGGCCGCTCGGTGTCCGAACGTCCCACCTCAGGTTTGTGGAGACGTCCGGGAGGGCCTGCCAGTCGGTCGGCTCGCCCAGCGCGAACGCGGCGGCGATCCTGCGGATGAACGCTTCGACGCCGTCAGCGTCGGCGCGCCGCGGGGACTCAACCATCGCTGCGAACCGCCTCGACGACCGACGGCTCTCGAACCACGTGTCCGATCAACCAGCTCGAGTCTTCGAAGGTGGCGTCCCACCCGCTCAAGGCAAGGCGGGCCGTCAGCTCCTGCGGGTCCCACATTACGCGGACCACGCGGTGCCTGGACCCGTCCCCGAGCTGACGCATCACGACGCCGTCGTCGATCCGCTCCTCGGAGAAGAACGTCTCCTTCTGGTGCAGAGTAGCGGCGGCCCGGGGCGCTCGAGCGTCGATGACGACGACCGTCCCTTCGTCATGGAGGCACGAATCGACGAGCTCCCAGAAGCGGTCAAACAGTTCGAGCGGGACGTGGGACAGCCAGAACGCGAAGACCACAACGTCATACTGTTCGACCGGCGTCCACTGGAAGATGTCCGCCGCGACGAACGTCACGTAGGTGTGGGGGTCGAGATGTGAGCGGTTCAGCGCGAGGCTCTCCGGCGACGCGTCAACCACGGTGAGGCGGTCGGCGAGCACCGCCAGCGGCCGTGTGTAGAGGCCCGTGCCCCCCGCCAGCTCTAGGACTCTGCGGCCCTGGGCCGGGGCGAGTGCAGCGAGCGCCTGCTGCCGTCCTGCGCGTCGCGACGCGCCGTCAGGGTCGGTCGCGGCCAGCAGGTCGTTGTTCGCCTCGTGGTACTCAGATGCGCCGAGTCGGTAGTAGCGCAGCTGGTCCTCGAGGAGTGTGGTCGTGAGGTCCCCTGGGGCCCGGTTCTCGTTCGTACTTGGGTGATCGGGCAACGTGGTCCTCCCCGCCGGGGCATGGTGAGGAGGAGGATAGGCAATCGGCGTTGCAGCCCGCGGAGGTCGCTTTCCGTGCCGCCTAGTCTCAGTGGGCCACCCGAAGGAGGTGTTCGTGGACAATCCGAAGCTCATGCGACTCCTCGAGGCAGCGGCCGACGCCATCGAGGAGGCGGTGGACTCTGTGCCTTTCGCTAACCGGGAGCGACGTGCGCCCGGGCACGACGATCAGTTTGAGGTGGACGTGCTGGCCGACCATGCTGCAGTCGAGGTCCTCCTCGCCAGTGGAGTTGGCGTGATGTCTGAGGAATCCGGTGTCCATCGGCCCGAACGGTCGGTGCGTGTGGTGGTCGATCCAATCGATGGATCGACCAACTGCAGCCGTGGCCTCGACCCCTACGGGCCGAGCCTGTGTGCCTTCGACAGCGCCGGGCCTAGGGCTGCGCTCGTCACGAACCTCGCATCCGGTCGGCGCTACTCGGCTCTGCGTGGAGCGGGGGCGTGGTGTGGCGACACTGAGCTGACCTGTCGGCCGCGGGCGGACATCCTCGTTGTGGCCACTGGTGACCCAATTGCCGTCATACAGCCACGAGCCTGGACGCGCGTGTCAGGTGCTTCGGCCCACGACCTCTGCCGGGTGGCCGACGGGACGTTCGACGCTTACGTCGACGAGCGAAATACCGTGTCGCTTTGGGACTACGCGGGCGCGGCGCTTGTTCTGCAGGAGGCGGGTGGCGTGGTCGTTGAGCGGGACGGGAGGCCGCTCTTCGACGAGAGCGCTCCGAGCGGCAACCGGCTGCTGGCCGCGTCGTCACGCGCCCAGCTTGGCCGTTTGCGCGCGCTCCTCCGAGCCGAAGCGGCCCCGGCGCGGGCTGGAGCCTTCGAGGGCCCGACGTGAGCTGGGGCGAGTCTGGGCCTCCGGATCTCCTGCTCGAGGCTGTCGACTTTCACCAATATGCCTACGGGGTGCTCGGTGCTGTGGAACTCGCGGCCGCGCTCGGCCTGCCCGCCGTCAGCGTTCTTGAACTGGGTGTGGCTGGCGGCAATGGCTTGGTCGAACTCGAGCGGCTGGCGATCGATGTGGGAGCCGGCCGTGGCGTTGCGACGCGGGTCGTGGGCTTCGACCTCGGGACCGGGATGCCGCCCCCCGTCGATCATCGAGACGTGCCCTACGCGTGGCGGCAGGGGTTTTTCCGAATGGACGAGCCGCTCCTGCAGGCGCGGCTGGGCAACGCAGGCCTGGTACTGGGTGATATCGCCCAGACCGGTGCGGACTTCCTGGCCTCCGCACCTCCACCGATCGGCTTCGTCTCGTTCGACCTCGACTACTACTCCTCCACGTCCGCCGCCTTCAAGGCGCTCTTGGAGAGCGACGATCTCGATCGCTATCTCCCTCGAGTTCTGTGCTACTTCGACGACACGGTCGGGCCGCACGCCGAAATGCATTCCGAGTACACCGGGGAGCTGCTGGCCATTGGTGAGTTCAACGAGCGCCATCAGCGACGGAAGCTGGCCCGCATAAATGGTCTAAGGCACAAGGTGGCCCCGGTTGACGGCCCGTGGGTCGAGGGGATGTTCGTACTGCACGTGTTCGACCACCCTCGGTACAACGAATATGTGTTTCCCGAGCCCGACCGTCAGTTTCCGCTCGAGGATAAGGCGTGAGCGCCCCCCGGCAGCGCCTGACTGTCAAAGAAGTCGAGCGCTACCGAGTCGAAGGGTTCGTCCAGCCGGTTGCGATCATTGACTTCCATGATGCGGTCCGGCTTCGTCACGCCGCTGCTGAGCACATTGCCGGCCTTGTGCCGACCGAGCGCTACGAGCTAACTGACGAGGTGAAGGTTCGTCGGATCGAGGCGGGCGACGGGACGGTCACCTACGAGTACGTCGACGAGCAGCCGACTGAGCCACACACGTTGCCGTTCCTGTTCAACATCTGGCGACTCGACTCCCGCTTCCGGGCCATCGCCTTGGACCCGAGGATCGGGTTCATGGCCAAACAGCTACTCGGGTGCGATGAGGTGCTGCTCATGGAGGACAACGTCGTTGCCAAGGCGCCCGGCGCGGGTGTCGTTCCGTGGCACCAGGACCTGTCGTACTGGCCGATCGAGGACCCAGCAGTCGTCACCGTCTGGATCGCACTCGATGACATCCATGCCGCCAACGGGGCGATGACTGTGGTTCCCGGGTCGCATCGCACGGTCGAGCACCTCCCTGTGCAGTTCCGGGACGCGGCCACCTTCATGGCCGAGCACCGCCCGGGGGTCCCGACGCTCACCCAAGACCCTGGGTCGGCTGGCCATCCCGTGGTGGCCTATCGGACCCGTGCCGGCGAAGGCGGCTTCCATCACCCGTTGCTTTGGCACGGGTCGACGCCGAACGGATCGCGGGCTATGCGCAGCGCTTACGTTCTTCGCTACATCGCGGCTGGGACGGCCTGGCTCGGCTCGTCGCGAGTGCCGTACGACGACCTTGGGTGTGTGACTGGCGCGCCGGTGACGAGCGACCACCTACCACGGGTGCCGACGGACACATGAGCGATATACACCCCGTGGGTGACCTCCGACTCATTCCCCAGCCCAAGATCCTGCTGGAGGGGACCCACTTGACCCGCAAGACTGATGTCGCCTTCGCCCTCGCTGAACACCCCGACGTCATCGGGCACCGAATGCGGCGTTGGCATATCCCTCTCATGTCGGCCGAGTGGGAGACGCGATCCGGGGCGCCGCCAACCAAGGCGAACCCGGGTCGGAGCATGATCGAGTTCCGAGAGGAGGACTTGGACTGGGTCCTTGATTGCTACGACGCCCACCTCCACCTTCTTGAGCTGCACCGGGACCACTACTGGGTAATTGACCGGTTCCACATCTCGACGGTTTCCCACCAGAGGCTCCGGTACGGGCGTGAGGTCCGGCTCGACTGGGTCGACGAACGGCTGCGGGACCTGGGTTTCGCTCTGGTGCATTGCTGGCGCGATCCCAAGACGTTCGCCTCCGCGCGCGAGCATCGCCTCACCTACTCGGAGAACCCAGCCCGTTACCACGACCTGGACCTTTTCGTGGCCGAGCAGGCAACGATGGAGGAGCTAGTGGCCAAATCTACGTTGCCGTCACTGACCGTCGATGTATCAGATGGGGACGTCGACCGCATCGCCGCTGACGTAATCGCGTGGATGAAGGCGAACGGAACGTTCTGGTGGCAGCCATGACCGCGGTAACGGTCGTGACAGTGACCCGTGGGCGGCCGGACTTGCTGGTTCGCGCCATGGCCTCAGTCGCGCACCAGGACCACGACGGCGTTGTGGAACATCTAGTCGTCGTAGACGATGATCCAGGGACGCTGGCGGCCCTTGCCCTCCGGGAACCGGTGCCACGTCGCCCGGTGCGCGTCGAGGCACGCGGCCCGGTTGCGTCGCGGCAGGAGGGCGCCCGCTCCTTCGTTTACCCGCACCTGGCCCGCCTCCTCAACGTCGGCATCTCATCAGCCCGTTCGCCGTGGGTCGCGTTCCTCGATGATGACAACGAGTTCGAGCCGGACCACATAAGTTCTCTGCTGGCTCTTGCGAGGAAACTGGGCTCGCCCGCCGTGCACTCCGCGCGGGCTTTCGTGTGGCCCGACGGCACCCCCTACCTCGAGCGGCACCTCCCGAGCGCCCCCACACGGGAGGAGGGCGAGCGGCTCTACGAGGTGCTTTGTCGCCGGGGAGTGTGGGTGCGGGACACCAACATCGTGCTGGATCGCGTCGACGGCGGAGCTGGCGCCGATGCGTCGAACAGCACGGTGATGGACGATGATGATCCGGTCTTCCTCGTCGACCAGAACCTGTGGCTCGTTCGGCGTGACCTACTCCTTGCCGTGCCCGTGCCCGAGGACTTTTCTGCGATGGACATCGCCGAGAACACGTGCCCGGACGACAAGATGCTCGCCGCTCTCATCGCCGCCGGCGTGGAGATCCGATCGACGGGCCGGCCGACGGTGAGGTACACCGTGGGGGGCGGCGGGATCTCGAACGGTGCCCACCTGCGACCAGTCGTACCACCGTCGGCCAGTAGGTGAGGTCAAGCCGCAGCAGCGGCCGCCACCATCGCCTTCACGCACACCTCCAGGGTCTTGTCAAGGTCGGCCGCGCTGTGAGCCGCCGAGATGAACCACTGGTGGTCGGGGTGGAACAGGACCCCGTTCCGCGTCGTCTCGGTGAAGAAGGCCAATCTGGTCCGCTCGGCCTCGTGAACGTCGGCGGCGGTGAAGCGCAGGAAAGGCATAGGGGGGTATCCGACAACCTCGGCGGGCACCCCAAACTCGGCCACGATCTCCTGCAGCCCTGCCATCAGGCTCGCCCCGGTCGCCCATACCCGCTCGAGGGCATCTGTCTCGGCGAGGATGCGGACCGTGGTGTGGGCGGCTGCCATGTCGGCCGGGTTGGCGAAGAAGGTGGAGGAGATCTTGGTCTTGGCTAGCCCTGCCATCAGCTCGGCCGAACCTGTTACGGCCGAAATGGCGTAGCCGTTTCCCAGGGCCTTGCTGAAGCAGGCCATGTCGGCTCGCACGCCGAGCTGCTCCTGAGCGCCACCAAGGGCGAGCCGGAACCCGGAGCGCATTTCGTCGAGCACCAAGAGGGCACCGTGGCCATGGGTGACGGCTCTGAGGGCCTCGAGGTGGCCTGCGGGTGAGCGCTCGTACTCGAACGGCATGGTGACTACACACGCGACGGGGTTTCCCGTGGACAGGCGCTGGGCGAGTCCGTCGAGGTCGTTAAGGTCAAACTCCTCGGCCCGGCTTGCCGACGGAACGCCGGCCGGCTGGTGTACTGACCAGTCGTGCCATCCGTTGTAACCCCAGCGCAGGACTCGGTCGCGTCCGGTAGCGATGCGGGCGAGACGGACGGCCGCCGTCGTTGCGTCCGACCCGGTCTTGAGAAGGAGGGCCGCCTCGGCTCCGGGGACCACCTTGCAGAGCATCTCGGTCAGCTCTACCTGCCTGGGGCTCCAGAGCGGTGCAAAGCAATGGCCCCTGTCGAGCTCCGCAATCGCGGCCTGGTTCACATCGGGGTGAGCATGGCCGAGAATTGCTGGGCCATACCCCAGAAGGTAGTCGATGTATCGGTTCCCATCGACGTCCCAGATGTGGGCTCCGGCGCATCGGTCGACGTATCGCGGATAGCGGGCCCTCCCCTCGGAATCGGCTGGCAAGATGTCTCCTCGGGTCGCCGCGCGAGCATCGCTCGTGCGCCCGCGGCTGACCAACGCCTCGTCGAGGTGAAGCCCACGTCGCCCCATCGACCACTCATCCCTCACCACAGCGCTCCGCTTAGTGGTCCGTCCAACAGCTCAGACGAAGCCTCCCCGCTAGTGCGGCCTGCACCGAGGCTCAGCGAGATGCGACGGCCACCTTCGTTTGCTGACCTGTAAGCACCTTCTATCGCGGCGATCGTCCTCATTGCCTCCCCCGTCAACGGCCGGGTGCCTTCCGGATCCTGGAGTCGAGCGGCGGCGTCTTCGAGCATGAGCGCGAACCATGAGCCGTGCCGCGGATCATCGAAGGCGGATGGGAACGTCTGGACTGTTCGCCGACCGTCGGAGACGATTTCGACCTCGTCGCCGACGAGTGCAACAGCGCCCCCGTCCGTGCTTACGAAGTAGCGGGTGCTTCGCTCAGAGCCGTTCCAGGTCAGTCGGACGTTGATCACCACGTCGTCGAAGAAGAGCGCGATCGCGGCCTCTTCCTCCGTAGTCCTCCACGGCCCCGCAGCGGGATAGCGCAATCGGCACGAGACTCCGGTGACCGGTCGACCCACGAGGTGCTCGGCAAGGTAAATGCTGTGCGGCCCATGGTCGCGAAGTATGCCCCCCCCTCCGATATCTCGCTGGCGCCGCCAGTGAGCATTCCACTCCGGAACCCCAAGGGCATGTCCGCAGCGCACGGTTGTGAACTCACCCCCCAACACGGGGCCACAGGCCGTGAGGTGTTCGGCCATAGCCCGAACTGCTGGCGCAAACTTGTAGTTGTGGCAGGGGTACAAGCGCCCTTTGGACGCCGACAGGGCGGTACAGAGTGCAGCGGCTTCCTGACCGTCCATCACCAGAGGCTTTTCGCAGAGGACGTCGATCCCTCGGTCGAGGCACGCCACGATCATCGGCCAGTGCAGCATTGGCGGAGTGCAGATGTCGACAAAGCCCGGACGCTCACGATCGAGCGCAGCATCGAGGGATGAATAGGTTCGAACACCGGGGAGGGCCGATTCCGCAGCGCATCGCCGCTCAGGTGATGGATCGACAACGGCAACGATCTCCATGGCGGCCTGGCGCCGATACCCAGCGGCGTGGCCCTCGGCGATGACACCGAAGCCGACGAGCACCCCGGGTCTTGCCATGATCGCTCCCTCCGCCGCAGCCGTTGGCTCGGAAGCCTAACTACCGAGCGCCCCGACCTCGGGCGCGAAGTCCCCGGTTCGGCGGGCACGTCCATCTCGCGCTCCTGTCCGAGCGAGACGGCGCTCGCCAGATGCGTTGGTGCGTTGGTGCGTTGGCGACCATCGTCGCGGCCTCGCAGCCGTTCCGGCGTCCGCGGATTCTCTGTGTGGCTGGCGCGGCCGCTCTCGGGTCCGAACGAGGCGGCCCCGACTTCGACGACGACATCGTCGGTAGAAGACGCCGGCTGACTTCTCGGAGACCGCAGTCTCGTGCGTCATGCCGTGGACGAGCTGCTCCCGTCTCGCATGGGTATGGCGAAGATCCAGCCGGCGTTGTGGACAGAGGCCATGACGTCGAGCCACCGACGGATCGCTTCCTGCATCGCGACCGCCGCCGTCACAGGCGGCTCGAG
>JAKOVA010000158.1 GCA_029782335.1 Actinomycetes bacterium | reverse complement strand
TGAAGTCGATCCTCGACACCAACAAGGACCTCGCCCTCGCCGTGGCGAAGGCGGTCGCTCCGTTGACCGACCCGGCGCTCGACCGCAAGGCGGCCCGCCCGGCGGCAGCGAAGAAGGCCACCGCTGCGAAGAAGGCGTCCTGATCCACATCTGATCCATTCGGATCGCGGCGGCGGGAGGAGCGCTCGGGCGGGAGCCTCCATTCCCTCACGCCAATCAAATGTCGCTCGATGGGCTTCCCCCCCTTGCCCGTCTGAGCGAATCGCCAACGGACCCCCCTTTCGTTGAGCGATCGAGCCGGGCCCCATCCCCCCTTTGGGGCCCGGCTCCTTTTTCGTTCCAGAGCCGTTTGTCCCGGTGCTGGTGGTCGCCGCGCGGTAGTGCTCGTTGCTGCTCAGCGGGGCACGCGCGCTGCGATCCGCTCGCCGATGGCAAGCGATGCCGTCGCGGCGGGTGATGGAGCGTTGAGCACGTGGGTGACCGAGTCGTCGCCGGCGAACTCGAAGTCTTCGACGAGCGTGCCGTCGGGACGGAGCGCCTGGGCGCGGACTCCCGCTGCCGCCGGGACGAGATCGTTGATCGTGATGTCGGGGACCAACCGGCGAAGCGCCCGCGCGAAGGCGCGGCGCGAGAGGGATCGCCAGACCTCACCCGTGCCGGTCCGCCAATAGCGGCGAGCCAACCGTCGAAGGCCCGGGTCGCCGGCCATCTCCGCGATGTCACGCAGCGACACGTCACGCCACGAGTACCCCTCGCGTGACAGGGCGAGCACGGCGTTCGGCCCGGCGTGCACACCGCCGTGGATCGACCGGGTGAAGTGCACGCCGAGGAACGGGAACGCCGGGTCGGGGACGGGATAGATGAGGCCCCGCACCAGCGAACGTGCCTCGGGTCGCAGCTCGTAGTACTCGCCACGGAACGGGGTGATCCGAACATCGACCGGTCCGCTCAAGCGGGCGACACGGTCTGCGTGGAGGCCCGCGCAGTTCACCACGTGCGTCGTCCGCCAGAGGTGGTCGCCAGCCGTGACCTCCACGACCCCACCCTTGGTGGCGACGCGCTCGACGCGCTGGCCGAGGTGGATCTCGCCGCCAAGGTGACGGATCTCGTCGGCGAGACGGTTCGCGACCGTTCCATAATCGACAATGCCGGTTCCCGGCAGATGCAACGCCGCGATCCCCGCCGCGTGCGGCTCGATCTCACGCAGTTCCTCGCCGTCGAGCCGGCGGGTCGGCAGACCGTGGGCTTGGGCCAACTCGTCGAGGCGGGAGAGCCGCGCCAACTCGGGGACCGAGGTAGCCACGACGACCTTGCCGCAGTACTCGCGAGCGATTCCGTGGCGTTCGCAGAACTCCTCGAGCAGCACCCGGCCCCGAGCGACGAGGGCGGCCTTCGCGGATCCCGGTCGGTAGTAGAGGCCCGAGTGAATGACCCCGGAGTTTCGTCCGCTCTGGTGACTCGCGAGGTGCTGCTCCTTCTCGAGCAGCAGCACCGACGCGGTGGGACGATCGACGAGCAGCGCCCGGGCGGTCGCGAGGCCGACGATTCCGCCACCGACGACGACGGCTTCGAAGGTGGCACTCACACGTCGAGCGCCGCGGGATCGATGAGATCGGAGTTGTCGAGCAGGAACTGTCGCCGACGCGCCACATCGGAACCCATGAGCGTGTCGAACACATCGGCCGCGTGGTGTGCGGCCATCGCGTCCTCCATCGTGATGCGCCGAAGGATCCGCGTGCCGGGATCGAGACAGGTCACCGCGAGCTCCT
>JAKOVA010000156.1 GCA_029782335.1 Actinomycetes bacterium | reverse complement strand
GCTCTTCCATTCGTACGGCGTGCACGCGTCGAGGATGATCCGGCTGGTGATGTCGCGCGCCTCGATCGGCAGCCCCGGGTCGAGCGGCGTCGAGCGTCCGCGGTCGATGATCTGCGCCGAGCGCTTCGGGTCGAAGCGGGTGGCCAGCGCCCACCAGACCCGGTCCATGTCGTCGGCCTCGATGTCGTGGTCGACGACGATGACGCCCTTCACGCCGTAGTGGCCGGTGGTGCTCGCGATCACCGCGTTGCCGACGTGGTTCGAATGCCCCGGGTACATCTGCTTGACCGACACCACGGCCCAGAACCGGCCGGTCGCCGCAGCGGGCAGGTACACGCTCTGGATGCCGGGCACCTTCATCGTCTCGAGGTCGTACCACAGCGCCCCGGTGCGGTTCAGCGACTGGATCATGTGGATGTCGTTGATCGGCTTGCCGACCGTAGTCGACCAGAACACCGGCTTGTTGCGGTGCAGGATGCGCTTCACGCGCAGCACCGGCTTCGGGTAGTCCTTGCCCTTGTTGCCCGAGTAGTAGCCCGTGTACTCGCCGAACGGCCCCTCGTCCATCAGCTCGTTCGGGTCGATCCAGCCCTCGGCGATGATCTCGGCGTTGGCCGGCAGCGTGAGCCCGGTCAGCTCCGACTTGAACACCGGCACCGGCCGGCCGCGCAGCGCGCCGGCCACGTCGTACTCGTCGGTCTGCGAGCTCACCAGCGTCGAGCCCGCGAGGAACAGCACCGGATCGCAGCCGACGACCGCCGCCGCCGGCATCAGCTCGCCGCGCTCCTGGTACTTCTTCATGTGCATGTCGCCATGCTTGCCCTTGATGATCTGCGAGCCCAGGATGTTCTTGCCCAGCACCTGCGAGCGGTAAGTGCCGAGGTTGGTCCAGCCGGTGTCCGGATCCTGCGTGACCAGGTAGCCGGCCGTCACGAAGAAGCGCCCGCCGTCGTCGGGGTAGAACCACGGCACCGGGAACTTCTCCAGGTCGACCGCGTCGCCCTCGATCACGTTCTCCATCACCGGCGGGTTGTCGACGAAGGTCGGCTTGACCATCTGCTTGGTGGTGAGCTCCATCCACTTG
>JAKOVA010000139.1 GCA_029782335.1 Actinomycetes bacterium | reverse complement strand
GCGGCAACCATCGTCCTCGCGGCGACGCTGGTCGTCCTCGTGGACGCACCGCCTGCAGCGGCTGCGCCACCGGTTCCATCCACCACCCTCAACGTCACACAGCCGAACCCGCTGATCGGCGAGACGCTCTCCTTCGAGGTGGCCCTCGACAACTCCGACCTCGATGCCACCGGCTATATGCCCTACATCGACCTGTACCTGCCGGCAGCCGGGGCCGACGGCGACGACGGGATCACCTTCACGAGCGCCTCGTACCTCGGCGCGCCGGTGACTCCGAGGTTGACCCAGACCTGCACCGGCGCTGCGGTTACCCACCCGCTGACCGGCCAAACCGTGTCGTGCCCCGCGGGTAGCCAACTGGTCGTGCTGCAACTGCCATTCGGCAGCTTCACCCCCACTCAGCCCACCGCAACGCTCAGCGTGCAGGCTGCCGTCTCCTCGCTCGCCGATGTGGGCACGACACTTCCCATCTCGGCGGTCGGAGGCTTCGCCTTCGGCGACTCGCCAACGGGCTCCACCCCCATCGTCGGCAGCACCGCGTCCACGAACGTCACCCCGCAGGTGGTTCGCTTCACCAAGCGCTACGTCGGCCCCGAGGACGAGACCGCAACCGGACCGAACTTCACCCGGCAGTACGTACTCGAAGCCGACGTCGCCACCGGTGCCACCCTCACCACCCTCGACCTGACCGACACGCTCCCCGACACGATGCAGTACGTGTCGGCGACCACGTCGCCCGCGGCGGCGGTGATCGCCGAGCCGTCCACCACCACTCCGGGGGAACCCTTACACGTCAGTTCAGCGGCGTCGTCGGAAGCGCCGGAGCGGTCGACGCGTCCGTCACGATCAACTGGTACGTCCCGCTCCTCGACGCCTCGTCGGACCCCGTGCTGGCAGCCGACTCCGGCGACGACCGTGTTCTTCGCAACGACGGATCCGCCTCGGGCACGTTCCACCCCACCGACCCACGCGACGCGGACGCCCCGTTCGTGATCGACCCCGACACCACCGCCCAGCCCACACCCGACGACCACGAGGTGACCGCAAAGTCGATCGCCACGCAGAAGTCCGTCGCGGTGCAGACCGACACCGGCTCCTCCGGCCCGACTCCCGGCGACACCCTCCAGTACGCGATCGCAATCCAGGTGTCCGACTACTTCACCTTCGGTGACCTCGACCTCACCGACGTGCTGGGGGACGGTCAGACCTTCGACCCGGGCTTCACGCCGACCCTCTCGGTTACCGAAGCCGGATCGACCTCATCCGGCACCTTCGCCGCACCCGAGTTCAGCATCGACACCAGCCAACGCTCGACCTGTGGTGACGGGGCCACCCGCATCACCTTCGACCTCTCCACGGCGATCGCCCGCCTGAGCGGCTCGGACGGAACACTCACCGGCGGTCTCGCCACGGGCTCGAACGCCGGGGCCACGACCGCGACCCTGACGTTCCGTGCGGTGATGGACGACAACTACGAGTGCTCTGCTACCGACCTGAGCGTCGACCTGAACGACCACGTCGACAACCACGTGACCGTCGACGGTGAGGTATACGACAACGCCACGCAAGCGCCCCAGGGCACCCCGATGCGCGAGGTGGACACGTCCGGCACCACCGTGACGATCCAGGCAGCCGCACTGCAGAAGTCGATCTACGCCCGCAACGGCATCATCGGTGGAGCGAGCGGTTCGCCCCTCCAGTTCGAGTCCGGCGACACCATCACCTATCGCCTCCGCTACGTGTTGCCCTCCAGCGACGTGGAGAACTTCTCCGTCACCGACTTCGCCCCTCTGCCGATCCTGCCCGTCGGATCGTTCTCCACGACATCGCCGACCACAACCTGTTCGGTGCCTGCCGCCAACACCTCGTGCTACGGACCCGACGACACGTTCCACGCCCTCAGCGGCGCGCCCGATCCGACGGTCACCACCGACACGACCGGCAACTCGATCCGCTTCGACTACGGAACCTTCGACGATCCGGCGAACACACCTTCCGAAGTCGACCTCCTCCTCACGCTGCCGATCACCAGCGACCCGTTCCGTGACGGACTGCTGTTCACCAACCAGGCACGCGCCGCGTTCGACAACAGCTTCTCGGTCGCCGACACCCAGGACGCGATCGTGCAACTCGACCTCACCCAGCCGGCACTCAATCTCCGCAAGGGTGTCGTCTCCACCGACAACGCCGGCGCGACCTTCACCGGTATCGAGGCGCCCTCTGGGATCTCGTGGTCGGCGCCCGGCGCTGCGGCCCCGGGCTGGACCGGCGGCACCATCAACTCCACCAACCTCGGCGATGCCCCCGACGCGAATCTGAGCGGCGTGGATGCGGGAGATCTCGTTCGTTTCGCGATCGTGATCGAGAACACCGGCCAGGGCCTCGACGGGGCTCACGACGTCTCGATCGATGACGTCATGCCCAACGGGTTCGTGATCCCGGCGACGGGCATCAACCTCCATGTCGCCGACGGATCCGGCGCCGCGATGTCCAGCACTCCCGGCGGATACTTCACCGACGCCCCTGGGACATCCTCCAGCGGTCAGACGGCCACGCTGACGCTCGACGATCCCGGTCCAACCGCAACGCCCGCAGGCGCCATCGATCCGACCGACCCGACGAGTGGACGCAATATCGCTGTGGTCACCTACGAACTCGAGGTCGCCTCGACCGCGGATGCGAACCAGTCGCTCACCAACACGGCGAGCATCACGAACTACGCCGCCTACGAGGCCGGCCCCGACTACACCTCGGTCACCCCCATGGGCGATCTCAGCGACACCGCGAACGTGCGGGTCGCCCCGGTGGGCGTGGCGAAGTCGATCACCGGCACCGACCTCGCCGACACGGTCACCCCCGACGTGGTCGTCGGCGAGGCGGTCACCTACCGGGTCCGCCTGACGATCCCCGAAGGCCAGACCACCAGCGCGCAGCTCACCGACACCCTTCCCTCGGGCATGGCTGTCCTCTCGATCGATTCCCTCACCGCCGACCCGGCGCTGTCCACCTCCACTGGCGGCGGCTTTCCGACCGTGCTGAGCAACGCGCAGGCCGCGCTCGCCGCTCCGGGCCACACCGTCAGCATCCCTCTCGGCACGCTCACCAACGCCGACCGCGACGACTCGGTCGACGAGTACCTCGACGTCACGCTCACCGCGGTGGTGTTGAACGTCGCGGGCAACCAGGCGGCGACGACCCTGACGAACTCGGCGGCGTTCACCTCGGCGAACCACGGCACGGCGGTTACCGGCACCGTCGATGTCACGGTCCGCGAGCCCTCGCTGCAGGTGACCAAGACGGCCAACCCCAACCCGACGGATGCCGGCAACACCGTGACCTACACGGTCGTCGTTGCGCACGCGCCCGGATCCGGCGCCGACGCCTACGACGTAACGCTCGACGACGCGATCCCCGCGGCCCTCGACTAGGTGCCGGGCAGCTTCACCCAGACGGCCGGCACCGCCGTGGCCGACACGGTCAGCGACGCCGCGGCCCCCAACCTGTCGGCCACCTGGACGTCGTTCCCACGCGGAGCGACCGCGACCTTCACCTACGACGTGACGGTTCCCGTCGGAATCGCGACCCCGTTCTCGATCAACAACACCGCCACGGCCGACTGGACGTCGATGCCGGCCTCGAGCGCTCAGTCGACGCCCTACAGCAGCAACGACGGCGAGCGTGACGGAACCGGTGGCGTGAACGACTACACGGCGTCGTCGACGGCCACCCTGAACAGCTCGTCGGCAGCGGTCACGAAGGCGACCGTCGCAACGAGCGCTCCCTCGACGACCGGCACCAACGTCACCATCGGCGAGGTGGTCACGTGGGATCTGCACGTCACGCTGCCGGAAGGCAACGCCCCGTCGGTCACCGTGACCGACCTGCTCCCCGCGGGCCTCCAGTACGTCGCCGGATCCGCGCAGGTGTTCACCACGGCCGCTGACGCGGCAGCGGCAACGCCGGCCGCGGGACTCGCCAACGACTTCGCGGGGACGATGCCCGCACCGACGATCTCTGGCGGCGCATCGAACGGCGACGACCCGGTCTTCACCTTCGGCGCCACCTCGGTGACCGCCGACAACGACTCGACCAACAACTCGTTCGTGATTCGGCTTCAAGCCCGTGTCCTCGATGTGGTCGGCAACGTCGGGCT
>JAKOVA010000115.1 GCA_029782335.1 Actinomycetes bacterium | reverse complement strand
GCGCAGGATCGGTATCAGGACGCTCTGCAGAAGGCATCCGACGCGCAGAATGAGAGGGTCGAGATCGAGAAGGCGCTCAACGGGGAGAGTGTGTCGAGCGCTCAGGCGCGGCTGGAGGAGATCAAAGGGGCGCTCGAAGAGGAGACCGAAAAACTCCAGAACGCGCTCAAGGCGCGGGAGGACGCACAGGTCGCGCACGAGAACTTCATGGCGTCACTACACAACGACTCACTGACGTATAAATCGGAGACGTGGGCCGAATACGTCCAATTCATGGACGCTAATCCTGCGTATGCCCGCACTTACCACGTCGAGTACGACAAGTACGGCAACCCGATCGGCGGTCTGCCTCAGCCTCCCGTCCGCGACATCCAGATCCCGTCCTACGGCTCGCCCGCCTTCGCGGCGGCCTCCCGGAGCGCGGCGTCGGTCGCGGCCGGGGCATCAGGAGGCGCACCCGAGGGGGAGCAAGGCGCTGCTCAGACTGCTGCCTCGGGTACACAGTCGTCCGGAGACCGCCGACCGGTGGTGCGCGGGAACGACACCATCTGGTCGGACGAGGCGATCCTGAAATACGCGGAACTCGCGCAGGAGACCGTTCGCGTTGGCGACAAGGTCGTGGAGTCCGCAAACGCCTTAGCCGCGCAGGCGTGGTTGCAGCGGAACGCGCCCGGGGTTACCATCCAGAACCTGAACGTCTACTCCCCGGCCGCCGACGCGAGCACGATGATGAACGAGACGAAACGCACCCTCCGGAACATCGGGACGCAGGTGGTGCTCTGATGCACCTGACCTGGTTCGCCGCGAACGGCGACACGCTGGTGATCGCAGACCCCTCGCGGGCGCTCCCTGAACCGCCGTTCCGCTACCTTTCCAGTGAGGGGTTCGGCGGAACCGACAACGAGATCCAGACTCGGCGAGGGGCGTATCAGGATGGCACGACGTTACAGCAGGTCCGGCTGTCGCCCCGCACGCTGATGATCCGGTTCCTGATCCTCGCTGCCGACCGGGCAGGGGTCGAGCAGAAACGCCGGCGGGTCGCGGCCGCGTTCAACCCGCGAAACGGGCTCGGCACCCTGGTCTGGACGCAGGAGGACGGGTCACAGTATGCGCTCCGGTGCGTGGCCCTCTCCGGCTCCCCAACGTTCCTCGCCGGCCGCACCTCTCAGGGCAGGTCCTGGCAGGAAGTGATCGTCGACCTGCAGGCGCCGGACCCGTGCTGGTTCGACGCTGCCGCGACCACGCTGCCGCTCGCCGGGCTGACCGGCGGGGCGACCTTTCCGATCTCGTTCCCGGCCACGTTCGCGGCGATGGGATCGACGATGGTTGTCGTCAACAAGGGCGATATCGCCGCCCCGATCCGAATCCAGATCCCCGGGCCCTGCCTTAACCCGGTGGTCGAGAACCTCTCGACCGGGGAGAAGATCGCCCTGACGCTGGACGTCCTGGAGGGGCAGACGATCCTGATCGATACCACGTACGGATCCCTGCTCTGCAGGCTACAGGCCCGAAACGGCACCCAGACCAACGCCATGCAGTACCTGACGCCAGACTCGACGT
>JAKOVA010000111.1 GCA_029782335.1 Actinomycetes bacterium | reverse complement strand
GGAGAGTTCTTCGCCGAAGCATCGCTCGACAGCGCGCGCTACCACTGCGATGCCATTGCCAGCGAACAGAGCCGGTTGCTCCAGTTTCCGTCTGCGGTCTTCAACCAGTTGCTCGACCACGACCGCGAGTTCGCACGACAGTGGATCAGCCTGCTGGCGCGGCAGTTGCGAACCGTGCGGGCGCGCGTGGAGCGGCTGTCGCTGAAGAGCGCCTCCGAGCGTGTGCGCCATCTGTTGATGTCGGAAGGGCGCGGACCAGCGTGCGAGTACCGCTTGCCGGGAACGGCGAAGGACCTGGCGCGACTTCTCGGGCTGACTCACGAGGCGCTGTACCGGACGCTCGCGGCCATGGAGCGTGAACGCGTGCTCGAACGAAACGGGCCGATCCTGCGCCTTGTGCGGTGAGCCCCTGTCTATATGATTGCAATCATATGCAACCGGTGCATCGACGAGCCAACATCGCCGCTCCGATCGACGCGAACCACTTCAGATGAACAAGATCTTCACTGTTTCAGCCGTCGTTCTCCTCGCGGCCGCCAGCAGCCTGGCGCTCTCCGCCGACGAGCCCGAACACCGGCACCACCCGCACATGGCCGGCAGTGCCGCATCGGCGCAATCGGCCGGCGCCATGACGGACGACAGGTTGCTGGTGCAGTATCCGGAGATGCTGCGCATCCATACCCTGGCCAACATGCGTGATCACCTCGTGACGCTGGGCCAGATCCAGGAGGCATTGTCGATGGGCGACTTCGACCAGGCGAGCACGCTCGCCGAACAGCGTCTGGGGATGTCGTCGCTCGAGATGCACGGCGCGGCTGAAGTGGCCCAGTACATGCCCAAGGGCATGCAGGAGGCCGGTACGGCCATGCACCGCTCGGCCAGCCAGTTTGCGACGGTGGCCAAGGATGCCTCGGTGACCGGCGACGTAAAGTCCGCGCTGGCCTCGCTGGCCCGGCTCAGCCAGACCTGCGTGGCCTGTCACGCGGCCTACCGGCTGCAGTGAGCGGACGCCGATTGAGGCGACCTTCCCGAGGACGACCGCAGCGGGCGCTCGCGCTGGCAACACCGGCAGCGGCCGCGGCGGAATTCGAGTTGCGTTTCGTCCCCGGCGTGGACCAGCAGCGCATGACGCGGGGCTGCGGCCCGACCGTCACCCTGGCCGCGCTCAGCCTCGGTGTGGCCGGCCTCGCCGTCCCGCGCCGGCGCAAGCCAACGCATCAGGGGTCGTAGATGGCGCGCCCGGCAGGAATCGAACCTGCAACCCCTGCCTTCGGAGGGCAGTACTCTATCCGTTGAGCTACGGGCGCGAAGCGCGCATTGTAGCGCGGCCGGGCCCCGGACGACGGGGGCCGGCCGCCCCTCGAACCGGTCCTCAGGCCTTGCGCACGAAGTACCGCAGCACCTTGTCCTGCTCGGTCATCGACAGCAGCGTGTGACCCGAGCGTTCGCACCAGGACGGAATGTCCCGGCGCGTCCCGACATCGGTCGCGACGATTTCGAGGATGTCTCCGGGCGCGAGCGCCTTGATCGCCTTCGTCGTCTCGACCATCGGCATCGGGCAGCACTTGCCCGACGTGTCCAGCGTCGTCGTTGCCTTGATCTCGGCCATCGGGGATATCCTCAGAAGTACTGGTAGTGCTCGGCCTTCGCCGCTTTCTCGTTGAGGAACCACGACGCGCCGACGATGCCTTCGGCCT
>JAKOVA010000109.1 GCA_029782335.1 Actinomycetes bacterium | reverse complement strand
GGCGGCCGCAACGGCGGTCGTCGTGATGTCCCCGACGAGCCGGATGGACCCGGCGAGTCGATCCGATTCCGGTCGGTGATCCCGAGCGGTCTCCGTCCCCCGGTACCCACCCCCCGATCCTCAGCCACGGACGGCGTCGATCTCGACCTCTGAGGAGCACCATGACCACGCCAGTCACCAACGACACCAAACCGACGGTCTACGGCGTCGAGACGCTGAACTCGTCAGCCGCGCCCAAGTCGGAGAACGCGCTCGGCAAGGACACCTTCTTGAAGCTGCTGGTGGCGCAACTCAAGTACCAGGACCCGATGAAGCCGTCCGACCCGCAGTCGTTTCTCGCCCAGACCGCGCAGTTCACTCAGGTCGAGAAGCTCGAGGAGATGAACAAGCAACTCGAGAAGCAGGCGACGAGCACTGGCCTGTCGACGGCGAGCGCGCTGCTGGGCCGGAAGGTGACCTTCGCCCTGAGCGACGGCACGTCCGCTTCCGGCGTCGTGGCGTCGGTTCGCTCCGGAGCCGACGGCGTCACCCT
Organism: Actinomycetes bacterium; assembly: GCA_029782335.1. Taxonomy (GTDB): domain Bacteria; phylum Actinomycetota; class Acidimicrobiia; order Acidimicrobiales; family Microtrichaceae; genus JADLFH01. Next base: position 3,545 of record JAKOVA010000109.1, on the reverse strand, counting down.
CGACGTCGGGACGCGACACACCACCCTCGACCAGGTGACCGAGATCTCCAACGACGCCTGACGATCAACCTCAACGACCACCCCCGACACCCCGACCATCCCACCCGACTGACCCACAAGGACCCACCCCATGCTTCGTTCAATGTTCGCCGCCATCTCCGGTCTCCGGAACCACCAGACGATGATGGACGTCGTCGGCAACAACATCGCCAACGTCAACACGACCGGCTTCAAGGGCTCGAACATCGTCTTCAGTGAGGTGCTCAGCCAGACGATCCGCGGCGCCGGTGCCGCCAGCGCGAACGGCGGCGGTTCGAACCCGACCCAGGTCGGCCTCGGATCGCGCGTTTCGGCCATCACGTCGAGCTTCAGCCAGGGAGCTCTGCAGCGCACCAACCGCTCGACCGACTTCGCCATCCAGGGTGACGGATTCTTCGCGCTCGATCAGGGCGGTGAACGGCTCTACACCCGTTCGGGCTCGTTCTCGGTCGACGCGCTCGGTCGCCTCGTCAGCCAGGACGGTGGGCTGGTGCAGGGCTGGCAGGCAAAGGCGGGCCAGGTCATCACGACCGGCCCCGTCGGCCAGATCGTGATCCCCGTCGGGGACCTCATCCCGCCGCAACGCACCGGCGTGATCAACGTCGGAGGGAACCTGCCGTCGGATGCCGATGTCGGCACGACCGTGGTGGCTGCGGTCGACGTATTCGACGGTCAGGGCAGCCCCGTGAACCTGCGCTTCGAGTTCACCAAGACGGGCATCGATGCGTGGGACGTCGCGGCCCGCTACGTCGACTCCAGCGGAGTGCTGCAGCCGACGCCGCCGGCTGCCGCGCAGGCGATCACGAACGGCAGCCTCACCTTCGGCGCTGACGGCTCGCTGACCTCGAGTTCGTCGCTGACGCTGCCGGCCGGGTTCCTCCCGGGCTTCGGGTCCGACCCGGTCGCGATCGCGCTCGGCGCCGTCGACGAGCCGAACCACCTCAGCCAGTACGGAAAGCTGACCTCGGTCGCCGTGCTCGATCAGGACGGCCAGTCCGCCGGCTCGCTCCAGGGATTCAGCGTCAGCCAGGACGGCCTGCTCGTCGGGTCCTACACCAACGGTCGCACCCGGCCGATCGGGCAGCTGGCGATCACGAACTTCGCGAACCCCGAGGGTATGGAGAAGGCGGGTGGCTCGACGAACTACCGGGCGACGGTCAACTCGGGTCTGCCGCAGATGGGCGTTCCCGGCTCCGGGGGCCGCGGATTCATCGCTGGCGGCACGCTCGAGATGTCCAACGTGGATCTCGCTCAGGAGTTCACGAACCTGATCATCGCCCAGCGTGGCTTCCAGGCGAACTCGCGCGTGGTGACGACGTCCGACGAGATGCTCCAGGAAGTGGTGAACCTGAAGCGCTGATCAGCGCTGTAGGTGACGTCGGCCGGAGGCGACGTGGGCCGTGACGGAGTGGTCCGTCCGGCCCATGTTCGCGTCGAAGTCTCAGACGGAGACCCGCAGAGCCGAAGAACTGGAAGCAGCACGGATGCTGACGACGTCACCACGAAGGTGCGTCGCATGCCGCCACCGCGGCGTGCCCTCGATCGACCATGGAACGGATGCCCTGATGATCCTGCTTCGCCGACTGAACGGCACGGAGCTCGGCGTCAACGCCGACCTCATCGAGCGGGTGGAGTCGACCCCCGACACCATCCTCACGCTTGTCGACGGCACCAAGTACGTGGTCGCCGAACCCGCCCAGGAAGTCGTCGCCCGGATCGTGGACTTCCGGGCGAGGATCCTTGCGGCCGCCGAGGCGTTTGCGGCCGACGAGCGGCCAGAGACGCCACCGGTTCCGTTGCGGCTCGTGGAGACCGCCGTCGAGGCCGAGGAGCGTTGATCGATGGATCCCGCAAGCCTCATCGGACTGGTCATGGTGCTCGTCGGCGTGTTCGTCGGCGCCATCATGAAGCACGTCAACCCGGCGGCACTCTTCACCGTGCCCGCCGCCTTCCTCATCGTGATCGCGGCGTCGATCGGCGCGGCGATGCTCTCCAACACGATGGACGTCGCCAAGAAGCTGATGACCTACGTCATCAAGGGCATCAAGGGTCAGAAGCCCTTCGACACGAGCGGCACCATCGATCAGATCGTCGGGTTCGCCGAGCGGGCCCGTCGTGAGGGGTTGCTCTCCCTCGAGAGCGAGCTCAACACCATCGACGACGAGTTCTTCAAGCGGGGTCTGCAACTCGCGATCGACGGAGGCGATCCCGAGATCGTGGCGGAGGTCATGGAGGCCGACGTCAAGGCGATGCAGGAGCGCCACAAGGCGGGCGCCAAGTACATGATGTCGATCGGGATCTTCAGCCCGACCTTCGGCATCATCGGCGCCGTCTTCGGCCTGATCGCGACGATGGCGCACCTCGATGACCCCTCCAAGCTGGGCGAAGGCATCGGCGCCGCGTTCGTCGCCACCTTCTGGGGCGTGTTCATGGCGAACGGCATCTTCCTGCCGATCTCGAACAAGTTGAGCTCGATGTCGGCGCAGGAGGTCGCGTACAAGCGGATGATCATCGAGGGCGTCCTGTCGATCCAGGCTGGCGCGAACCCTCGGATGCTCGACGACCTGCTGCGCTCGAACCTCCCACCCAAGGAGCGGGCGTCCGACGACCGCAAGAGTGCGTAGGTCTCGACGATGAGCGGCAAGAAGAAGCGACATCACCACGAGGAGCACGAGGAGCACGTGAACCACGAGGCATGGGTGATCCCCTACGCCGACATGCTCACGCTGCTCATGGCCATGTTCCTCGTGCTGTGGGCGATCGGCCAGGTCGACGTCAGCAAGGCGAAGGCGGTCTCGACCGGGTTCGCCGACCAGTTCGGACTCGCCTCATCCGCCGGCAGTGGCGCCGGGGGGATCGGAATCCTCGACGGTGCCGAGTCACCGAAGGAAGGCCCCGCACCGGCCGACAAGTCCCCCAAGATCGACAAGACGATGCAGATCGCGCCACAGGACGGCGGGGGTGCAGGCGTTGCGCCGCTTACCAAGCAGCTCGAATCGGTGCAGCAGCAGATCGTCGCCGCGGCCGGCCCAGCGGGAGTCGAGACGTCGCTGCGCTTCCGCACCGAGCAGCGCGGCCTGGTGGTGTCGATCGTCGCGGAGGGGGTGCTCTTCGACCCCGGTTCCGCGGAGCTGAAGCCACTCGGACGTGTGGTGCTCGACAACCTCGCGGGGTCGCTGAGCGGCATCCCCAACCAGTTGACGATCGAGGGCCACACCGACAGCCGCCCCATTTCGACGGATCGCTACCCGTCGAACTGGGAGTTGTCCTCTGCCCGGGCGGCGGCGGTCCTGCGCTATCTGAGCGACCACCACGGGATCGCCCAGCGACGCATGAGTGCGTCGGGCTACGCGGATCAGCGACCGGTTGACTCCAACGAGACCGACGGTGGCCGTGCTCGCAACCGTCGTGTCGACATTGCCGTGCTCTCCTTGCCGCAGGACGCGGCGACCACCACGACGTCACCGAAGACCCACGGAGGGAAGAAGTGAGCGACGAGACAGCAG
>JAKOVA010000084.1 GCA_029782335.1 Actinomycetes bacterium | reverse complement strand
CGACTGCCACTTGTGGATGATGTCGTAGTGCCCGAACACGATCGGCTGCTTGAGCTGCTCGGGGTCGAACGTCTTGCCGGTCATGATCCCGACGGGGACGCCCGGGAACACGCGACGGATCCATGCAAGCCACACGGCGCGGGCCGAGAGCGGAGCAATGATCACCAACGGGCCATCGTTCGGATCGTGGGTCATGAGCGCTGACAACGTCTTGCCTAGGCGCATATCATCGGCAAGAAGAGCGCCGGGGCGTCGAGTCAGGAAGTCGATCGCTTGGTGCTGCGTCGTGCGCAGCGTGAATCCGAGCTCGGCCGTGCGCTTGTTCCGCGCTGCCCACTCGTTCGGATCTGCCAGCCCGGAGCCGAGCAAGTTGAACACCTCCGGTGCGTCGAGCAATGGTAGGTGGCTACGATGCGCCTCGACTTCAACAGGTAGCTTCGGACGCGGCTTGACGCCGGGCAGTCCTTGAAGTGGGAGCGCAGTGATCTCATCGAGTAGAAACCAACCCGGCCGCTGGTGGATCGGACGAATCATCGACGAAGGTCACGCTACCTGATGAGGCTGACAGCCTCACCGAGTAGAGTGCGTTGCTCGTCGTGCCGTTGACCCCAGCCGAAGCCGCCGCGCGGCGCTACGCCGTCGCTCGCATCTTGCAGAACGGGCGGTTGACCCACCGTGGCCGCCTGATCAGCGGATGGAACTACATCCTCGAACGCGAGATTTCCTCGGGCACGCAGTTCCTGATCGCGAACCCCGGCGGTGGGCTCTACGCGGTGTTGGGGGAGAACAACGAGGTGATCCAGCTCCCCCGAGCCGGGCGTGGCGGCGATCGCTGGCATTCGTACTTCCACAGCATCTACGGGTTCGGCGAGCGCGAGGAGTTCGCGAGGTTCGTCTACGACTCGTTGCGCAGCTACGCGATCGAGCATGGGACCAAGGTCGAGCTCCGACGATTCTCCGCGTTCGACTCGGTCAGCAAGACGATCTACCTCAGCTCGTACGATGGCCGGCAGTGGCGGATCGACGGCACCAACGTCGAGCGCGTGCCTGTCGGTGAGGATGGTGTCTTCTTCGCCGACGACGACGGCGGGGTCACTGTCGAGCCTGAGATCGGCGACCATGGGATGCTGATCCCACGGCTGACCAACCTCAACTTCGCCGAGCGTGGGCTCTCCGGGATCACCGCCGAGCAACAACGGAAGGCATTCACCGTATGGATCTTCGCGCTCGCGTTGCCCGATCTGATGCCAACCAAGCCGATCTTGCTGCTCGAAGGTGCACAAGGCGCCGGCAAGTCGGCGACGGTTCAGCTCCTCCAGTACGCGCTCATGGGCGACGCCCGTCCGATGATTCTCCAGCGCAACAAGGAAGATGACTTCGGCGTCCAGCTCCTGCGCAGCCCGATCGCGATCTTCGACAACACGGATAGCTACATCGAGTGGGTCCCTGACGCGATCTGCGCTTACACGACCGCTGGGCTGTGGACCAAGCGGAAGCTCTACACTGATGACGAATCGATGACCATTCGGCCGCACGCGTTCATCGCGATCGCGTCCAAGAACCCGGCGAGCTTCCGACGTGAGGACGTCGCAGATCGCTGCGTCATCATGCGACTCGAACGCCGCAGCGAGTTCACGAGCTTCAAGCAGCTCAAGGATTCGATCCTCGCAGATCGCCCACGGCTATTCGGCGAGTACCTGTGGCTCTTGAACCGGATCGTCGCCGAGCTGCGCGCGATCGATGGCGACATCGTGCAAGCCGAGACCCATCGTATGGCCGACTTCGCCGCGCTCGCCCGCGTCGTCGGTCGAGTCCTTGGATGGCCCGATCAAGAGGTCGACGATCTCATGTATGCCTTGCAGGGCGAGCGCGACGCGTTCATCAACGAGGAGGATCCGCTCGTCGATGTACTCCACAAGTGGATCGCCTACCGCCCACGCAACGCACCCGGCAACATCGGTCGCGAGGTCACTGCGACGCAGCTCTGCACTGAGCTCGACACGATCGCGCAGGGCAATCAGATCCCATGGAAACACACGCCTCGGACGATCGCGCAGAAGATCCGCTCGCCCCATGTCGAACGTGAGTTCCATGTGGACCAACGAACCGTCAACGGGCATCGGGTCTACAAGTTCCGCCGGCACTCCGACGCCAAGCTCGAAGTCGTCACCGATGGAATTCCTCATGTCGCCGAGGAGTAGGCAGCCTGTCAGCCTCGCCGTGTAGAACATGGACATGGGTGAGAAGCAACGCAGCCGGAAGGGCCCCAGGCGGCCACCCGCGAAGCGTCAACTTGATCCTGACCTCCGCGATCTTGCGGAGGTACTCGACGAGTATCGGCTCGCGACGAATGCCGAAGGTTGGCTCGTCCTTCCGTGGCGTGACGGCTGGAATGCCGTCGGTCTTGCGCTGAGCGTCGCTGGCATGTTCGAGGTGCGCAACGCACCGATGATCCAGATCGAACAGACGCTCCACGAGATCCATGCGAAGCGCATGGCCTCGCGGGATGTCTACGTCCACCTCGACGAGTGGTTACTCACGATGCCGTGGACCGTGGCAACGCCTGCACTCCGCTGCGCGAT
>JAKOVA010000058.1 GCA_029782335.1 Actinomycetes bacterium | reverse complement strand
GACCCATCCGTAACTGGAAGAGCCGCGGACGTTTCCGTCCCGCCGCTAACGCTAACGCTAACCGGTCGCTTGCGGCACCGGCCTGCATATCGCCCCAGCCTTCCGGATATCGGTCAGTTGAACTCGCTCATCACACGTGAGCGTCTGCCAAGAACGATCTCACCGCGGCGGCGTACGAGTTCGGCAGGGGTGGGACGACCGAGAAACAATAGCGGGCTTGCCGTGAACCCGTAGCTTCCGGAGCGAAGCACGCCGATGAGGTCCCCTTCACTCAGGCGGGGCAGGGTGATCTCCACGCCGAGCAGGTCAGTAGGGTTGCACGACGGGCCGGCAATATTGCAGACGGCTGCGGTCTCGCCGGGTCGCGTCAGATTGCAGAGCTCGAAGTTGGTGCGCAGCGCGGCGCCGAACGTAACGGCTGCTGCAAGGTGGTGATGCAGACCGCCGTCGCACGCAAAGAATGCTTTGCCACGTGACATCTTGCTGCTGATGACTCGTGTGACGTAGATACCGGCCTCGGCGGTCAGATAGCGGCCAAGTTCGAAGATGAACTCGGACTCGCGCACGTCGACAGCCACCGTCCGGGTCTCGCCCTTGTCGCTGCGGTATCCGAACGACAGCCGCGACCCGTCCAGCCTTCCCAGAACGCTCGCGGCCCGCCCGTCGGTGCTGCGCAGGCGGCCTTCGACCTTCTGGAACGTCTGCCGCAACTCGAGCGTGGCCGTGCTCCAGTCGGGCAACCCCGCCACTTCCCACTCTCCATCGACGCGCGCCGGTACGATCCACAGGTAGAGCGGATTCTGGTCGGAGAGCCTGACCACGCGGTCCGGCTCCCAGTCGCCCATGTCGAAGAGGTTGGAGACGACCCGCGTTCCCGGCCGCATCTTCGTGATGACCGGCCGCAGCCGCTGGTTCAGTTCGGGGCCGAGGAACAGCGTCAGCACGGTCGCCGACGAGAAGTCCTCGACGAAGATGTCGCCGTGGATCATCCGCACACGGTCCGACACGCCGGCACGCTCGACGTTGCGCCGGGCCAGCGCGACCAGGTCGGCGTTGTACTCGATGCCGACGGCCCTGACGCCGAAACGTCGCGCGGCCCAGATCGGGATCTTCCCGTCGCCGGAGCCGAGGTCGTAGACGACATCGTCGGCGGTGACCTTCGCTGCCTCGAGCATAGGCAGCACCAGCGGGTCGAGCGTCGGCACCCACATCACGTCCTTGCCGTGCTGGCCGACCCAGGGGCGATAGGTGTCGTCGCCCGAGCCCGGGACCGTGCATCCGGTGAGGAAGAGCAGGAGCGCGAGAATCAGGGACGGCTGGAGTCTCATCGGACTTCGGAACGGAGCAGGTGGCGAAGATGACGGTACACCATCCGCGCAACTCGCGCTCGTTCTGGCTTCGTCACCTCGTCAGGTAGATCGCGGTGATCGGAGCCGAGGCCGCTGATTTATCTCTTTCACCGTCGCGCCCACGGCGGCACGCACCTCTCGACGATCCCCGGTCAACAAGCGATGCACGCCTTTCAAGTGGGTGTGCATCTCTCGGGCAGCCGCATCCGCGTCGCGAGCGACGAGCAGTTTCAGGAACCGTCTGCGCGCCTGAACCAGATCGGGCTTCAGGCGTACGCCTTCCGAGTACCGTGCCAGAAGGTACTTCATCAGAACGTCGGTCAACGAATCGACGATCAGGAACAGCGCTGCGTTGTGACTGGCGGTGGCCAGTAGCCGATAGAACTCACGGGAGCATTCGACACGGGCGACGTAGTCGCTCGAGCGCGACACCACCTCCTCGGTCGCATCGATATTGGCCTCGAGCGCCTGAAGGTCGGCCTGCGTCGCTCGCTCGCATGCCAGCCGTACCACGGTGTCCTGAATATGCAGGCGCGCTTCGGTCAGTTCGCTCAGCGAGATCGATCCCAGATGCATCAGGTCCTGCATGACCCGCTTCATGCTCTTCGGGTCGCCCTCGCGGATGAACGCCCCGCCCTTGGTGCCCTTGCGCAGCTCGACGATCCCGGCGAACTCCAGCGTGCGCAGCGCTTCGCGCACTGCGTTGCGGCCTACGCCGAGCTGCTGCGCGAGTTCGCGCTCGGCCGGCAGCTTGTCGCCCGGCCGGAGCGCGCCTCCTGCCAGTTGATCGCGGATCCGTTCACAGATCTCTTCGAATGCACGTCGAGGCCGGATCGGTTCGAAGGCGAGGGGGCGCGCGGGAGCATTCATGTCAACGACCGGTGAATTGCGGTTTGCGCTTCTCGACAAAGGCCCGGACCGCTTCGCGATGGTCGTCGGTCTGAAAGGTGCACATCTCGAGCGCGTAGGAAGCGTCCATGATCAGGTTGAACTGATCCCGGATCGCTTTGTTGACGGCGAGCTTGGTCCAGCGAATCGCCCATGAGGCACCGTCGGCGAGCTCCCGAGCGAGCTCGTGCGCCTTCGGCAGCACCTCCTCAGGCGCGACTGCATAGTTGACAAGGCCGATTCGCTCCGCCTCGAGCGCATCGATGAGGTTTCCACGCATCAGAAACTCCTTTGCACGATTCGGGCCGACAAGCATCGGCCAGATTACCGCACCGCCATCGCCAGCGACCAGACCCACCTTCACATGAGGGTCCGCGATGCGCGCTGCCCGTGAGGCTACGGTGATGTCGCACAGAAGCGCCACCGTGGCTGCCAAGCCGATGCAGTCGCCGTTGATCGCGCACACGATCGGTTTCTCGCAATCGAGGATGTTCTGCACGATGCGCCGGCCGCCGCTTGGCTCGAGCATCTCGCCTTCTTCGAACACGTCCCCGCCCGGCCGGTCCTGCATTCCCTTGATGTTCCCCCCGACGCTGAAGTACTTGCCCGAGCCGGTGAGCAGGATAGCGTTGACTTCCCTGTCGCGCAGAAGATCGACCCAGATGTCCTGCAGCTCGGCATGGAAGCGGTGCTCGATCCGGTTGCCCGTCTCGGGGCGGTTCAAGGTCACCGTTGCCACGCGATCGCCTTTCTCGATTCGAAGGCACTGATAGCGAGAGTAATCCATCGTCGACTCCTTCTTGACGTGTGAGGGGAATGGTCATATTATGAATGGAGGGACCATGCAATACAAGGTCCAATCTGATTCCACCGTCCCGTACCGGAGAAAGCCGCGTGAAATTCAACGACGAGCAGATCGCCTTTCGAGACAGCGTTCGACGCATAGTCGATCGGAGCGTTGCTCCGATCGCGGCCGAAATCGACGAAACCGACCGGTTTCCGCTGGAACTGGTGAAGCTCTTCGGCGAGATGGGACTGATGCAGTTGTGGGTGCCGGAGCGCTATGGCGGCCCGGAGGGCGACCTCACGATGATGTGCATCGCACGCGAGGAGATCTCCCGTGTCTCGCCCGCCTGCGGCTCCATCGCAGGCTTGAACACGATGTTCATCATGCCGCTGCTGCACTTCGGCTCGGAGGAGCAGCGCGAGCGCTTTCTTCCGATCATCGCCCGCGGGGGCGTGGTCACCGCGATCGCGATCTCCGAACCGCAGGCAGGCTCGGACGTGGGGGCGATGACGACGCGCGCCGTGCGCGACGGCGACTCGTACGTCCTCGACGGCCGCAAGCAATGGTGCAGCTACGGCGTGGAGGCCGAGTACGTCATCGTGATGGCGCGCACGTCCGGCAACAGCGGAGCCGAGGGAATCAGCGCCTTCGTGATCGAACCGAAGAAGATGCAGGGCGTCACCTTCGGCCGCCATGAACGCAAGATGGGCTGGCGCGGAGCGCCGAACACGCCGATCTTCCTCGACAACGTCCGCGTTCCCGCGGAGAACCTGATCGGCGAGGAGGGCAAGGGATTCAAGGCATCGATGCGCGCGCTGGATCTGAACCGCCCGACGATTGGCGCGCAATCGGTCGGGCTGGCGCAGGGGGCGCTCGACGCGGCGGTGGCGTACGCCAGGGAACGCAAGCAGTTCAAACGCAACATCGGGGAGTTTCAAGGCGTCCAGTTCATGCTGGCCGACATGGCGATGCAGATCGAAGCGGCGCGTGCGCTCGTCTACGAGTGCGCGCGTGCGGGAGACGAAGGTGACTGGGAGCGCCTGAACGTACTCGCGAGCATGGCGAAGTGCTTTGCGAGCGACATGGCGATGCGGGTGACTACCGATGCAGTGCAGGTCTTCGGCGGCTACGGATACACGAAGGATTACCCCGCCGAACGGATGATGCGCGACGCGAAGCTCGCGCAGATCTTCGAAGGCACGAACCAGATACAGCGGATCGTGATCGCGAGGCACCTGCTCGCGTGAATCATCAAGGTCGTCGGTTTCCGTCGGCGACTCGTTCCGAGTCCGCCTTTCCTGTCGGGGACCATTCGAGAGGAAACGAACGATGAAGAGAGTGATCAGGTACTTGAGCGCGGGATTGCTGCTTGGCATCGCGCTCGTTGCAACCGCGCAGCAGGCGTATCCGTCCCGGCCGATCCGTCTGATCGTTCCGTATGCGCCGGGCGGCACGACCGACATCATGGCACGTGCGCTGCAGGTGCCCATGCATGAGTCGCTCGGTCAGCCGGTCGTTGCCGACAACAAGGCGGGTGCCGCGGGTGCGATCGGCATGAAGGACGCGGCGAATGCGGCCGCCGACGGCCATACGATCGTCTTCATCAACAACGGGCTGGTTGCCGCCACTCCGGTTCTGCAAAAGGATGCCGGCTACGACGGTATCCGGAGTTTCGTGCCGATCGGCATGGTCTCCAGCTCGCCCATGCTCGTCGTCGTCAACAGGGAGTTGCCGGTCGAGGATCTGAAGGGCTTCATCGAATATGCCAGGAAGAACCCTGGCAAGCTCGAGTATGCGAGCGCCGGGCTCGGATCGTTCGGCCACTTGTCCACCGAGCTGTTCCTGCGCAGTGCGGGCCTGCAGATGGTGCACGTGCCGTACAAGGGGCAGGCGCCGACGTTGCAGGCGGTGCTCACCGGCGAGGTCAAGCTCCTCATCACTTCGCCGTCCGCGGCGATGAACAGCCACATCGCATCCGGAAAGATCAAGCTGCTCGCCGTCGGCACCTCCAAGCCGTCGTCGTTGTACCCGAAGACGCCACTCGTCTCGTCGGCCCTCCCTGGCTACGAGGCGGAGTCGTGGTTCGCGCTGCTTGCTCCCGCCGGCACGCCGGCCGACGTGGTCGCCAGACTGAACACGGCACTGAACAAATCGCTGGCGCTTCCGGATGTGCGCGAGCGGCTGCACTCCTTCGGCATGGAACCTGTCTCGAGCACGCCGAACGAGCTGCGCGACCGGATCGCCGCAGAGGTCGCTCGTTGGAGTGCTGTGATCCGCGATTCCGGTATCAAGATCGAGTAATCGCACGTCACGGCCCTGTTTGCTTGCGAAGGCAATCGAATGCTCGACGATCCACAAATGCTCGAATCGGCACTTCCCACCGATGAGGAGCGCCGCCTGCTGCGGGATTCCGTGCGCGGCTACCTGGCGCAAGCGTGGCCGGCGGAGCGCGCCATCGAGCGGGCCGCGAGTGTCGATGCGTTGCGCCGCATCTGGAAGCAGCTCGCCGAGCAAGGCCTCTCGGCGATCGGTAGCGAACCCGCCGAAGGCGGCGTGCGCGAGTTGCTGCTCGTGCTGCAGGAGCTGGGCCGGGCGGCGTGTCCGGCGCCGCTGATCGATGCCGGAATTCTGAGCCTCGGGCTACGCGATCGACGCAGTCTCGTGGCGATCGATCGCCTGGTCACCGACATGCATCGCGGCGATGCCTATCCGTGTCTGTCGTTCGCTGCCGCAGACCCGGACCCGGAGGCAGGCGCGGTATCGGTGTCGGACGGCTTCGTCTCGGGCCGAATGAACTTCATCGAAGGCGCGCCGGCGGCGACACATTTCGTCGTCGCGACCGGCGATGGAGCGTCGCTTGCCATCGTCGATGCGTCCGATGCAGGCGTCACGATCACGCCCATGCGCGCGATGGGGATGGACGGGCTGTGCCGTGTCGACCTGCATGATGTGGCGGCAGCGCTGGTTCCGATAGGCGAGGTGCGCGTACGCGATCTGATTTCCATCTCTCGCCTGGCGCATGCCGCACGCGCCTGGGGTGCCGCCGACCGGTCGTTCGAGCTGGTCGTTCAGTATGCGAAGGATCGCAAGCAATTCGGCCAGCCGATCGGTCGCTTTCAGGCGATTCAGCACAAGCTCGCCGGCAACCTGATCGCATTGCGAGCCGTCCAGGCGAGTCTGGACAATGCGGCCGCCCACTTCGACAGTTGTGCCGACGACTGGCGCAGTTTCGCGACGGCCGCATTTGCCTACGCCAGCCCCTCGTTGCGCCGGGTCTCGCTCGAAACCCACCATGCCTTCGGCGCGATCGGCTATGCCGAGGATCACGAGGCGCCGCGCCATTTCAAGCGCGTGCACCTGGACGTCGTGCGGCATGGCGGAGCATCCGCCGCGCGGGAGGACGTTGCGGCGCGCTATCTGGGCGAGACGGGCAACGAGCTTCCCGAGCTCGATCTGGGCGGCGCTGCCAACGAGTTTCGACGCGAGGTACGCGCGTGGCTGGCCGAACACTGGCCGACGCAACGTCGCGAAGCGTACGAGATGTCGGAGCACGCCCATCGCGACTACGAGCCTGGCTTTGCCCGCGAGCTCGGCGAGACCGGCTGGCTCGGGCTGACCTGGCCGACGCGCTTCGGAGGACAGGAGCGATCGCCCTACCACTGGATGGCGTTCCTCGAGGAGACGAGTCGCGCCGACGCGCCCCGCGCCGGGTCTCCGATCCAGGCCGCGGCCTGGATGAACTTCGGTCGCGCCGAGCAACAGGAACGCTATCTCCCGGAGCTGCTTCGAGGAGAAGTCATCTACGGCATGTGGTACAGCGAGCCTGACTCGGGGTCCGACCTCGCATCGATTCGCACGACTGCCGTGCGCGATGGCGACGAGTGGGTGATCAACGGCCAGAAGATCTGGACCACCACCTACTGGGGCGACTACATGTGGCTGGCGGCGCGGACGGATCCTTCGGCGAAACCGCCGCATGCCGGAATCAGCATGTTCGTGGTGCGGACCGACACGCCGGGTATCACACGCCGACCCATCCAGACGATGTACGACGGCGAGTTCTGCAACACGTTCTTCGACGATGTGCGCGTTCCGCTCGACGCGCTTGTCGGGGAGCGTGAACGCGGATGGGAAATCCTGACCGGGTCACTCGGTTTCGAACGTGCGTTCGTCGGCGCCGGCATCCTGATGAAGCTCGCGTATTCGTTCGCGGAACTATGCGACTACATCCGGGGCATAGAGGTCGACGGTCGGCCGCTGCGGCTCGATCCGCGGGTACGTGACGTCCTCGGCGGCTACGCAGCGAAGATCGAAGCGGGCCGGCAGCTTGCGCTGGAATGCGTCCGGATCCTCGCTCGAGGAGAAATGCCGACCTGGGAGGCGGCCGTCACGAAGGTGTTCGCCGGCGAGCTCATGGAGCAGTTCTACGAGTCGGCGCTCGACATTCTCGGCATGCGGGCGACGTTGTCCGCCGGTGCTCCCGGTGCACCCATGCGCGGGCGGATCGAGCAGAAGCTTCGCCACTCGCTGATGTGGGTGATCAGTATCGGCAGCAACGAGATCCAGCGCAGTCTGATCGCGCAGCGCGCTCTCGGTCTGCCCCGGTAATCGTCCGCGGGGATCTTCATGCAAACCAGTCCCTCGCCGGCGCAGCACGACGCGCTGACCGGCATTCTCGTCGTCGACTTCACGATGGTGATGGCGGGTCCGATGTGCACGCGCGTGCTCGCCGATCTGGGGGCCGACGTGATCAAGATCGAACCTCCGGAAGGCGACATGGTCCGTCATCGTCCGCCGTTCCGGGCAGGCATCAGCACGTACTTCGCATCGATGAACTGCGGCAAGCGCAGCACCGTCCTCGACCTGCGCACGGCGCTGGGCCGGCAAGCTGCCTTCGATCTCGCGAGCCGGGCCGACGTCGTCGCGGAGAACTTCCGCCCGGGTGTAATGAAACGTCTCGGGCTCGACTACGAGACGCTGGCGCGCGTCAATCCGCGTCTCGTCTACTGCTCGATTTCCGGGTTCGGCCAGAGCGGCCCGACCTCGCAGGCGCCGGCATACGCGCCGATCATTCAGGCAGCGTCCGGCTACGAAGACGCGCATGCGCGCTATCAAGGCGACGTCGATCGACCGGCGAACAGCGGAATCTTCATCGCGGACGTCATGGGCGCGATCCATGCCGCGAGCGCGATACAGACGGCACTGTTGCAACGACACCGGACGGGGCGCGGGCAATCGATCGACGTGTCGCTGATGGATTCGGTGCTCGGCATGCTGATCTACGAGATGCAGAACGCGCAGTTTCCCGCCGATCGGCAGCGGCAGGTCTATCAGCCGGTTCGTGCGAGCGACGGTTGGGTGATGGTTGCCGCGATCACGCCTCGCAACCTCGCGGCACTCTTCGATGCGATCGGCTTTCCGGAAGGCAAGACCGATCCGCGCTTCGCCACCGTTGCCGAAAAGGAAGCCAACTGGCACGAACTGCTGCGCATCGTCGAGAACTGGACATCGAAACGTACCGCGCTCGAGTGCGAGCGCACGCTGATGCAGGCGGGAGTCCCCTGCTCACGCTATCGCACGGTTCGCGAGGCGATGTCGGATCCGCAGGTGGAGTACCGCGATTCGATGGCCGTCATCGGAACGGATGTCGAGCCGTTCAAGGTCGCGAATCCTCCGTACAAACTCTCCAGCAGCCGTGCGGAGGCAAGGAGCGTGCTGCCTTATCTCGGCCAGCACTCCGAGGAAGTTCTGCGAACGGTACTGGGCTACGACGACGCGCGCCTGGGCGAGATGCGCGCGAAGGAAGCGTTCGGCTCTCCTGTCGCACAGCCTGCGCTCAGTCCGGGATGACGCTTTCGTCGATGCCGTGACCTGCGGCCTCGCACCCCCTCACACCAAGGAGACAAGCATGAAGCGTTACGTGTACACCATTGCGGTGATCGCCGCGGCTGCCGCTCCGCAGCTCGCTGCCCAGACTGCCGATCCGGTCAAGATCGGACTGGTCCTCTCGAAGACGGGCCCCTTCGCCGAACCCGGAACCGCGGCTGCCAACGGAGCTCAACTCGCGGTTGAAATGGCCGGCCGGAAAGTGGCGGGGCGACCGATCGAGGTCATCTGGCTCGACGACGCCAACCCGCAGTCGTCCCAGCAGAACTTCACCAAGCTGGTGGAGGAGGATCGCGTGGCTGCGGTGCTCGGAGGAAGCAACAGCGCTTCGTCCCTGGCGATGGCTGCCGTCGCCAGGCGCGTGAAGGTTCCGCTGATCGTGGTCGCCGGAGCGGCTCGCGAGATCACGGGCAAGGAGTGCAACCGCTACACGTTCCGCACGCAGCTGACCGTTCCGGTGGGTGTTCGCGCGATCGCCCCATTGGCGGCCGAAAAGGGCAAGAAGTGGTACTTCCTCTCGGCCAACTACGCGCTGGGACAGGATACGTACAGCTCCGCGCGCGCCGAACTGCAGAAGGTGGGCGGTCAGGAGGCAGGCCAGGATCTCGTGCCCATCGGAACCTCCGATTTCAGTAGCTACATTCTCAAGATCCGGCAGGCCAAGCCCGACGTCGTGATCGCAGGCATGGGCGGCAACGATCTCAACAACCTGCTGAAGCAGTGGGCCGAATACGGCCTGCGCGACAAGATGGCCGTCGCCTCACCGGTGATCACCGATACGGCAATGTGGGCCGTCGGCTCGGAGGTAGCGACCGGAATCTACGCCAAGCAATGGCATTACTCCGATCCCGGAAACTCGTCCGCGGAGAAGAGCTTCGTGCAGACGTGGCGCGCGAAGCATGGCAAGCCGCCGGCGATCGAAGCCTGGCAGGGCTGGATGTCGGCGCGCATGGTGCTCGCCGCGATCGAACAGGCCAGATCCACCAACGGCGCAGCGATCGTCAAGGCGCTGGAGACCGTGAAGGACACTTCCGATCGCAACCCGGCTTATTACCGCGCGTGGGACCACCAGCTGATTCATCCGCTGGTCGTCGTCCGCGGCGGTTCTGCGGCCGGCGAAGACAAGTTCGACATGCTGCAGATCGTCCGGAAGGTTCCCGAGACGAGCTCCGAGCTGGATGCCATGTACGGTTCCCCGGCGGAAGTCGGCTGCAGCCTGGGCGAGCTCTGACATAGGCGATACGGGTCTGTGAGGCCGAGGACATGGACGCCATCCTCTCCCAGATTGCCAACGGGCTGGTGCTCGGCACGGTGTACGTGGTCGTTGCACTCGGTTTGTCCATCATCTTCGGCTTGCTGGGCATCGTGAACTTCGCGCACGGCGCCTTCGTCGCGCTTGGTGCCCACTTCGCGGTGAGCCTGCAGCAGCAGTTCGGCTGGCCCGCCGTGATCTTCGCGCCCCTTCTGGCCGGCTTGTGCGGTGTCGTCGTCGAGCTGCTGCTGATACGCCGGATGTACGGCAAGGAGCCGCTGCTCACGCTGGTGCTGACCTTCGCGCTTGCGCTGCTTATCGAGGCCTTGCTGCGGCAGGTTTTCGGACCGGGCGGCCAGCCTTTCCAGCCGCCCGCCGCCCTGAAAGGTTTCCAGGAATTCGGCGCGATTCTGATCACCAACTATCGGCTCTTCGTGCTCGGCGTGGCATCGCTGATGCTGGTCGGCCTGTGGGCGCTGCTCACCTTCACTGCATTCGGCCGGATCCTGCGCGCCGGCAGCCGGGACGCGGAAATGGTCGCGCTCCTCGGAATCAACATGCCGCGAGTGATGACGGCCACCTTCGGGCTCGGCTGTCTGGCGGCCGGCGCCGCAGGGGTGCTCGCAGCGCCGCTGTGGACCGTCACGCCGACGATGGGCGCGGCAGCTGTCATGCCGGCTTTCGTGATCGTGACCATCGGCGGACTCGGCTCGTATGTCGGAGCGATCATCGCCGGGCTGCTGGTCGGCGTCGTGACCGCCGTTGCCGTGCAGGTGGAGCCGCAGGCTTCGACAGCGGCGATGTACCTGCTCATGGTTGCCGTCCTGTTGTTGCGCCCCCGCGGACTCTTCGGTGAGCGGTGGGAGAAGTTCGAATGAAGCGTCTCGTGTCGGCCTGGCCTCCGGCCGTGTGGCTGGCGCTCGTGTTGCTGTTGCTGACTCTCGCTGCCGAAGCGGGCGTGTTGCCCATGGGCCGAGTCACCCAGGTCGCCGTCTTCACCCTGTATGCGACAGGCGTGGCGCTGCTGGTGAGCTACACGGGGCTCGTTCCTTTCGGTGCGTCCGTATTCTTCGGGACCGCCAGCTACGCGGCAGCCATCTTCGCGCTGCGCGTCGTTCCCAATGAGCTGCTGGCCATGGGAGCCGCCGTCCTGTTTTCGCTGACGCTCGGGCTCGTGCTGGGAGCGATCATCCTGCGCAGGCGCGGCCTGTACTTTTCGTTGTTGACGCTCGCCTGCTCGCAGATCGCCTTCGAGGTGGCGTACAAATGGACTTCCTTCACCGGTGGCGAGAACGGGTTGCAGAATGTGCCACGACCTTGGCTGGCCGACGAGCGACTGTTCCATGCCTTCGTCCTCGTCGCAGTAGTCGCGGTGACGGCGACGCTGTGGCGGCTTGCCCACTCCCCGTTCGGCCGTACGCTGCAGGCGATCCGCGACAACGAGCAGCGTGCGACGAGCATCGGCTACGACGTCTACCGATACAAGCTCGCAGCCTTCGTGCTTTCCGGCGCCATCATCGGATTCGCGGGCGCCTTGCAGGCGTTCATGCTACGCGGGGTCTATGCCAACAGCCTGAGCTGGCAGCATGCGGGCGATGCCCTGCTGATGCTCGTGCTCGGCGGGGCGCATCAGTTCCTCGGGCCGCTTTGGGGCGCCGGGGCGTTCATCCTTCTGGAAGACTGGCTGAGCGGCTTCCTGGAGAACTGGTGGCTGCTGTTCGCGCCCGTCATCATCCTCGTCGTTCTCGTCGCGCCGGACGGGCTTCACGGGCCGCTCGCCCGCATGCAGGGCCGCCGCTGGACGCTGGTCAGGGAAGGGATTCCGCCGCGCCCTGCGGTCATCGCGCCGCTGAGCCTGCACCGTACGCGAGCGGCCGTCGGGTCGCTGCTGCAGGTCCGCGGCCTGAACAAGAAGTTCGGTGCACTGGTGGTCGCGCAGGACATCGACCTCGACATTCATCCGCATCGCCTGCACAGCTTCATCGGCCCGAACGGGGCCGGAAAAACCTCGTTCTTCCATATGTTGAGCGGCGTGTTGCGGCCCGACAGTGGAGAGGTGCGCTTTCTCGGTGAGGACATCACCCGCCTTCGCATGGACCAGCGTGTGCGGCGAGGCCTGGCGCGCTCCTTTCAGATCCTGAGCGTCTTTCCTCACCTTAACGTGTTCGAGAACGTGAGCGTCGCGGCCCACGCGGTGAATCCGGCGGGCATGCGCTGGAACATGTGGAGCGACGCGCACGATGCGGAGCAGGTGAACGAGCGCATCTGGTCCATTCTGGAGGCGGTCGGTCTCGCCGACCAGGCAGCGACGAACTGCGAATCGCTGGCGCACGGGCAGAAGCGCCTGCTGGAAATCGCGATCACCATCGCCGGCAACGCGGAACTGCTTCTGCTGGATGAACCGCTGGCCGGCCTGTCGGAGGCGGATCGCAGGACCGTGTCGGAGCTCATCGTGCGGCTCGCGCGCACGCATGCGGTGCTGTTGATCGAGCACGACATCGACCGGGTGCTCAACCTGTCCGACCGAATCACCGTGCTGCATCAGGGCCGTCTGATCGCAGACGGCGACCCTGCGCAGGTGGCGAACGATCCAGCCGTGATCGAAGCCTATCTGGGGAACTCTTCCGGGGCCGATGCAGGTGCGCGCTGCGCCGCGGCAAGACCGACCCAGGGCGCAGTCCTGCTCGACGTACGTGAGGTCACCGCAGGATATGCCGGCAGCCGCGTGCTCGATGGCGCTTCCCTTCAGGTTCGAGAGGGAGAGGTCGTTGCGCTGCTCGGTCGCAACGGCGTCGGCAAGACGACGCTGCTGAAGACCATCATGGGAACGCTCCCGGTGGCCTCCGGACACATCACGATCGCCGGTCGCGATGCGACCCGTCTGCGTCCGTACGAAGTGAACCGCTGCGGCGTGGCTCTGGTGCCGGAAGGCCGGCGACTGTTTCCGAACCTGACCGTGCAGGAAAACCTCAAAATTGCCCGGCGGCCGGGCGGCATGCCGCTGGATGAGGTGTGGGATATCTTCCCCAAACTGCGTGGCATCCAGCGCCGCAGAGCCGAGCATCTGTCGGGGGGCGAACGGCAGATGGTGGCCATCGCTCGGGCGCTGATGGCGCCCAGCCGCGTGATCCTGCTGGACGAACCGTTCGAGGGTCTGGCACCCGCGGTCGTGCAGGAAGTGCTTGCCGCCATTCGCAAGCTGAGCGGGCGCATCAGCCTCGTTCTCGTGGAACACCACGCCGAGCAGGTGCTCGGAATTGCCGACCGTGCGTATGTGCTGGTCAACGGCAAGGTGGCTTTCGCCGGCAGCGCCGGCGAGCTGATCGACAACGAAGCCCTCCAGGCTTCGCTGCTGGGCCTGACTCAGGCATCGGATGTCCCAGGCCCGTCAGCCGCACTGCGCGAGGCAGTCTGACGTGCCGGTGCCTCTCGCCGTCCGGGAATCGCCCCACAGGAGTACAGAATGAGTGCGTCGAACACCGAGCTTCCGGCCTTCCTGAGAAGGCCGCAGGCGATGCAACTGTTCATCGATGGGCGCTGGACGCCTGCGGCGTCGGATCGGGTCTTCGCCACCTTCAACGCGTCTACGGGCGAGGTACTCGCCCAGGTCGCCGAAGCCGACGCTCAGGACGTACACCGCGCAGTCGTTGCCGCCCGCGCGGCCTTCGAAGGGCCGTGGTCGCGCTTCAAGCCGGCCGAACGTCAGGCGGTCATGTTGAAGCTCGCCGAGCTCGTGGATCGGCACTACGATGAGCTGGCGACCATCGACTCGTTGAACATGGGAGGACCGATCTCGCGCACCGTGCTGGGCAGGACACGAGCGGTGAATCTTCTACGCTTCTACGCGGGTCTGGCGACTTCCATGACGGGGAGCACCATTCCGAACTCCCAGGAAGGGCAGCCGTTCAGCTATACGCTCAAGGAGCCGGTGGGCGTGGTCGGCGCCATCAATCCCTGGAACGGCCCGATCGGACTGGCGATCTGGAAGCTCTGTCCTGTCCTGGCCAGCGGGTGCACGATGGTACTCAAGCCGGCGGAGCAGGCGCCTCTCTCTCCCTTGCGCCTGGCGGAGCTTTGCATGGAAGCCGGCATACCGCCCGGTGTCTTCAACGTGGTCACCGGAATGGGCGACGCCGGGGCGGCCCTTGCCGAGCATCCCGGCGTCGACAAGATCGCATTCACGGGTTCGACCGAAGTGGGACAGAAGATCGTCCGTGCTTCGGCGGGCAATCTGAAGCGCCTCTCGATGGAATTGGGCGGGAAGTCAGCCAACATCGTGTTCGCTGATGCCGACCTCGAGCTCGCCGTCCGGGGCGCCGCCATGGCGGTCTTCGGCAACTCGGGCCAGATCTGCAGCGCGGGTACCCGCCTGTACGTGCAGCGGCCGATCTACGACGAGTTCGTCGAGCGGGTGGCTGCGTTTGCCGGCACGCTGCGCGTCGGACCGTCGCTGGATCCGCAGACACAGCTTGGTCCGCTCGTTTCCCGGGAGCAGCTGGATCGCGTGATGAGCTACGTATCCATCGGTCGGGAGCAGGGTGCACGCGCTGCGGCGGGAGGCTCGCGTCCGAACGGCCCGCAATACGGCGAGGGCTACTTCGTGCAGCCGACGGTGTTCGCGGACGTGCACGACGACATGCGCATTGCACGGGAGGAAATCTTCGGCCCGGTGGTCGCGGCGATGCCGTTCGACGACATCAACGAGGTGGTCCGTCGCGCGAACGACTCGGCCTACGGCCTGGCGGGCGGAATCTGGACCCGCAGCCTGTCGACCGCTCATCGTGTATCCACCCGCGTCCGCACAGGCACGGTGTGGGTCAACTGCTATCAGGTGCTCGATCCCGCGGTTCCCTTCGGCGGTTACAAGATGAGCGGCTACGGCCGCGAATCCGGCGTCGAGCACATGAACGAATACCTCCAGACGAAAGCGGTCTGGATCAGGACCGAATGACATGAAAGGGGCAGAAAGAGGATTCGACTACGTGGTCGTCGGCGCCGGTGCAGCGGGCTGCGTGATCGCCAACCGGCTTTCCGCCGATCCGAATTGCCGCGTGGCTCTCGTCGAAGCAGGCCCGTCGGATCGCCCATTCCTGCAGAAGCTGAAGACCAGCCTGCCGGTCGGCAATATCCTGCTTCTGCCGCACGCGAAATACAACTGGCAATACACGTTCGACGGTGGAGAGGCGCTTGGCCATCGCGAGCTGCCGTGCCCGCGCGGCAAGCTCATGGGGGGCTCCACTTCCGTGAACGGCACCGTGTACATCCGCGGCGACGCTCGCGACTACGACGACTGGGCGGCGCAAGGCAACGCCGGGTGGAGCTGGAACGACGTCCTCCCTGCCTTCCTCGCGCACGAGGACTGGCGTGGAGATCCGTCGCCCTGGCATTCGCGCGGCGGCGAGCTCACGGTGGAACGTCCGCGCACTTTCAACCCCTTGTCCGAGGCGTTCGTGCAAGCCGCCCAGGACGCCGGACACCGCCGCAATCCGGATTTCAACGCCGGTGAGCAGGCGGGATTCGAGCGCTATTTCCTCAATCAGCGCAACGGCGTGCGGTGCAGCAGCTCGAAGGCGTTCCTGACGCCGGTTCTTGCACGAGCGAACCTGACCGTCTATCCCGATACGCTCGTCGAGCGGATCGCTTTCCGCGCAGGTCGTGCCATCGGCGTTCATGTCCGCCGCGGCGGATCGTCCTTCCTTCTGCAGGCAGACAGGGAAGTCGTGTTGTCGGCGGGCGCGATCGGTTCGCCCCACTTGCTCATGCTGTCGGGGGTCGGACCGGCCGGCGAGTTGCGCAGGCACGACATCCAGGTTGTCGCAGACCTTCCCGGCGTCGGCGCGAACCTGCAGGATCATCCAACGGTCTTCGTGTCCCGCAGCAATCCGAGCGGCGAGTCGTACGCGCTGTCACTGCGCTCTGCGGCGCGCATTCTGATGAGCCCGCTTGCCTATGCCTGGGGTCGGGGCGGGATGCTGGCATCGAATGCGGCCGAGGCAGGCGGCTTCATCCGCACAGTGCCGGGGCTCGATCGGTGCGACATCCAGATGACCTTCCTGGTTGGTCTGAAGGGCACCGCGCGAACGATTCCGAGCGAGCACGGTTTTCTGCTGTTGGTGCAGCTGCTGCGCCCGCGCAGCCGGGGCCGCGTGGCGCTGGTTTCAGCGCGTCCGGAAGACAAACCGGTCTTGCATGCCGGATTTCTCGAGGACAGCGAAGATGTAGACGCCCTCGCGCGAGGATTGTCGGAGGCGCGCCGGATCCTGGCCGAGAAGTCCTTGCGGCGGTTTGCCGGCCCGGAAATCGAGCCGGGTGCCGCGATCCGATCGGAACCGGAACTTCGCAGCTTCATCCTTCGCCAGGTCGGGACTGCTTACCACCCCGTCGGTACCTGCAAGATGGCACCTGCCGGTGACCCCTTCGCCGTCGTCGATCCACAGATGGCGGTGTATGGTCTTGCGGGGTTGAGCGTTGCGGACGCGTCGATCATGCCGACCATCATCGGCGGGAACACGGCGGCTCCCGCGATGATGATCGGCGAGCGAGCCGCAGGCTTCATCCGTGCCCGTCAGGACGCCGGCCGGAGCGCCGATGCGCGCGCACTTCGACCCGAGAGTGCCGCCACCGGAGCGGTGGTTCAAGCCTGAATCAGGCATGGCGGACTCCTAGGCAGCCAGGCGAGCCGCCAGTTTCGTCGTCGTCGACAGCACGAACTGCAGCAGTCGCGCAACCAGGACCCTTGCCGAGTGGGACAGTACCGGCCTGATGTCCTTGACGGCCTGGTCCCGTCTGGAGGCGTTGCAGGATGCGGCAGCCCGGCTCGATGCGTTCGCCGGCTACGGACCGGGCTACGCGGGAAAGAAAAGGGCTTGGCGCGGTTGCGCCAAGCCCTTGAATATGTTGGTAGGCCGTGCTGGATTCGAACCAGCGACCAACGGATTAAAAGTCCGCTGCTCTAGCAGCTGAGCTAACGACCCGTTTCGCGAAGCCCGTCATTCTAATATCCGCCCATGAACGGGTCAAACTGGCGGAGCTTCCCGAACGGATGCAGCGATCGGCCGGTGGAGGCGGGACTGCGCGAGCTGATGATCCCCGCGGGCGCAGCGGATACATGGCGCTGTACCGCTAGGATCCGGCCTCCGACACCGCCGTGGTGCTGGCAATCCGGCATCCGCACGAGAAATATTGACGCTGACGGTCGCCGCGGTGAGCGACCGCGGCATGTGCCGCGATTCACCGATACCGCGTCGGGTCCGCCACTCCCGCCGCCGCGAATCCCTCGCGCCGAATCCGGCACGCGTCGCAGCGTCCGCAGGCGCGGCCGTCGTCGTCGGCCTGGTAGCACGATACCGTCATCGAATAGTCGAGGCGCATAGGAAATTCAAAAGGTCCCCGGAAGCCCCATTGGGAGCTGGGTTGGCAGCCGATACCGGCTTGACGGGCCTGGAACTGACGCCTGAGCCATTGCCTTGTGCGGATTCGAACGATTCGGCCCGCCTCGGCACTTCGGATCGGGCTTGGCAGGCCTTGATCCCGAGGTTGACGCCGAGTCATCCGGCGTCGAACCA
>JAKOVA010000055.1 GCA_029782335.1 Actinomycetes bacterium | reverse complement strand
TGGTTCGACGCCGGATGACTCGGCGTCAACCTCGGGATCAAGGCCTGCCAAGCCCGATCCGAAGTGCCGAGGCGGGCCGAATCGTTCGAATCCGCACAAGGCAATGGCTCAGGCGTCAGTTCCAGGCCCGTCAAGCCGGTATCGGCTGCCAACCCAGCTCCCAATGGGGCTTCCGGGGACCTTTTGAATTTCCTATGCGCTGAAAGACGCCGAATCATTCCCACTCAATCATCAACAGCTTCGGTAAGTCCTTGTCGGACTTGATGCTCGCGTCGTAACGCCTGAGTTTTACCGTCATCCTTACCGTCATTTTGACTGGGATCCCCAAGCGCAGCTTTCACCATCAATCGACATCTATCGAGAGCAGTCGGCGCGTCCACGATGGCCAGCTTTCGAGATCTATCGCGGTCTATCGGTTCTTCGCATGCAACCTCTGACGCTTGAGCAGACGATTCGCCCCCTTGAGGGGACATCAAGAAGACCCCGGCATCAAACGACATAAGTCATTGTCGCATCGAGTCTTTTCGCCAACATTTTTACCGTCAAAGCGCCGCCGCCCTCACGCAGCGCCCCAACCCTAGACGATCAGCCTTCAGGTTCCCACGCATCGCCAGGCGAACGCAACGTCCATCCGCGCAGGAGCATCGCACGATCGTCGCTCCTCTCCGGGCGCTACTTGCGACACGCGTCGTCCTGGTAGTCCGTCGACTGCACACCGCGACTGCCACGCGTTGCGGTCCGCACATCCCACACAGCCTCCGTCTCAATGACCTCAGCGAAGCGTTCCGCGCTGAAGCCGTCGGGGTACAGACTCCAGCCGGACTCGCTTGCATCTACTTCACGCGCCTCGTCGACACCGTAGTTCCCGGCGAGCAGTCCACCAGGATCGTTCAACAGGTGACGATCATCGCGAAGCGCGATGAGCAACTCTTCGACGGAGATCTTCAGAAAGCCGCCGAACCGCTGGTGGTCGCATTCGATGCATGTGTCGGCGATCCACACGTGTTGCTGGATCGGAATCAGGCCTTCGGCCAAGCCCAGCATCGTGCAAAACCCAGGATCCGAAGCCATGGCAAGCGACACCGCTTCGACCTTGCGCCGAAGCTGCTGACCGGCCTTGCGAAGCGTAGTGGTCGCGTGCAGCCACGCGTCCCGCTGAGATCGGCGCATGAACGTCGACTTCACCTCGATGACGAACAGATGCCCGTCGAGGACGGCGATCAGATCCACCTCGCCGGCGTCGTCCGTGCCGCGCGGTGGCACCC
The DNA here is from genome assembly GCA_029782335.1 of Actinomycetes bacterium. GTDB lineage: Bacteria > Actinomycetota > Acidimicrobiia > Acidimicrobiales > Microtrichaceae > JADLFH01. Next base: position 7,991 of record JAKOVA010000055.1, on the reverse strand, counting down.
AGTTGAGCAGCGTCCTGAACCCGCGCTTCTCGAGCAGCCTGGCGATCCCTGCTTCGATCCGTCGCGCCTCGTCACGAGCCTGCCCGCGGCGAGCGCCGAGTCGCCTGAGGTTGTTGATCGCGGCCGTGCTGTTGTTCTGCACTCCGACGACCCACGGCAGCTGCACCAGCGTCGCCCCGAACTTGAGGACAGGCCGCTCGAACAGGTCGGGCTGAAGACCCGGCTCCTTGCGCTGGAGCCGCTCTGCCGTCGAAACCATGTCATAGGTCCAAAAGTCCAGGATCGCGGATGCCATCCTGGGATTGCCCGCAGGCTCCGACGCCGTGACGGTCCACCCGGTGATGTTGGACACCTTCGAGTCTCGGCTCGACCAAGTGAGTGGCATTCGGTTCTGGAGCCCTTCGCGCAGGCCGTCCATGGTCAGACGCTGCAGCGCTGCGACCCAGTCCCCCGATCTATCAAGGCGCTCTGCAAAGGCAGCCAGGAAGTCCTGCTGGAAGAAGACCGACATCAGGTTTAGCGACAGCAGCGCTCGGAAAAGATCGACGGCGCCTCCGGAATCGGAAGTGACTTCGTCTGCGACGCCGTACGCCTCACGCAGTCGAAGCTGCGCTTGCAGAGCCCGTAGCCAGGCCAGTCGGTTGGCCTCCGCGTTCTCGGGTCGACCGATCATCCACGTGGCCCGATCGGCGGCTACCTGCTCGACGTAGGTGTCGACAGCACGGTGGAACCAGTACCCATGCAGGCGATCGAGCTTCAGCCCGTCGCGTTGCCACGCCGCCCTCGCCGCCGGATCGACTTCGACGATCTCGAGCCGATCGCCCCGTCGCTCGAAACGAATGCCTTCGTCGTAGCTGAACGCGTCGGCGGACCTGGAGATGAACTCGTTCAACTCGATCTGAGCGTCCATGAGCGCGTGAAAGGTGCGCAGATTCCGCAGGGCTTCGCCCGCGCTCGCCGTGCCGGATTCGAATAGGACCGGTCGAAGATGCCGCGCGATCGACCTGCCGATGCTGTCGTCCGTCACCTTCAGGGATGAGGTGCTGGCCTCTGCGAGCTTCCACGCGAGCAGATCGCTCAGCGCATCCCAAGCGACTTGAACGTTCGCCCCAGACGGCGGTGCGGGCGTCTTGACTTTGAAGTCCCGCGGAACGAGCACCTCGAAGGCGTAGAGGCTCGCGTAGAGCAAGAGATCGAAGACCGACAACTCCGCCAGCTTCGACTTATGCGCTTCCAGCGCCACGATCCGTTCGCGCTGCGCCGACGCAAACAGGTCGAGCACGCGACACAGCTCGGCTACAGCTTCGCTTTCCGACGCAGCCTGACCCAGTTCGACTCGTCGTGGAGATTGCGGGTTCAAGACGAGCCCAGCGTGCCTGACGGCGCGAATCAAGGCCTCGGGCGCCTCGCGCGCAACCCGCGCCACCAATCCATCGGCAGCCACAGGCTCCTGTCCGAGGTATCGCGCCAACGCGAGCGACATCGCTTCGCCGACCCACGCATCGGGCGGGCATCCCTTTACAACCTCGCTGACCCAGAAGAGGCTGTCGCGCTCCTTCTTCGTGAGCTTCTTCTTGCCTGACGGCAAGGGCTTTCCATCGAGGTAGGCGCCGGCCACGCGCTCGATGACAGCCGGCAGCAGGACGCCGTCGCCGATCAAGCGAGAGATGAGGTCGTCGTAGTAGTTCGTGGCCGCCATGCCGTTGGGCACGTTCGTGAAGCTTCAGAAGCCAGAGACCCAAGTGCCGCAGGGAACTGAGTGACGAGCACCCTCCACGTCGCCTGCGCGTGAAGCATGGTCACCACTGAGGTTCAATGAGCAGTAGGCATCCGCACTCTGCTGAATGTTCGGCCTATTGGCAATATTTGCTGAACAGCAAATCAACCAACAGAGTGAGATCTCGCAGAGCCTGGCCACGAGTGGACCAGAGAACCCCTCCCAAGTGGCCCCGCGGCGGCCGCCTCGCAGCACCTCCGCGCGGCGTCCTCGACACGACCTCAAACGAACTTCAGAACGAGAGTCGAGATGATCCCAGCTATCGTCGCACCGATGGTCGCCCACTTGATGCGCAGCTCAATGTCCTCACGCCGATCCTTCTTCCGAAGTCGATCTTCCTCGCGCTTGTCCTTCTCCAACTGCCTGTTCTCCTGACGCTCACGCTCTCGTGTTGCCAACTGGTGCTTCGCAAGCGCCCGCAGCAGTTCCTCGGGTAGGTGCTTCACATTGATCTTCGGTCCGATGGGTAGGCCGCTCTCGACCAGAGCATGCAACGTCGTCTCATCGAACCCTTGGAACAGAGGCTCCAGCTTCTTCAGTGCTTCTAGTTCGGCAGGACTGCGGTTGCCTGCTGCGGCCGCCGCTTCATAGACCACCTCATTGGCAAGGTAGCCGCGCCAAAGGGTCTCCTCGAACACGGGCTCGGTAACGATCGACAGGCCTCGCAGCGTGCCCATCATGTAGCCAGCCCAAGCAGCCCGTTGCGCGTTGGAGTTCTCGATCGACCACTTGATGCCACCACAGAACATCGATGCGGCAAAGATGTACCAATCGCGCGACTGCTTGTCCTTCTCAAGACGCGCGGCCAGCTCTGCCGCGTCTTCTTCGGTGGATAGGTTCAGCCCTTTCGCAGCCTCGGTCTTCTCGACGTAGCTATCGAAGTCCTTTTCAACCTCTTCGACGAATTCCAGCATGCTCGCCTCCGTCGGCGTCTTCCCGACGAAGAACTGGTTCAGGAGGAACGGCAAACCCGAGCGGAACAGCTTCCCATTTGGCTTGGGCTCCAGGGACAGCGTGATCCAACCGGCCGGAATGGTGAACCGTTCTCCCGCTTCAACCTTGATGCCCTCACCGTTCTCGCCACGCCGGATGAAGTGAACAGTGCGGCCACACTCTTTGCAGTCCAGACTGATGTGCGGAACCGACAGCGGGAGAGTGCTCCTCCCACACTGCGGGCAGAACTTCTCTTCTTGTGGGCTTTGTGGTTCAACGGTGCTCATTTCTCAGCGTCCTCAAGATTGCGGACGTGTCCTCCCGGTCGCAGCGAAGCCCACAGCATGGAGTCGCCCGGCAGCAGCAATCAGGGCGCCGCTCACAACAAGTCACCTACATGAGGTCTGCAAAGCTTTGGAACGGCATCGAGTAGCGATTCGCGGCAAGAACGGCCTTGAATCCATCAGCCTGGGCAACCGATATGTGTCCTTGACGGATGGCCTCAAGTAGAAGCCCTTCGGTTCGCACGATCCGCTCCTCGCCAATCAGTTCCACGGCCCGCCGTCGAAAGCGCTTCTTCTCGTCCGAGGCAATGTGACATTCTCTCGTGGCGGCGAGAGCGAGGCAGGCCGCTTCACCCATTCCCATCACGTCGCGCAATTCGGCGAACAGTTGGAGCGATTCCATTGTGTCGACGACCACCTGTTCGAGATAGCCTCCTGCCAGCGCTCCCGCGAGGGCTTCCCGCTGGTCTGGCTCCGTAATCTCGTTCGCCACTTCGGCGGGAACGAGGAACCGATAGCCGTCCAGTTGACCGAGAAGCGGCAACTGACCAATCCGAATCAGATTGATGAGCACGTTCGCGTCGGTGACGACGACGACTGTCTCGGCGTTTGTAGCCATTGAATACGCTCGCGCCGCGGTGCGTCAATCCAGCTTCGCCGAAGCGAGCGCATCCCCGAGTTCGTTCCGACCCAGGTGAACCATCGTCGCGAGCTCAGCAAGCTTGCTGCGCGTGATCTCCTCGCGGCGATAGGCTTCTAGGGCGAGCGCGAGGAATCGTCGACGGAAGTCCTCGCGCGACGTGTCTTCCTTCGGCACTTCGGGCGCCGAGAGGAAAGTTGCGATCGCCTGACCTGCTCCACTGTCTTCCTCGGCCTTGAGGCGTTGGAACTCGCGCTCGTCGATCAGCCGCAGGTTCTTCATGCGATACAACGCCGAGATTCGGCTCGCCCCGAAATGGTGTGCGAGCAAAGCTACGTCGTAGAGTTGAATGTCCTGAGATCCTGGTGCAGCACGTTGCTCGACCTGCACTGCCTCGGCCTCGTCGAACACGGCGATCTGGGCGCGACTTGCGCCGCCCTTGCCGAACGCAACGACAAACTGCTCCACACCCTCCGCCGGCATGAGGAAGTCCGCGGCGAAGGCGTTCGCCCGAACCTCCAGGAGATCCGATCGGTTCTCTGCGCGGCTGATGGCGCCGGCTCGACCACGATCCAAGAGGACGTGGCCGTACTCGTGAGCAAGGGAGAAGCGTTGTCGAACGGCCGCGTGCTTGGCGTTGATGACCACGAACACGCCGATCGTGCTGTCGACGAGCGTCAACCCCGAGATGTTCTCGGGGAGCGCGACGGCGCCGGTACGCACTCCCTGCGCCTCCAGCAGATCGCTCAAGTCACCGATCGGCGCTGCGCCGAGCCCCAGCCTCTGCCGCTCTTCCGCAGCCACCTTCTGCCCCTGCTGGATGGCATCCCAGCGCGATCTGGGGGCCGGGAGTTCGTACGACGCGGTGAGGAGCTGAACGCGGTCGATACCTAGCAGGCGCTCGAGATTGGTTAGTTCGTGGCCGAGCGCCAGGCTGTCCTGCAACGCCTTCAGCAGGTCAGCCTGCTCTGCGAGTTCGGCGTCAGAACGAAACAGCGCGGCGAGGGCGTCCCGCTCCACAAAGGACTCAGCAAAGAAGGATTTGATGTCGCGGCCCACGGCGTGGGCAATTCGGTCCAGCTCTAGGCTGGAGACCGACCGCGACCCGGACTCGATCTGGCCCACCGCGACACGGTTCAGGTCGGCGAACTCGCCCAACTGCTCCTGCGTAAGACCGCAGGTTTCCCGGGCGGACCGTATCCGCCGCCCCAGTTCCTCTCGGGTCAGTCCCATGCGCACCCCCACTTGGTTTGCCTGATGATGGCTTTTCTTGCTATACTTGTCAACAACTGGATTTTAGAGAACGGTATTCTGACATGGAGACAGCGGCCCACCAGTCCCACCCTTGGACAGCGGCCCGTCGGCATCACTGCCAGTCCTATCACCGGGCGGCCCCGCTGATCGGGCGATGAACGTTTTGGAGCACGGATATGCACGCCGACCCCAAGTTGATCGAATTGACCTCGCACAAGCGGCGGATGCTGGGTGTGGTTCTCGACGAGCTGTTCGCGCAGATCGACTTGACTGACAGCCAGTACGAGACGGCAAAGGCTCGGTATGAAGCCGTCAGCGCGTGGCTCGCCGAAGGCGAATCACCGTTTCTGCAGGACGCCGCGATCTACGCGCAGGGATCGATCGCGGTGGGTACTGCCAACAAGCCGATCGGCCGAGCCGAGTTCGACGTGGACCTCGTTTGCCACCTGCCCTCCGTCGGCGCCACCTCCAGTCCCGCCGCGGTCAAGGCATTGATCGGCGATCGACTCAAGGGGCACGCCACCTACGCTTCGATGCTCGAAGAGAAGCAGCGCTGCTGGCGGCTGTGCTATGCGAACGAGTTCCACCTCGACATCACGCCGTCGATTCCCAATCCGGCATGCCGCAACGGCGGCGAGCTGGTGCCCGACAGGGCACTGGCGGCGTGGAAGCCCACCAACCCGAAGGGATACGCGGCCCGCTTCGAACAGTACGCGGCTCTGCGGCCCAGGCTGACCCTGCGCGAGGCCGCAATCGCTGCCAAGCGTGCGGAGGTGGAGGACTTTCCCGAGCAGGAGATGCGCAAGCCTCCGTTGAAGCGCATCGTTCAACTTCTTAAGCGCCATCGAGACGTCTCGTTTGCCGCCCCTGGGGGCAGCGAGCTCGCGCCGATCAGCGTCATCCTGACGACGCTCGCGGCGCGATCCTATGCAGACTGCATCGCCCGGTTCGTCTACGCGGACAACTACGAGCTGATTGTCGACGTGGTGCGCCGCCTGCCGGACTTCATTCAGGTCGGCGAGCAGAACGGCAAGCCGTTCTACTTCATCGAGAACGAGAGCACGACTGGGGAGAACTTCGCCGACAAGTGGAATCTCGATCCACGCCTCCCCCGAGCCTTCTACGGCTGGCACAGGGATGCGGTCGCTATGCTCGAAGGGCTGCTCGCCCTCGAAGGCAAGGACCGACTCGGCGAGGCGCTTCAGAAGTCTTTCAGCGCGAGCCAGGAGGCCGTTCGCGCTGCAATGGCACCGCTTGCGACGAAAGTCGGCAATGCCCGCGCGGCGGGGTCCCTGCTTGTCGCACCCGGCTTGGGCCTCGTCACCTCGCCCGCCGTCGGGCGCGTGACCGCTCCGCCGCACACGTTCTTCGGCCGGTAGCGTGCGGAAGGTCCGCGATCCTTGGCTCAGCCCGGAACAGCAGTGGATCCGTCTTCGGGCTAGCCCGGTCAGCCGTGGCCACGGCGTCGTGAAGCGGGGTGAGTTGATCTGGAATCTCGATGTCAGACCTTCGCCGTTCGGCCGTCTGTACAAGGTCCGCATTCGGTACCGCAGTGCCGATTCGCCGGAAGTCGTGGTCGTCTCACCCGACCTCAACGAGTTGGCGGACGGCCGCCATCTGCCGCACGTGTACTCGACGAAACCGGTGCGGCTGTGTCTCTTCGATCCGCAAACCGCGGAGTGGTCACCCGGCGCCTCGATTGCCGACACGATCGTGCCGTGGACCTACGAGTGGTTGTTCTACTTCGAAGAGTGGCTCGTGAGCGACGAGTGGAAGGGCGGCGGGCGCCATCCGGAGGTACGCGATGCGTCCTAAACGACGAATCCTTGCACTCGATGGCGGAGGAATCAAAGGCGTCCTCGAGGCGGCGTTCCTCGATGCTGTCGAGACCGCAACCGGAAAGCGGATCGCGGACCACTTTGACCTGGTCGCCGGTACGTCGACCGGGGGCATCATCGCGCTGGGGCTTGGTCTCGGTCTATCCGCGCGCGACATCGTCGAGTTCTACGTTCGGGAAGGGCCGCGCATCTTCGATCAGGCCGAACCGATCGGCGCCAACGGCATTGCGCAGCGGTGTTCGGCCATGCTGCGCAAGTGGAGACGCCGAGGCCAACAGCTCGCGTGGCCGAAGTACGAGCCGGACGCCCTTCGTGTTGCGCTGACGGCGGCGTTCGGATCGAAGACGCTCGGCGAGAGCAGGCTCCGCCTCGTGATTCCCGCCTACCACGGCGACAAGGACGATCTCTACGTCTTCAAGACGCGTCACCATCCTCGATTGCAGGTGGACTGGCGGGAACGAGCCGTCGATGTTGCGCTGGCGACGGCCGCGGCGCCAACCTACTTTCGGGCGCATGTCATGCCGAGCGGTGCGCCGCTGATCGATGGTGGCATTTGGGCCAACAACCCAGCGGGCGTCGCCGCGGTTGAAGCGCGCAGCATCCTGGGCTGGAAGGACGACGACCTCTTCGTCCTCAGTCTGGGATGCACCGAAGAGATCTTCGATGTGCCGATCTCGGCCGGATACAAGGGCTTGCTGCTGAAGTCGAGTGAGCTGTTCATGCGCGGACAGTCCAGGGCGTCGGCGGGAACGGCGAAGCTTCTCTGCGGCCATACCGAGGCAGCCCCGCGGTACTTCCGGCACCAGGTCGCTGTTCCAGCAGGCAAGTTCTCCCTCGACCGCGTCGAGATGATCGACCGCCTGCGAGGCCTTGGAGCGAGCTGCGCACGGGACGCTCTGCCGACGCTGCAAGCGAACTTCCTGGACACACCCGCCGAACCGTTTGTACCGGCCGATGTGAACGACTCCACCCCGCGTCGTTGATTGCCTCCCGTGTAGGGCAGTCTTGACGCTCGACATCCGCGGGCCGCTGCGACGCGTCGGCCAATCCAGCGACGCACGACTGACCTACATGTGCTTCTTGTAGTACGCCCACTGCACGCTGGCCAGCCCGCCCAAGAGGACCGCGCCGAGCGGCACGCACAGCTCCCACCGCACCGGCCCGGGCCAGAGCAGCAGGCAGACGCCGCCCAGCCCCAGCACCGCCACCTGCAGGTACTTCGCCCGGTGGTACAGGCCGGCCGACTCGCGTCCACCGCAGGCCCG
>JAKOVA010000047.1 GCA_029782335.1 Actinomycetes bacterium | reverse complement strand
CGAGGCAGCGCTGAGGGCGCCGATTGCGAGAACTGCCCGTTCTCGGTGATGGGGCTCCCCAACAAGCCGGTGTTCTCGGAATTCCCCGAGGATCCAGCATGGCTCGTGATCGGCGAGGGCCCGGGGCACAACGAGGTCAGGTTCGGTCGTCCGTTCGTTGGCGCGAGTGGCCAGGTCGTCAACCAAGTGCTCTCGAAGATCGGCCGGCGCCGCGAGGATCTGTGGGTCGGCAACGCGACGCTCTGCATCCCGCCGCAAGGAACGCCCGAGGCGATTCGCGAGCGCGCTGCGGCTGCGTGTCGCGGGCGGCTCATGAACGAGCTGGCACAGTTCCCGGGCAAGCCGATCTTGACGCTTGGTGCGGTCGCCGCGCGCGTCGTCATCCCCAAGGAAGAGCTCGACAAGATCGATCCGCCTGACGCGCCCAAGGCGATCCGCAAGAGCCAGAAGCTCCGGCAGGCGCCGACGCTCAAGGCCGAGCTCGCCCGACGCAAAGCGATCAGCAAGGAGAGCGATCGCCGGCTCAAAGCGATGATCGCGCATCGACGCAGGCAGATCATCGACGCGCTCAGGAAGCAACGACGGAAGGCTGACGAAGCGTACCTACAACGCGAGGTCGCACGCGATCAGGCCAAGATGTTGCTCAAGGCTCGCGAGGAGGCGATCAAGACGATCGATCTCAAGCTCCGCGAGCGCGCGCTCAAGAAGCTCGTCGACGCGAAGAAGCCCAAGAAGAAGGCCAAACCCAAGCGGGTGAAGCTGACCGACATCGTCGGAACGTTGTTCGATGTCGACGTCGACGGTAGCGGTGTTCGTCCGGTGATCCCAGCGATCCACCCTGCGGCGCTGCTCCGAGGTGGGGGCGCTTCGATCGGTGGGTCGCACACGCCCGACATGGCGTTCGTGAACCTGACCTACGACGCTGGCAAGGCCGACGCGCTCGCACGCGGCAAGGACATCCGGCTTCGGCTCGATGTCGACTACGAGGTCACCGACTCTGCTCGTGCTGTCGAGCTGTTCCTACAGATCTACCGCAGCGCCATTGCCGAGGGCATGTGCACGATCGACTTGGAGACCTACGTCGAGGATCCGGATCGTCATCACGCGCTCATGGCCTATGTCGCGCGCGTTCGGGTAATCGGCATCGCGACGAGCGAGCACACCGTCTCGCTGGCATGGGACTTGTTGCCGGGATGGTGCTTCTCGCTGCTACAGCTCCTCCTGACGAACGATGCCGTCGTCGTCGGCTATCACAATGGGCTCTACGATCGCACCGTGCTGCGTGCGAACGGGTTCGTCGTCGACGGGCCCTACGATGACACGTTGCTCGCGCATCACGCGGCGTTCCCTGGCAATAGCCACAAGCTACAGGTCGTCGGCGCGCAGTTCTACGGGGTCAAGCCGTGGAAGAGCGAGTTTCGGAACCAGGAAGAGACCCTCGAACAGCTCGCAGTCTACAACGCGAACGACACTGGAGTCACGCACGCGTTGCGTCGGCCGCTCGACATCTGGGTCAAGCGTCGCAAGGCCGAGCGGGTCTACGAGCTCGATCGCAAGATGGCCGACGTCGCGAGTCACATGCACCTCGCGGGCATGCCGGTCTGTCGTGAGACGAACAGCGAGTTGCTTGCGACGTTCTCCAAGAACGTCTCGGAGTCACGCCGGCACGTCGAGGACATCGCGCGCGATCCGAAGATGCGCGAGCACATCTGGCATCACCTCGCGCTGCAACAAGCGGCCAAGCAACGCAAGCTCGACCCTGACGACTTCGAGGAGCGCTACCAGCTCCGACTCTCGGCGATGAAGCTCGACCCCGATTGGAAGTGGAAGATCGGCGCCGGCAAGCACATCGCGGCGCTCTTGCTTGCGATGGGTGTCGGGCTCGTCAACAAGACCGATAGTGGTGACGTCTCGACGAACAAAGAGGTGCTGGAGTCACTCGTCGATCAGCCGATCGTACGCGACATCCTCACGTTCCGCGAGAACGACAAGCTGCTCTCCACATTCGTGTGGCAGATCTTCGATCGATTCGACCAACACGGGCAGATCATCCAGTACGGCTACGCCGACGAGTTCGATCGGATTCATCCGATCTGGAACGTGCACCGCATCACCGGCCGATGGGCGTCACAGTGGCCCGTCGTCTCGAATGTCCCCAAGGACAAGTGGAAAAAGCTGCTCGCTGAGGAGATCGCTAGGCTCACGCAGGCGACGATCGACGCGATGCGCGAGCGGCCTGGCAAGCCGTTCCCGCTGCTCGACGGGACGATCTTGCGCTACGCGGAGAAAGACAAGAGCATCTCTAAGCAGACCCGACCGAATCTGCGGCGACAGATCCGAGCCCCGAAGGGCCGCAAGTTCGTCGGGTTTGACTTCGCGCAGATCGAAGCACGCGTCATCGCCCTGATCTCGGGCGATCCGTTCCTCTGCGCCGTGTTCGCGGATACCTCGCGCGACATCCACATCGAGTGCGCACGCGCGATCTGGCCTCACCTCGACACGCTCGACAAGGACACGATCAAGCAGCTTCGCGAGAACGTCAAGAACATCGAGTACGGCTATATGTACATGGCGCAGCTCGAAACGTTGCACAAGACCATGCTCAAGGCCGGCAACATGATCAAGCTCGCGGATCTCGCGAAGGCGATCGCGCGGCTCGCGGCGCTCATGCCCGAGATCACGAACTGGCACAAGCGGACCATCGCGCAGGCGATGACGCCACCACATGAGATCCGCGACTTCGTGATCGGGCGCGCTCGCGTGTGGCCGATGGGCAACGCGGAAGGCCCCGAAGCCGTCAACTTCGGCGTGCAGACAGCCGGCGCAGCGATCATGAACACCGGCATGGAGCGGATGTGGCCCCACATCACCAACGCGCGGCCAGAGACGCCGCGGTTCACGCTCGACGACTACGTTCGGATGCAGGCTGCACGTGAGGATGCTGTGCGGAGCGCGATCACGCTGTTCACCGGCCCACGCTACAGGCAGGTCGACGCGATCGGGCAGTTCCACGATGCCGCGGTGTTCGAGTGCTGGGAAGACGATGCCGAGCGGCTCGCGATGCGGTGCACGATGGAATTCCAGACGTCCTTCGAGCGCGCCGGGGTCAACATCCCGTTCACCATCGAGGCTAAGATCGGTGATACCTGGGCCGACGTCTGAGCCTGTCAGCCTCGTCGGGTAGAGTCTCGGCATGGGTAGCTACTCGGCCATCACCAAGAACAGCGACGGGCAACTGGAGATGTCGTTCCATGGTGATGCGGCCGCGGCGCCGATCACGGCGCGCGTCCTGGCCGATTCGATCACCGACGGTGGTTGCCGGCTCATCTCCTGGGTCTGGGAGTACCCGCGGATGATCCATGCCGAGATCATGACCCACCGTGTGCTCAGCCGGAACAGTGCGAGCTCGCGAGCGATCCCTACGAGCGTGCTGCGTCGTCGCACGCTGACCGCGCCCGCGATGCCGGTGCATTGGGGCCAGAACCAGAAGGGGATGCAGGCGACGAACGAGGTGATGGACACCTACGAAGCACGCGTGTGGTGGCTCGAAGGGCTCGCGAAGATGGCCGAGCACCACGAAAAGGGTGAGCGACTCGGGCTTCACAAGCAGATCGTCAACCGAGTGATCGAACCGTGGATGACGATTGCGGTCATCGTCAGCGCTACCGATCACGCGAACCTGTTCCACCTGCGCAAGCACCCCGATGCCGAACCGTCGTTCCAGAAGCTCGCGACGCTCGCGTGGGAGCTGTTCCACAACAGCTTGCCGAACTACGTCGCGCCGGGTGGTTGGCACCTACCGTTCGTCCGCACCGATGACATCGAGCAAGCCGAGAGCACCGAGCAGTTGCTCAAGCTCTCGGTCGGCCGCTGCGCACGGGTCTCGTATCTCACGCACGACGGCCAACGTGATCGCGCCGAAGATGCCGAGTTGCATGACAAGCTTGCCAAGACCGCCACGCTCGGCGCCGATCCGATGCACGCCTCACCGTTCGAGCATCAAGCAATGGCGGTGGGTGCAGCCGATCATCTGATCGGGTCTTCACTCGCGCACCATGGCAACTTCGAGGGCTGGAAGCAGTACCGCAAGATGTTCGAGCACGAAGCCGGGCCGAGCACGCGCGATCGCTGCAAGCGCTGCGGTTGCTGGGGCGGGCGGCACGTCACGACGTGCCCGGAGGCATCGTGATCCGCGAGAAGATGTTCATGCTGACCGCGCAAGGCATCGATCGTCTGCTCGCGGGTCTCGGTCAGCTCGGAATTCCTGCAACCGTCGTGTGGGAGCTGTTCCTCGCGACCGCAGTCGGTGTTGTGCGCGAAGCTGCCATCACCCGCGAGGAGTTCGACAAGAAGGTCACCGAGATCTGGGACCAATGGACCCGAGAGATGGGAGACAAGCGATCATGAGCGCGAACGACAACACGAACGACAACACCACCTCCGAGATCAACGCCGAGCAGCCCAAGCCCAAGGAGACGACCCGCCGCCCGGCGTGGGAGCTCGTGGTCGAGTACGCGGAGGGCGTGTACCCGTCCGAAGAGCCGGTCGTGGCGCTGATCATCGCCGACATGAAGGAGCGTGATCGTGTGGGTCGCGAGCGCTACGGGGTGCCGCTTACCGCGGACAACGGCCGCGACCACCTGATCGACGCCTACCAGGAGGGTCTCGACTACGCGGTGTACCTGATGACGTTCCTCGACGAGAAGGGCGTGATCACCGCAGACGGCCAGGAGGCCGCCAAGCGGTACACCGCGGAGGTCGAATCCGTGGCCGGGCTGTTCGCGGCGCACATGGCCTACCTGCCCAAGCTCCGCGAGCTGATCGAGATCCGCAAGGCGAAGCCGGCGAGCCTGTTCTCGGTCCCCTCGAAGGGCTAGTCGATGAAGTATCACCCGAAGTGCCGGCCGCCGCGCGGCGCCGTCGACGTCCTTCGTCTCGGAGACGATGGCCGGTGGCGCGCGGACAACGGACAACACGGTCGTGCCTTCCTGGGCCGCATGGAAGGCGATGCGGACGGCACTGCGATCGCGTGGGTCGCGAACTGTTCGTGCCCGTACTTGAACGGCTGTCCGCTCGGCAAGGCGCTCAACCAGGCCACCGAGCTCGGCGCGACCTCGACGAGCGTGCAGCGACGCCGGGCCTACCACGTCATCCCGAAGAGGCATCGATGATCGACACCGGCGAGCAGCAAGCCATCATCAACGCGGTCACGACAACCAGCGATAGCCTCGTGGTCGAAGCGCTCGCCGGCACCGGCAAGACGACGACACTCCTGCGCGCGCTCGCGCGGATCCCGCAGAAGAGCATCCTGCTCTGCGCGTTCAACCGACGGATCGCTGACGAGCTGGAGGCCAAGAAGCCGATCATGCCGCCCGGCTCACTTCTGCACGTCAAGACGTTCCACGCACAGGGCCTTGCGATGGTACGAGCGCACTACCCGCGCATCGAGGTCAGCCACACCGGCACTGAGGATGTGATCAAGCGTGTCGCCGGAGGCACCCCGAGCTTCAACGTCAAGCGCGCCGCGGTTCGACTGCTCCGGCAGATCAAGGAAGTCATGGTCACGGACCTGCCGCCGACTTCGCAGGAGGCGCTCGCGCTCGGCTACGAGTACGACCTGTTCGATCGCAAGATGAACGAGCGGCAGATCGGGCTCGCGGTCGAGCTCGCGCGCGACGGCTACACGATCAGCCTCGACCTCGCGAACCGGCAGACGATCGACTACTGCGACATGGTGTGGGCGCCGCTCGCGTGCAAGCTCGAACCCAAGAGCCGATATCAAGCCGTACTCGTCGACGAGCTGCAAGACATCTCGCCGCCGCAGTTCGCGATGCTGCGCAAGCTCATGGCGCCCAAGGCGCGGTTCATTGGCATCGGCGACATCAACCAGCAGATCTACGGTTGGCGTGGCTCGATGGGTGAAGCCGCGTGGGCGCTCGCTCGCGAAGAGCTCAAGGCGAAGTTCCTGCCGCTGACCATGACGTGGCGGTGTGCGACGGCAATCGTCAACGCGGCGAAGGAGATCGTTCCGACGCTACGCGGGCGCGATGGTGCCGATCCCGGCGTCGTCGCCGAGTGCGCGTGGGCAAAGCTGCCCAAGGCGATCACCGAGCAAGCCGCGAGCACGCGACCATACCAGGCGCACACGTTCGTACTGTCGCGGACGAACGCCGATCTGCTCGACTGCGCGCTCTACCTGTGGCGTAGCAAGGTCTCGTTCGAGCTCAACGCCGGCAAGGAGATGCTCGACCCGTTGTTCCATCTGCTCGACTACGATCTCGACCTGCGTTCGCGCGAGGCGTTCATCCGCAGCCTGGAGGAGTGGCACGCGAAGATGACACAGGCCGCGGAGAAAGCGAACTCGCCGAGTGCGGCCGATCGCGCGGACGAGCAACGCAACATGCTGCTTGTGGCCGTGCAGAACGTCGAGCCGCTCGGGATCAAGCGGCTGCTCTCCGAGATCATCATGCAGAACGACTCGGGCGTACTGCTCTCGACGGTCCACAAGGTCAAGGGTCTCGAAGCCGATCGCGTGTTCCTGCTCCGGCAGACATTCGCACGTCACACGCCGTGCCACCGATGCGGTGGTTCCGGCGACGGTGAGGGCGAAGATGGCATGTCGAACTGCATCGCATGCGGCGGCGACGGTAGGACCGACCCCGATCAAGAAGAGCTCAACATCGAGTATGTCGCGATCACTCGTGCGCGAACGTCGCTCGTGTGGGTCGACATGAACGTGCGAACCATAGGCGTCAACGATTTCACGACGCCCGCGTCTGCATCTGATCTCTGCCCAGAGCCCGGAGACTTTGATGACGCCGCGGATCCGGATGTCATGAAGGACATGATCGATCTAGCGGCTGACATCGAGCTCGATCGCCTAGTGCGTCCGAACGAAGCCGCGTCACGCGATGCCCTCGGGATCCAGACAGAGGCCGAACAGCTACTTGAACGCTCGCGCGAGTTCCTGCCAACGTTGCGTGCGCCCAAAGGCGACCATGCGCAAGATACCAAGCGCACGAACATGCGCCGCAAGGACCGGTGGTAGATGGAGATCACGATCATCGACAAGTCCATGCCCGACGATCCGACGCTCGCGCGCCCGCGCCGTGGGCGGCGGAAGGCGACGATCGGGCGCCGCCCGCTCGCGGTCGCGCCGCTGTCCGACGCGGCGTGTACGCCGAAATGGCTTGCCGACATGCTGCCTATGGTCGACTTCGATCCGTGCTCGAATCCGCGCTCGTGGATCCGATCGGCATGGTCGTGGTCGCTGGAGAAAGGCATCGACGGGCTCAAGATGCCATGGCGTGGCTCCGGCTTCGAGAACTGGCCCTACTCGGCGCCGCTACCATGGGCGCAGAAGTCGATCGACGAGCTGCGGCTCGGTCGGTGCACCGAGCTGATCGTGCTCTGCAAGCTCGACACGTCCACCGACTGGTGGCACGTGATCACCTCGTTCGACCCCGAGGCGGGCAAGGGCGAGCCGCTCTCGGAGCCCCCGGAGCTCTGGACGTTCGACAAGCGCCTCCAGTTCGACGAGCATCCCGACCTGATCGAGCAGCGTCGGCAGGAAACGATCGAGAAAGCTCGCGCGAAGGCGATCGCCAAGGGCAAGAACCCCGATGACGTCGACACGACCAAGATCACCGGCGAGAGCAGCAACAACTTCTGCTCGGTGATCGTCCACCATCGGCGGATCTTCCCAGATGGCACCCGCGGTCCACGGCTCAAGCTCGCGTCGGTCGCGACGTTGTGGGAGCGCGGCGGGCTATAGCCCCTGCTTGACGGTAACCTTACCCTGTGTGACGCTCGGTCTCACACCAGGAGGATTCCCAGATGGCGAAGAAGAAGCACTGCAAGTTCGGCAAGGTCTCCCGCGGTCGTCGCAAGGGCCAGTGCCGGAAGTCGCGCAAGACCCGGAAGCGGTAAGGGCTCACGGCCAACCCCCGCGTCGAGGTAGACTCGACGCTCAACGGAGGCTGTGATGCACCTGCTCAAGCAGTACGAACAGACCGCGGTATTCGACCCGACCAACCCGAACCAGCGAGCGATCGCGCGGCGGGTCGGGATCCCCGGCGGCTGGGCGTCCTTCTACTTCAACGAGGTCCCGGTCACCGCGCAGCTCAGCGGGCCGGGCCTCGGTCTGTCCTGGGCCGGTCTGCCGGCGTGGGCGCAGGTCGGTCTCGTGCTCGCGGGCTCGGCCGCCGCCGGCTACTTCGCGATGGCGAAGTTCGGCGACTCGACGATCAAGCCGGCGCTGCGCAAGGTCGGGATCAATCTCTCGGGGCCGCGCCCGCGGCGTCGCCGGAGGTAGCCCATGGCGTACATTATGGGTCTCGAAGGCCCGCGGGTCACGCCCACGCAGCGCGCGACTGGCGAGCTCCTCGGTGCGCTTCCGCGCCCGCTGTGGCGCGCGAAGATGGCGCTGCGCAAGCTGTTCGTCGATCGGATCCCGGGCGGCCGCGCCGCGGGCATGAGCCCGGATCAGTTCGATCCCGAGCAGCTCGCGATCGGCACGCGCGTCGAGATGGAGCACACGAACAGCCCCACCGTCGCGCGCGAGATCGCGATGGATCATCTCGTCGAGGACCCGAACTACTACACCAGGCTCCGGCAGGTCCACCTCGACGGCCTGTTCACGCCGCTCGCTGACCACAAGTGGGCCGTGATCGCTGGCGTCCTGCTCGGCGGCTGGCTCGCAGGGAGCTCGCGCGGCCGCGCGCTCGTCAGCCGCGTTCGGGGGAAGTGATGGCGCGCTCACGCAAGCGCCGCGGTTCGTACTGCCCACCGAACACGGACCGCCACGGGAAGCCACTGTCTGTCGGTGATCGCGTCCACGTGCTGCTCCGTGAGGGCGGCGTGCGCATTCAAGCGAACGAGGGCTATCCGCCGACTGGCGTGATCAAGAAGTGGTCCGGCTGCGGCGTTGCTGAGGTGCAAGCACCGGTGCGCGCGAAGGATGCCCAAGGCTACACGGTCAACTACGCGCCGCGTGGACGGTATGACATCTCGACGTCGAACCTGACCAAGATCGGTCGAGCTCGGAGGAAGTGATGGCGATCCGATGTACGTACAACGCCTCGGTGCGTGCGAGTGGCGCGGCGAAGCCGCTTGTTGACAAGGACTTCCGCGGCGACAAGGCCAGCGCTGAACGTTGGCTCGACCGTCAGCGTGAGATCGCAAAGCGTGCGGGATGGGGCGGTTTGACGTTCGAGGTCAAAGAGAACTGCTCGTCGACGAAAGGTCATAGGTGATGGCGAGGCGCCGCGAGTTCCAAGTCATCACCGACTTCAACACGCGCCACGAGATGGTCCGCAAGGAGACCTACTCGATGCGCGAGGCGCTCCGCGACGCGAGCGCCCGCGCGAAGCGGGGGATTACGGCCTACGTCGTCGAGCGTGGGGCACGTAGCCAGTCCTACGTCGCGGCCTGCGGACCGGTCGAGACGGGCGGCTACGCCCCGGGCACCAAGTCCAAGACGCACGCGCAGTGCTTCATCTGGGATAAGCACAAGAAGACGCTCAAGGCATCGAAGCGGGCGCTCTACCGTCGTCGGGCGAAGTACGGCTGATCGATACCTGTCCTTGGTGGTAGGCTCGATCGCATGGCACGACGCAAGCGCAAGCGGGGTGGTCGTCGCTGGCCGGCTAGAGAACATCGCACGCGAGCTGCGCGAGCTGCTCCTCGTGCTCCGCGATCAGATCGTGCCGGCGCTGCGCGAGCAGCACGAGCTGATCATGCTGCTCGAACAGGATCGCAACGAGCTGTTCCAGCGGGTGACCCAACTCGAAGCGAAGGCAGGGTGATCATGTCGACCAAGGCCGCCAAGAAGTG
>JAKOVA010000023.1 GCA_029782335.1 Actinomycetes bacterium | reverse complement strand
TCCACGGTTGCCGCGCGGTGGACGGGTCAGAGTCGATCAACTCGGCACCACCGAAGAGATCCTCCTCGGCCCAGCCGTCGACCATTCGGGGCGCACCAATCTCTTTGGAGCGCTCCGCAAGACGATGGCGTTGACCGGTCACGCGACGCTCAAAGACCTGCAGAAGGCCGAGTTGGTCGTCGGGGTGCGGCGGTGAGCGAGACCGCACCCGACGAGCGGGTACTGGTTGTTGATTTCGGGGCGCAGTACGCGCAGCTGATCGCCCGCAGGGTGCGGGAGGCGCACGTCTACTCCGAAATCGTCCCGCACACGATCACCGCCGCCGAGTTGGCGGAGCGGGCCCCGAGCGCGTTGATCTTCTCGGGCGGGCCCAAGTCGGTGCACGAGCCCGATGCCCCCTCGATCGACCCGGCGATCTACGACGCCGGCGTTCCGATTCTCGGCATCTGTTACGGCGCGCAGCTGCTCGCCCGGGATCTTGGCGGGACGGTCGCGAAGACCGGTCGGGGCGAGTACGGCAGGACGGAACTCTCGGTCAGCGACGCCACGTTGTTGTTCGCGGATCGGGATCCGCAGCAGGTCTGGATGAGCCACTTCGACACGATCGTCGAACCTCCACGCGGAGCGACGGCGACGGCATCGTCGCCGGAAACCCCGGCCGCAGCGTTCGAAGACCCGAATCGCCGGATCTTCGGGGTTCAGTACCACCCCGAGGTGCTCCACACTCCCCGTGGACAGCAGCTCTTGGAGCGCTTCCTGCTCGACGGTGCCGGGCTTTCCGCAACCTGGACGATGGAGTCGTTCATCGACAGCGCGGTCGCATCAATCCGCGAGCAGGTCGGCGACGGTCGGGCGATCTGCGGGCTGTCAGGTGGGGTCGACTCGGCGGTCGCCGCGGCGCTTGTTCACCGAGCGATCGGCGCGCAGCTCACCTGCGTGTTCGTCGACACCGGCCTGATGCGGAAGGGCGAGGGCGATCAGGTCGTAGAGACGTTCCGCCGCCACCAGGGCATCGAGTTGATCCACGTCCGAGCCGGCGAACGGTTCTTTGAGCGGCTCAGTGGGGTGACCGAGCCCGAGGAGAAGCGGAAGGCCATCGGTGAACTGTTCATCCGGATCTTCGAGGACGCGTCCGGAGGGATCGAGGACGCACGGTTCCTCGTGCAGGGAACGCTGTATCCCGATGTCATCGAGTCGGGCACCGGCCACGCGGCAAAGATCAAGAGTCACCACAACGTGGGCGGCCTTCCCGAGGACATGACCTTCGAGTTGGTCGAACCGCTGCGCAGCCTGTTCAAGGACGAAGTCCGTGCGGTGGGCTCGCAGTTGGGTCTTCCTGACGAGATCGTGTGGCGTCAGCCATTCCCCGGGCCGGGCCTCGGCGTGCGGATCATCGGAGAGGTCACCCCCGAACGCGTCGCGATCCTCCAGGAAGCCGACGCGATTGTGCGTGAGGAGATCCACGCCGCCGGCCTCGAGCGCAGCATCTGGCAGGCGTTCGCGGTGCTGCCCGACATCCGTGCCGTGGGGGTGATGGGCGACGAGCGGACCTACGGCTACCCGGTGATCGTTCGTGCGGTGACCTCGGAGGACGCGATGACCGCCGACTGGGCGCGGTTGCCCTACGAGGTCCTTGAGTCGATGGCCAGCCGCATCATCAACGAGGTGCCCGGCATCAACCGGGTCGCCTACGACATCACCTCCAAACCCCCCGGCACCATCGAATGGGAGTAGTCACACGCCACGCAGTGGCGTGTGACCGACAGGGTGGGGTGGTGGGTGGGAGTAGTCACACGCCACGCAGTGGCGTGTGTCCGACAGGGTGGGGTGTGACCGACAAGCGTCGCGAGTTCGTAACCGAGTTGTCATATTCGACGCGTAGCCGTCATACTGGCTGACGCCATGCTCCGCGTGACCCGAACCTTCCGCGTCGCCGCCACGGTGTTGTGCTCACTGCTCGCTCTTGCAGTCGCCCCGTCGGTGGTCGCCGCTCAGCCGCCGATGACCCCGTCGCAACTTCGTGCTCGGGCTGCTTCGATTGCCGCAGAACTCCAGCGCCTCAACCGTCAGAGCGATGATCTCGACGAGGCGTACCTCGAAGCGAAGGCAGAGGTCGCCGACCTGCAATCGAAGCTCGCCGCCAAGCACCAAGCGGTCGCAGACGCCGAAGCAGACCTCGGTCGGCAGCGCTCGACGGCGAAGAGCTATGCCATCGCGGCGTTCACGTCGGGTGGAAAGTTCGATCCGGTGCTGATGCCCACGGATGTCACCGACGACGTGAGCACCCGTGCCGCGTACCTCGAGAGTCTCCAGGGCGACCGCGCACAGGTGATCGACGACGTTCGTGCGGCTCGCCTCCGACTCGACGACGAGCAGCGCAAGCTGGCCGCCGCGAAGGCGACGATCGACGCCAAGGTCGCGGGCCTCGAGCGAACCCGCGCCCGGCTCGAATCGACCATCGCCGATCAGCGTGCGTTGCAAAAGTCGATCAGCGGGCAGCTCGCCGAAGCGGTCGCCGCCGAGCAACAGCGTCTCGCCGCGGAGCGGGCCGCTGCGGCGGAACGCGCGGCTCGTGAGGAAGCCGCACGTGCAGCTGCTGCGGCGGCACGGCGCGCTGCGGCGATCCCGCCGCGGGTGGAGACCGAGAGTTATCAGGCGGCGCGTGGCAGCGCGACCCCTCGAGGCGCTGCGTCCACGTCGACTCGCCGCACCGCAACTGATGCGGCTGTCGGAGCCAACCTGCCCGACCCGGGTCCGGTGAGCCCGGGTGCTGCCGCCGCGATTGCTGCGGCGAAGAGCCAGCTCGGGGTCCCGTACCGCTGGGGTGCGAGCTCACCCGGCTCCGGCTTCGACTGCTCCGGCCTCGTGATGTACGCCTGGGGGAAGGGCGGCAAGTCCCTCCCGCACTCCTCGCGTGCGTTGTTCGCTATGACGCAGCGCATAAGCGCCGACCAACTGCAGCCCGGCGATCTCGTCTTCGGCGGGAATCCCGTGCACCACGTCGGCCTCTACGCGGGCAATGGCCTCATGATCCACGCGCCGCACTCCGGTGACGTGGTGAAGATCGCCAGCATCTACAGCACCTCGTCGCCCGTTCGTTTCGGGCGGCTCTGAGCCCCGGCGCTCAGGTGCCGGCGAGCTCAGCCACCACCGGAGCGAGTGCTTCGGCGGCTTCGCGTGGCACGCCGATGTAGGAGAACCCCCACCGATCCCGGCGCTCCCGAAGTTGGTGGGCCATGTGGGAAGTGGAGCCCAACAGCGCGTAGGGGGTCTGGCGGGCTTCGTCGGGGGTGAGTCCGAATCCGCCGGAGAGTGAATCGAAGATGGGATCGGGGTCGTCGGTCACGAGCGCCAACTCCAGGCGAACCTGCAACTCGAGCTGCCCGAAGCGATCGCCGGCTGCCTCGCGGACCCAGCCGAGCCGACGTTCGATCGCGGCGGGCGTTGCGCTGGCTCCCGTCTGCTCGTTGACGACCCCCGCCTTCATCGAGGGGATGAAACCGACGATGTCGGCTTCACGTCCGGCGAGCTGCAGCACCCGCTTGGACCCGCCCCCGATCGTGATCGGCGGATGTGGCTGCTGGAGAGGTTTCGGAGTGCCGTCGAGGCCCTCGACCCGGTACCAGCGACCCGCGACGTTGGTCGGCCCGGGACCCCACAGCCCCTTGATGATCGACAACGATTCGGCCATTCGGTCGATGCGGTCGACAGGATCGTCGAAGGGGATGCCGGTGTACTCGTAGTCGATTGCCTTCCACCCCGCCCCCAGGCCCAGCTCCAGGCGGCCCTCCGAGAGGAGATCGAGGGTCGCCGCTTCCTTCGCCAGGACCGCTGGGTGGCGGTAGTCGTTGCTGAAGACCATGGGTGCGATGCGGAGCGTGGTCGTGGCCTCCGCGATGGCCATCAGCGTCGCGATCGGTCCGAGCTGGTCACCGAAATGATCCGCGATCGTGACGGACGCATATCCGAGGTCTTCGAGGAGGCGGGCGCGGTCGATCAGCTCGGCACGCGTGTTGCAGCCGGTCGCGGGGGAGCTGAACCGGAACGGGTGCCGCGGTGGGGCGTCGCTCATCGCCGCCGACATTAGGGCGGAGCCGACCGGCGGGCTGTCACAGCCCCCGCACTACCTTGGACCGCATGTCCCCAGGCGGCCCCGTCGACGAACATCCGCTCCTCGCCGGGCTGAACCCCGCCCAGGCAGAGGCGGTCACCCATGACGGGGGCCCGCTGCTGGTGATCGCGGGGGCGGGTTCGGGCAAGACGCGGGTCCTGACCCATCGGATCGCCTATCTCATTGAGCAGGGCGTATCGCCCTTCGAGATTCTCGCGATCACCTTCACCAACAAGGCCGCTGACGAGATGAAGGCGCGGGTCGGTCGTCTCGTGGGTCCGGTGGCGTCGAAGATGTGGGTGTCCACGTTCCACTCGGCGTGCGTCCGCATCCTCCGCCGCGACGCCCACCGACTCGGTTATCCCGCCCAGTTCACCATCTACGACCAGGCAGACGCGGTGCGGATGGTCACCTACATCCTCCGCGACCTGAACATCGATCCGAAGAAGCTGCCGCCGCGGTCGGTGCACGCGGCGATCTCCGCAGCCAAGAACCGCGGCCTGAGCGTTGCGGCGTACCGCGAAGCGGCACAGGTCATTCACGAGCGGCGGATCGCGGACGTCTACGAGGAGTACCAGGCGCGTCTCCGCCGCTCGGGCGCGATGGACTTCGACGATCTGCTCGCCGTGACCGTCGAGTTGCTGCGCACCGACGCCGAGGTCCGCGCGCACTACCAGCGACGCTTCGCCCATGTCCTCGTCGACGAGTACCAGGACACCAACTCGGTGCAGAACGAACTCGTGTTGACACTCGCTCACGAGCACCGCAACGCCTTCGTGGTGGGCGACGGCGACCAGTCCGTCTACTCCTTCCGTGCCGCCGACATCTCGAACATCCTGGAGTTCGAGCAGGCGTTCCCCGACGCGACGGTGGTGCTCCTCGAGCAGAACTACCGCTCGACCCAAACCATCCTCGACGCGGCGAACGCGGTGATCGCCAACAACGTCACCCGCAAACCGAAAGAGCTCTGGACCGACGCCGCGCGGGGCGACTTGATTCGGCGGTTCACTGCCGAGGACGAAGCCGATGAGGCGATGTGGGTCGCCGGCGAGATGGCCAGGTACCACGACGCGGGTGAGCGCTGGGGCGACATGGCGGTCTTCTACCGAACCAACGCCCAGTCGCGGGTCATCGAGGAACAGCTGGTCCGCAGTGGCATTCCCTACAAGGTGATCGGCGGGGTCCGCTTCTACGACCGACGCGAGGTGAAGGACGCGATGGCCTACCTGAAGGCCGTCGTGAACCCCGACGACGAGGTGTCGGTCAAACGGGTGCTGAACACCCCGAAGCGGGGCATCGGCGACGGTTCGGTCGCCAAGGTCGACGTGTTCGCCCGTGAGCGCGGCGTGACGTTTCTCGAAGCCCTCCGGCGTTGTGATGAGGCCGGAGTCACGGGACGCGCCATCCGAGGGATCGAGCAGTTCCTCGACATCATCGAATCGGCGGCGCCGGTGGTCGGGCGAGGGCCCGGGCCGCTGCTCGAGCACCTGCTTGAGCGATCGGGCTATGTCGCAGAACTCGAGGCCGACGGCGGCATCGAGGCCGAAGGTCGCCTCGAGAATCTCTCTGAGCTCGTCGGCCAGGCCCTCGACTACGAGTCGATCGACGAGTTCCTCGAACAGGTCGGCCTCGTCGCCGACACCGACGCGCTCGACGAGGACGACAGCACCGTCGTGCTGATGACGCTGCACTCCGCAAAAGGGCTCGAATACCCGATCGTGTTTCTCATCGGGATGGAAGAAGGCATCTTCCCCCACATGCGCACGTTGGGTGAGCCCGACGAGATGGAGGAGGAACGCCGGCTCGCCTACGTCGGCATCACCCGCGCCGAGCGGCTGTTGCACGTCTCGTCTGCTTGGGCGCGGTCCCTGCACGGCTCCACTCAGTACAACCCGCCGTCGCGGTTCCTGTCGGAGATCCCCGAGGAACTGATCGAGGAGGTGGGCGGTCGTCGTCGTCGGAGCGCTTCGTTCGGCTCCGGCGCGACCTGGGGCGCAGGCCGCGGTTCGTGGTCCTCAGGCTGGGGCGACGGCCTCGCCGCGAACCGCGAGCGCAAGGTTTCCGCTGCGTTGACCGCGAAGCCGGCGCCGTCCAAGCCGTCCGGTGCCGACCAACTCGACCTTCGGATCGGCGATGACGTGCGCCACGCAAAGTGGGGGGACGGTGTCGTATTGGACCTTCAGGACTCCGGCGACAAGGCACAGGCGTACGTTCGATTCCCCGAGGTCGGCGAGAAATGGTTGTTGCTCGCCTGGGCTCCATTGCAGAAGGTGTGAACATGTCATTCGCCCAACCGTGTCGCCGCATGCGCCTTGCGCTGAGCGGAGCAACCCTCGGATCGGTCATGGCCGAGTTGGCCGTGATCCACGGCGACCGACGGCTGGTCACCGAGCCGGCCACCGGCCGTGAGCTCACCTACCGACAGGCTGCCGAGTTGGTCGGGTCGTGGTCCGCTGCGGTCGCGCAGCGGGTCTCGCCGGGCGACCGCGTCGTCATCGCCGTCCCCAACGGCTACGACCAGTTCCTCCTGTGTCTCGCCGTCTCGCGGGCGGGAGCGTTGCCGGTGCCGGTGAACGCGCAGATGCGCCAGAGCGAGATCGACCACGTCGAGGCCGACTCGCGTGCAGCGTTGGTCGTTCGCGATCTCTCGGACCTCGCGGGTCCTGCCGTCACGATCGACGGGGCACAGCCGTCGGTCGGCGATGTCGCCGCGCTCTTCTACACCTCGGGCACCACGGGCTCACCGAAGGGTGCCGAACTGACCCACCGGGCGTTGGTCGGCCAACTCACGATGGTGGGCGCGCTCCCCGACCTCCCGCTCGGTGAGGCGGTCGTCGCGCTGCCGGTCGCCCACATCATGGGGTTCATCTCCTTGCTGGGGATGGCGGTCGCGGGTGTTCCCGTCGTGTGCTTCGAGCGGTTCCGTGCACCTCAGGTGCTCGACACCATCGAGTCCCGACGATCCGGGATGTTCATCGGTGTGCCGACGATGTATCGGCTGTTGCTCGAAGCGGGGGCCGAGTCGCGCGACCTGAGTTGCGTCCGGGTGTGGGTGTCGGGAGCCGACGTGCTGCCTGAGGAGTTGGCTCGGGCGTTCCAGCGGATGGGTTCGTTGGTGACGTTGCCGATCGTCGGACCTGTGGGTGGAGCGTTCGTGGTCGAGGGCTACGGAATGGTCGAGGTCGGGGGAGGCGTCGCCGTGAAGGTGCATGCGCCCGGTGTGCCCCTCCGTGGCGACACGCTCGGGTTCCGGCTTCCGGGCTATCGGTTCCGTGTGGTCGACGAAGCCGGCCGCACGGTGCGTCTCGGCGGGGTCGGAGAGCTGCTCCTGCGCGGGCCCGGGGTGTTGCGTGGGTACTGGGGGGCGCCGGAAGCGACCGCAGCGGTCCTCGACGGCGACGGCTGGCTGCACACGGGTGACCTCGTGCGGCGGGGCCCGGCGGGAACGGTGATCTTCCAGGGCCGCGCGAAGCAGGTGATCAAGTCGGGTGGCTACTCGGTGTATCCGGTCGAGGTGGCGGGGGTCATCGAACAGCATCCCGACGTGTTGGAGGCCGCGGCGGTCGGCCTCGTCGACGAACACCTCGGTGAGATCCCCGTCGCGGCGGTCCGCCTTCGTCCGGGCGCTCGGGTCACGCCGGAGCAACTCGTTGCGTTCGCGTCCGAGCGTCTCGCCCACTACAAGGCGCCTCGGAAGGTCATCGTCGTCGACGACCTTCCCCGGACGGGTACCGAGAAGGTTCAGGCCGACCGCGTCCGCGAACTCTTCGGCTGACGCCACCCGGGCGTCGCCGGCTCACCCGGGCTTGGTTGTCGGCGAGCGAAGGTCGATCAGAAGGTGGCCGTCCTCGTCGACCTCCCAGCCGTAGTGGGGGAGCGGGCCGCCGTCGAGTGGGTAGGTCACATCGGTGCAGGGGGCCTCAAAGACCGCCGACTCCTTCGACCAACGGAGGAAGCAGTCGTCGGGGGTGTCGGGGAGATGCGCGCCGATGACGTTCCAGCCGGTACGGAAGTCGCCGCCATCGTGCGAAACGAACACGGGGAGTCGCTGACCGGAGCCGGACACGTCGCTGAACAACAGCGGTCCGTCTTTGGCGATCGACGCAGCTCGCTCCTTCGCGAGTCCGGCATCGAATCGCGTGCGCTTTCCCGCCTGGATCACCGGAGGGTTGTTCCGGCCCGCAGCGCCGACCGCTGCGATCACGAGGCCGATCGCAACCAGCACCGCGACGATGCTGAGGATGAGGATCGTCGTCTGGCGTGAGGTGCTTCGGCGTTCGATCGGCATGGCAGCGGTCGCCGGTGTCGGGTTGGGGCCACCGGTCGGGACTCCTTAGTATCGCCCAGCGTGTCGAGACGGCCGAATCCGTCCGGCGTGGCCAGTTGTCGAGAGCGGAGGGTTTCGGTCCATGGACCTGTTCGAGTATCAGGGAAAGCAGTTCTTCGCTTCCTTCGGCATCCCGGTGTCTCCGGGCGGGGTTGCCGACACGGTCGACGAGGCGGTCGCCGCCGCTGAGGCAGCCGGCTACCCGGTGGTGGTCAAGGCGCAGGTGATGGTGGGCGGCCGGGGTAAGGCCGGCGGGGTGAAGCTCGCGAACGACGCGGACGAGGTACGCCTCCACGCCGGCAACATCCTCGGCCTCGACATCAAAGGCCACATCGTCAAGCGCCTCTGGATCGAGCACGCCTCCGACATCGCGGAGGAGTACTACGCCAGCTTCACTCTCGACCGCTCGGCCAAGAAGCATCTCGGCATGTTGTCGGCGGAGGGCGGCGTCGAGATCGAGCAGGTCGCGGTCGACAACCCCGACGCCATCGCCAAGATCTGGATCGACCCCGTCGACGGGCTCACCGACGCGCAGGCGCGTGAGTGGGTCGCCGCCGCAAAGCTCAACCCCGACGCCGTGGAGGGAGCGGTCGCGATCCTCAAGCAGCTCTACACGGCCTACACCGACGGCGACGCGGATCTCGCGGAGATCAACCCACTGATCCTCAAGCCCAGCGGCGAGGTTCACGCCCTCGACGCCAAGGTCACCCTCGACAACAACGCGTCGTACCGCCACGACTGGGCCGAGTACGAGGCGACCCAGGAGCGCGACAGCCGTGAGCAGGCTGCGCACGAGGCCGATCTGCAGTACGTCGGTCTCGACGGTTACGTGGGCATCATCGCCAACGGTGCCGGGCTCGCGATGAGCACCCTCGATGTGGTCAACCAGGTGGGTGGATCTCCCGCGAACTTCCTCGACGTCGGTGGCGGCGCCGATGCCGACAAGTTCGTCAAGGCACTCACGATCATCGACAACGACCCGCTGGTGAAGTCGATCTTCATCAACATCTTCGGCGGCATCACCCGTGGCGAAGAGGTCGCCAACGGCATCATCACCGCCCTGGGTCAGATCGACATTTCGAGCCCGATCGTCATTCGCCTCGACGGCACCAACGCCGAGGAGGGCCGGGCGATCCTCGAGCCCCATCTGGGAGACAAGCTCCGGATGGAACCCACGATGTTGGATGCGGCCCGCACGGTCGTCGAACTGGCGAAGGCCTGAAGGAGCACAGAACGATGGCGATCTTCGTCGACGAGAACACCAAGGTCATCTACCAGGGGCTCACGGGGAGCCAGGGCCGCTACTACGGCCTGCTGAACCGCGACTACGGCACGCAGGTGGTCGGCGGCACGAACCCGAAGAAGGCGGGCACCGACGTTGACGGCATTCCCGTCTTCGCGAGCGTCGCGGAGGCCGTTGCCGAGACCGGCGCCAACGCGAGCTGCATTTTCATTCCCGCAGCCGGCGTCAAGGCGGCGGTGATGGAAGCCGCCGAGGGCGGCGTCGAGTTCATCGTGTGCATCACCGAGGGCGTGCCGGCACACGACGAGGCGTGGTTCTTCAACAAGCTGCGGCGCGACTTCCCCAACGTCCGCCTGTTGGGTCCGAACTGCCCGGGCATCATCAGCCCCGGCAAGTGCAACATCGGCATCACCGCCGGCCACATCGCGAAGGAGGCCGAGCCGGGAGCGATCAACGTCGGCATCGTCAGCCGTTCCGGCACGCTCACCTACCAGGCGCTCTACGAACTGAAGCTCCAGGGCATCGGCGTGACGACATGTGTGGGTATCGGCGGCGATCCGGTGCCGGGAACCAGCTTCATCGATTGCCTCCAGGCGTTCGAGGCCGACCCCGACACCCACGCGATCATGATGATCGGTGAGATCGGCGGCTCCGCCGAGGAAGAAGCGGCCGAGTTCATCCGTTCGTCGGTGACCAAGCCGCTGTCGGCCTACATCGCAGGACAGACGGCGCCGGCCGGCAAGAAGATGGGCCACGCGGGGGCGATTGTCTCCGGCGGGAAGGGCACCGCAGCCGCGAAGATGGAGGCGTTGACCGCCGCCGGCGTGCGGGTCGGTGCAAACCCGACCGAGGCGGGTGAGTTGATGGTCGAGATCGTCAAGGAGTTGTCCGCCTGACGGCGGCAACTCCTCGGCGGTCGCTCAGTTGACCCCGACGAGGTCGATCGTGAACACGAGCGTCTCGTTGGGGCCGATCGCCGGCTGGCGGCCCGCCGGCCCGTAGGCGAGTTCACCGGGGATGATGAGGGTCCGGCGACCGCCGACCTTCATGCCGACGAGTCCGTCGGTCCAACCCTTGATCACGGCGTTGAGCGGAAACGAGATCGTTTCGTCGCGCTTCCACGAAGAATCGAACTCCTGCTTGGACTGTTGGCCGACCCCGACGTAGTGGACGGTGACGCTGTCGCCGGGCTTGACCTCGGCGCCGGTTCCCACGACGTCGTCGATGATCTTGAGTTCGGTCGCCGGCTGATCGGGGACCGTCACCGTCGGCTTGCCGCGCGCCTCGATCTCCGCGAGTGCCGCGGGAGCGGTGGTGGTGGCGGCGTCGAAGTTCTGTCCGCTCGGGGCGTTCGACGAATCGTCTGTCGGTGCGTTGTTGCGGCTGGCGGTCGACTCGTCGTCACCGCACGCGCTGAGCATCAAGAGGGCGGCAAGCGCGAGGATGGACACGGACCGGAGGGTGAATCGTCGGAACACGGCCGGGCACCGTAGTCGCCGCGCCAAGGTGTCTCGGCGCGGGCCCGATGGTCCGGGGTGCAGGGCGGTCGGACGCCACTGGTAGGTTGCGGGAAATGCGGCTGGCTGTCTTGGCGTCCGGATCAGGGACGCTGCTCGATGCGATTCTGACGGCCCGTCTTCCCGTGGAGGTGGTCGTCGTCGACCGTCCGTGTCGAGCACAGGAGATCGCCGCCGCACACGGGGTTGACTGCGTGCTCGTCGAGCGTCACGACTTCGGCGCGACCTTCGACAGAGACGGCTACACGAAGCTCGTCGTCGACGTGCTCGAGTCGAACGCCGTCGATCTCGTGGTCATGGCGGGGTTCGGGACGGTGCTGGGAGCGCCCGCCTTCGGGGCATTCGCGGGCCGGATCATCAACACCCATCCCGCGCTCCTCCCCGCGTTCAAGGGTTGGCACGCCGTGCGCGACGCGCTCGCTGCGGGGGTGAAGGTCACGGGCTGCACGGTGCACGTCGCGACGATCGAGGTCGACGACGGCCCGATCCTCGCCCAGGGGACCGTCGAGGTGCTGCCCGACGACGACGAAGCCACGCTGCACGAACGGATCAAGGAGGTGGAACGCCGCCTGTACGTCGAGACGATCCGCGACGTGGTGGCCGACCCCGCGTTGTTGGAAGGATCACGCCGATGAGAGCCCTGCTGAGCGTCTACGACAAGACCGGAATTGTCGATCTCGCTCGACGCCTCCACGAACTGGGTGTCGAGTTGGTGTCCTCCGGAGGAACGGCCCGGGCGATTTCTGACGCCGGGCTGCCGGTCGTCGACGTTGCCGAGTTCACGGGATATCCGGCGATGCTGGGCCACCGTGTCGTCACCCTGCATCCGAAGGTTCACGGCGGGATCCTGGCCGATCGTGACGATCCCGCCCACCGCGCGGATCTCGAGACCTACGACATCTCGCTCATCGACATCGTCGTCGGCAACCTCTACCCGTTCGGAACCGACCCGTCGGTCGAACTCATCGACATCGGCGGCCCGGCGATGGTCCGCGCTGCGGCGAAGAACTTCGCGCACGTTGCCGTCGTGGTTGATCCAGGTGACTACGACGAGGTGCTCGGTGAGCTGGCCCTCAAGGGCAAGTTGTCCCTCGGCCTTCGTCGCCGGCTCGCTCGCAAGGCCTTCGCGCACACCGCCGCGTACGACGCTGCGATCGTGGACTGGTTCGACGCGGCATCGGAGTCGGATGACCCGCTCCCTGCGTCGCTGCACCTTGCGGCGACCCGCGCGCAATCGCTCCGCTACGGCGAGAACCCCCATCAGGTCGGGGCTCGGTACAGCTTCGGGGACTCGTGTTGGGATGCAGCGACCCAACACGGCGGCAAGGAGATGTCGTATCTCAACGTGTACGACGCGGACGCTGCGTGGCGACTGGCATGGAGCCTGGGCGACGCGCCGGCGGCGGTCGTCATCAAGCACGCCAACCCGTGCGGAGCTGCGGTCGCCGACGACATCACCACCGCGTACCGCAGAGCTCACGAGTGCGACCCGACCTCGGCCTTCGGCGGGATCGTCGCAGTCAACCGGCCGATGCCGGTCGCGCTCGCCGAAGCGCTGGCGCCGGTGTTCACCGAGGTGGTCATCGCGCCCGACTACGAGCCAGGAGCGATCGAGGTGCTCACCGAGAAGAAGAATCTGCGGGTGCTCACGGCTCGACCGCCACGGCCGTCGGCGTTGGAACTCCGCAGCATCGAGGGTGGCCTGCTGGTGCAGAGCACCGACAGCGTGAGCTTCGACCGCTCGACCTGCACGGTCGTCACGGATCGGGCCCCGACCGACGCGGAGTGGCTCGATCTCGAAGTGGCGTGGCGCGTCGCCGCTCGGGTGACATCGAACACGATCGTCCTCGTCAAAGATGGCCAGGCGGTTGGCATCGGTGCCGGCCAACAGAATCGGCGTGACGCCGGACGGATCGCCGCGGAGAAGGCGGCGGGCCGTGCCGCCGGTGGGGCGTGCGCGTCGGACGCGTTCTTCCCGTTCCGCGACGGCCTCGACGCCGCCGCGGAGGCGGGGGCGACTGCCGTGATTCAACCCGGCGGCTCCATCCGAGACGACGAGGTGATCGCGGCGGCGAACGAAGCCGGGATGGCCATGGTCTTCACCGGCGAGCGCCACTTCAAGCACTGAACGCCGGCGCCGACTCGGCGCGGCTCAGATCTCCAACCCGCTGCGGCGCAGATCGTGACGGGCGGCCGGGGCGTCGGTGAAGAGGAAGGCCCTGATGCCGACGTTGCGGGCACCTTCGACATTGGCGATCGAGTCGTCGAAGAAGACGGCACGTTCCGCAGGGACCCCAGCGCGATCCAACACCATGCGGTAGATCTCCGGCTCCGGTTTCGCGACGCCGACATGGCCCGACAGCACCATCCCGTCGAGTTCGTCGAAGTGGGGATAACGACCGTCGATCATCGGGAAGGTCTCTGGGGAGAAGTTCGACAGCGCCCACATGGCGGTGCCGGTGGCCTTCACGTCGCGGAGGAGCTCGAGCGACCCCGGTACCTCACCGGGGATGGTTTCGATCCACCGGTCGAACGCGGCGTGGATGGCCTCCGAGTAGCGAGGGAACTCCGCCACCGCCTCGGCGATCACCGTGGCGTAGTGCTCACCGCGATCGCAACGAGCGTTGCGCTCGTCGGTCCACACCTCGGTGAGGAAGCGTTCCATCTCGTCGGCGTCGTCGAAGATGGTCCGATAGAGCGCGCGGACATCCCAGCGCACCAGGACGTTGCCGATATCCCAGATCACGAGGTCGATGGCGGGCTGTGCGTTCACGGCACCTAACCTCCCACACGATGACGGCCATCCCGGACCTGCTCGCGGCCGGCCCGACGCTGTCGGTGGAGTTCTTCCCACCGAAGACGGCAGAGGGTCGCACACAACTCGATGCGACCCTCGACGCGCTGCGGCCGCTGCAGCTCTCGTTCGTGTCGGTGACCTACGGCGCGGGCGGGTCAACTCGGGACGTGACCCGCGACATCGTGGTCAGCATCAACGCGGCCCAGCCGTTCCCGGCGATGCCGCATCTCACCTGCATCGGCCACACCCGTGCCGAGCTGACCGCCTTGCTCGACGAGTACGTCGCTGCCGGGATCCACAACGTCTTGGCGCTCGCGGGCGACCCACCGGCCGACGGCAGTGACCCACAGGGCGACTTCACGTACGCGTCGGAACTCGTCGAGTTGGTTCGTGAGCGCGGTGACCTGGCGGTCGGGGTCGCCGCGTTCCCCGAGGTGCATCCGCGGTCGGGGAACCGAGCCGAGGATCGACGGCATCTTGCGGCCAAGCTGCGTGACGCCGACTTCGCGATCACGCAGTTCTTCTACGAGGCAGACGACTACTTCGCGATGCTCGACGACCTCGAGTCGTTGGGCTGTGAGCGGCCCATCCTGCCGGGGATCATGCCGTTGACGAACCCGACATCGATTCGTCGGTTCGCGGCGATGAACGGTGCTCGGTTCCCTGAACGGCTCGCCGAGCGGGTCGATGCAGCGCGTGACGAGCGCGACCGCCTGAAGATCGTGGTCGACGCGACCGCAGAGCTGTGCTCACGGTTGCTCGACGCTGGCGTTCCGGGCCTGCACTTCTACTGCCTCAACCGCCCGGAGGCGACCATCGGCGTCATGGAGTTGCTGGGTCCGCTCTGACGACGCCGCCTGCCGCCGGTGGCGCTGGCGGCGCTGGCGTGGTGCCTCAGGCCATCTTCGCCTGGAGGTTCTCGTCGATCGCGGCGAGGAACTCCTGGGTGGTGAGCCACGGTTGATCCTTGGAGATGAGGATCGCCAGGTCTTTGGTCATCTTGCCGCTCTCCACCGTTTCCACACACACCTTCTCGAGTGTCTCGGCGAAACCGACGACCTCGGGGGTGGAGTCGAGCTTGCCGCGGTGCTTGAGGCCGCCCGTCCAGGCGAAGATCGACGCGATGGGGTTGGTGGAGGTGGGGTTGCCCTTCTGGTGCTCGCGGAAGTGCCGCGTCACCGTGCCGTGGGCAGCCTCGGCCTCGACGGTGGAGCCGTCGGGCGTCATCAGCACCGATGTCATCAGGCCGAGCGAGCCGAAACCCTGCGCGACGGTGTCGGACTGCACGTCGCCGTCGTAGTTCTTGCACGCCCACACATATCCGCCCTCCCACTTGAGCGCTGCGGCGACCATGTCGTCGATGAGGCGGTGCTCGTAGGTCAGCCCGGCCGCCTCGAAGTCGGCCTGGAACTCGGTCTCGTAGACCTCCACGAACAGGTCCTTGAAGGCGCCGTCGTAGGCCTTGAGGATCGTGTTCTTGGTGGACAGGTAGACGGGATAGCCGCGATCGAGGCCGTAGCGCAGTGACGCACGGGCGAAGTCGCGGATCGACTCGTTGAAGTTGTACATCCCCATGACCACGCCGCCCGCCGCGTCCATGTCGACGACCGTGAGTTCCATCGGCTCGGAACCGTCGGTGGGCGTGTAGGTGAGCGTCACCGTGCCGGCCCCGGGGATCTTCACGTCGGTGGCCTTGTACTGATCGCCGTGGGCGTGGCGGCCGATGACGATGGGCTTGGTCCACCCCGGAACGAGACGCGGCACGTTCGAGCAGATGATCGGCTCGCGGAACACGACACCGCCGAGGATGTTGCGGATCGTCCCGTTGGGTGACTTCCACATCTGCTTGAGGCCGAACTCCTCGACCCGTGCTTCGTCGGGGGTGATGGTCGCGCACTTGACCCCGACGCCGTACTGCTTGATCGCGTTCGCGCTGTCGATGGTGATCTGGTCGTTGGTGGCGTCGCGGCTCTCGATGCCCAGGTCGAAGTACTTCAGGTCGATGTCGAGATAGGGGAGGATCAACTGCTCCTTGATGAACGCCCAGATGATGCGGGTCATCTCGTCGCCGTCGAGCTCGACGACGGGGTTGGTGACCTTGATCTTCGACATCTCATACCTCGCTGGTCTCGGGATCAGTGACAATACAACTTCGACACAAGTTGCCGGTGCGGCCGGAGCGGCAACCGGAATACCCGGGGTAGTCTCGGATCCACAGCTCGACGCGCTCAAGGGGGCCACGTGAAGGACTACGAACACCTCTACATCAACGGCGAGTGGGTGGCGCCCATCGACTCGAAGCCGCCGCTGGAGGTCATCGATTCGGCGACCGAGGAGGTAATGGCCTGCGTCGCGCAGGGCGGCACGTCCGACACCAACGCAGCGGTCGCGGCAGCCCGCGCCGCGTTCGAGTCGTGGTCGCAGACGCCGGTCGACGTACGTGCGAAGTACCTGCGTGACATCGGCGCCGGATTGACGGCGCGATTCTCCGAGATCGCCGAGGTCATCTCCGGCGAGGTCGGCTCTCCCAAGGCATTCGCCGAGATGGTGCAGGCCGGACTGTCGGTTGGCGACTGGGAGACCTACGCCTCGCTCATCGAGACCTACGAGTGGGAACAGACCCACGGCAACAGCCTGATCGTGAAGGAGCCGATCGGTGTCGTCGGCGCGATCACGCCGTGGAACTACCCCCTGTATCTGATCGTCTGCAAGGTCGGTCCCGCGCTCGCAGCCGGTTGCACGGTGGTGCTCAAGCCCGCAAGCCTGACGCCGCTCAACGCGATCATCCTCACTGAGGTCATCCACGAGGCAGGCCTGCCCGCCGGGGTCTTCAACCTGGTGATCGGCTCCGGCTCCGAGGTCGGCACGGCCCTCGCCACCCACCCGGACGTCGACATGGTGTCGTTGACCGGATCGGGTCCGGTCGGCGCCCAGGTCTCCAAGGACGCCGCCGACACGGTCAAGCGCGTCGGGTTGGAACTCGGCGGCAAGTCGGCGAACGTCATCCTCGACGACGCCGATCCGGCGGCGATCGCCATGGGCGCGGTGTTCGGCTGCATGCTGAACTCCGGCCAGACGTGCTCCGCGCTCACCCGCGTGCTCATCCCGAGGTCGCGCGAGCAGGAGTTCCTCGACGCAATCGTTGCCGAGGCATCCCAGCTCACCCTCGTCGATCCGCATGCGACGCTCGACGATCCGATGGCGCTGTTCCACGGTCTTGGTCCGATGGTGTCCCGCTCACAGCAGGAAACAGTGCGCGGCTACATCCAGAAGGGCATCGACGAGGGAGCGACGCTGCTGGTCGGCGGCCCGGAGCAGCCGGAGGAGTTCGAGAAAGGCTTCTACGTGAAGCCGACCGTGTTCGCCGGCGTGACGCCCGACATGACCATCGCCCAGGAGGAGATCTTCGGGCCGGTCCTGTCGATCATGACCTACGAGGACGACGACGACGCCGTGCGGATCGCGAACGGCACGGTGTTCGGCCTCGGCGGCGCGGTGCAGTCGGCCGATGTCGAACGGGCCAAGGCGGTCGCGAAGCGGATGCGCACGGGTCAGGTCGACATCAACGGCGCCGCGTTCAATACCACGGCTCCCTTCGGCGGTTACAAGCAGTCGGGCAACACCCGCGAGCGAGGCGTGTTCGGTCTCGAGGAGTTCCTGGAGACCAAGTCGCTGCAGCTTCCCTGATCCACACACCGCCCTCGGGCGGTGCGTGGTCGACCGGTTCGGTTACGCCGCGGGCGGGCGGCGTTCGACCCAACCGGCGTTCGCCTCGAGCTGCGAGGCGAGCGCGAGCAGCAGTCCTTCCCCGAAGGCCGCTCCGACGACCTGGACACCGACGGGAAGACCCGCGTCGTTCCAGTAGACCGGAACGTTCATCGCGGGCTGACCCGTCACGTTGAACTGCGGGGTGAACGCCACCCACCGACCGACCTCCGCCATGATCGGGGCGGGATCTGTCGGGTCTGGAACCAGTTCACCGATACGCACCGGTGGGCGCGACAGGGTGGGCGTGACCAGCAGGTCGAAGCCGTCGCCACCGCGTTCGACGGACGTCCAGAAGCGTGCCATCCGGCGAGTCCATGCGTGAAGCCAGTTGAGCGCCTCGAGATACTTCGCCCCGCTGATCTCGCGGCCGAGCGCAGCGAACGCCAGGTTGGTCGGCTCGAGGTCATCGGCTCCGAGTTCACGGCCCAACTCGTTGGACCAGAAGTCGAACTGTTGCGCCGCCGCAACCATCAACAGCGTCCCGTAGTGGGCGCCGAATTGCGTCTCGGTCATCGCCTCAGGATGGGCGTCGACGACCTCATGGCCGGCATCGCTCAGCAGGGCACGGAGTCGGGCGACCGCTGCGATGCAGTCGGCGTTGCCCTCGCTGCCCGGTGTTCGGTCCATCACCCCGATACGGAGGCGGCGGACCGGCTCGCTGGCAGCAGCAGCGAACGGTCGCTCGGGTGGCGGTGCGACGTAGGGGTCGCCGGGTTCGGGGCCGGCGAGCACATCGAGCACCGCCGCCGCGTCTCGGACCGTTCGACTGAGACATCCGTCGGTCGAGGCACCGGCCCACCCTTCGCCGGCCTGAGGTCCGCGGCTAATGCGCCCGCGGGACGGTTTCAGGCCGAACAGGCCGCAACACGCGGCGGGGATGCGGATCGAGCCCCCTCCGTCGGAGGCGTGCGCAACCGGGACGAACCCCGCGGCGACCGCCGCCGCGGAGCCGCCGGATGAACCACCCGGGGTGTGATCGAGGTTCCAAGGGTTCCGTGTCGGGCCGAAGGAGGCCGGCTCGGTGATCGCGGACGACCCGAACTCGGGTGTGTTGGTTCTGCCGAGAATCACGAAGCCCGCCCGTCGCAGGCGCGAGACCACGTAGGAATCCTCTGCGGCCCGGGCGTCGATCGCCTTGAGGAACCGGGTTCCGAAGTAGTTCGGTTCACCCGCCATCTGGCCGTTGAGGTCCTTGAGCAGGATCGGGACGCCCCGGAACGGTCCGTCGGGGAGCGGACCCTCCGCTTCGCGGCGTGCCTGCTCGAACCGCTCGACGATCACCGCGTTCAGCGCCGGGTTGCCGGCCTCGATCCGGGCGATCGCGGCATCGACGGCATCTCGCGGGTGGAGGCGTCCGTTGCGGATCGCGTCGGCGGTCGCCACCGCATCGAGGCGGTCGAACTCATGGAGATCGCTCATCGACGGGAGGGTAGCTTCGGCGGTCGAAACCGTGAGGGGGCAAGTGTCGGAGTCGCCGGAGATCTATCGCCGCGGGGCGCGGTTGGTGTGGCGGTTCATGCGCACGCACCCGGTGCCGTTCGCCGTGTCGGTCATCGGGGCAGTGACCTTCTCGGCCGCCGCAGTGGCCGTTCCGCTCGCGATCGGCCGCGTGACCGATCGGGTCATCACGCCGGCCTTCCGCGACGGCGTCACCGCAGCGACGGTCTGGGCGGGAATCGGCATCGTGGCGGGTCTCGGGGTGTTGCGGGCCCTGTCGATCATCGTGCGTCGCTACTTCGCGGCGATGGTCGAAGCGCGGATGCAGCGCAGCCTGCGCGTCGTCGTCGCCGACAAGTACCTCCGGGTACCGCTCGACTTCTACAACGACCGACCCACCGGAGAACTCCTCGCGCACGCGGATGCCGACGTCGTCGGGACGACCACCTCGATTCGGCCGCTGCCCTTTTCGATCGGAGTCGTCGCGCTCGCCGTGTTCGCCCTGGTCAGCCTCGTCATGGTCGACTGGACCTTCGCCGCCGTCGCGATCGTCCTGTTCCCGGCGCTGACGATGCTCAACCGTTGGTACACGCGCCGTGTCGAGCAACCGGTGTTCCGCTCCCAGCAACTGCTCGGCGAGGTCTCCGGTGTCGCCCATGAGAGCTTCGACGGTGCGCTCGTCGTCAAGACGTTGGGATTGGAGGACGCCGAGTCGCTCCGCTTCTCCGAACGCGCCGCAGAGCTGCGTGACGTCGACCTCGAGGTCGGCACGATCCGAGCCACCTTCGACCCGCTCCTCGACGCACTCCCGAACCTCGGCACGTTGCTGCTGTTCGTCGTCGGTGGTTGGAGGATCCAGCAGGGTGCCGCAACCCCCGGTGACTTGGTGCAGGCGGGTCTGCTGTTCTCGATCCTGGGCTTCCCCATGCGGATCTTCGGCTACTTCCTCGAGGAGCTCCCCCGCGCGGTCACCTCCGTCGATCGCATCGACGCGGTCGCTGCGGTAGGGGACCATGTCCCCTACGTCGGAGATCATCCGCTCCCCTTGCCGGATGGCCCCCTCGGGGTCGAGTTGTGCGACGTGCATTTCGCGTACGACGAGGAGCTCGTGCTCGCCGGGGTGAGTTTCGAGGTCGCGCCGGGGGAGACGCTCGCGATCGTCGGCTCGACCGGCTCTGGAAAGAGCACGCTCGTCCAGCTTCTGAACCGGCTCCTCGAACCGAACGCCGGCACGGTGCAGATCGGCGGGATTGATGCACGACGAATCGATGTCGTGGCGCTCCGGGCGGCGATCGCGCTCGTGTTCCAGGAATCGTTCCTGTTCGCTGACACCCTGCGTCACAACGTCGGTCTCGGCGACGCGGATGGGGAAGCGGTGGAGCGCGCCGCGGAGCTCGCCCAGGTCACGCGGTTCATTCCGGAAGTCGCGGCAGGGTGGGACACCGTCGTGGGCGAGCGGGGCGTCACCCTCTCGGGTGGCCAGCGGCAGCGGGTCGCCCTGGCGCGAGCGATCGTGCGTCACCCCCGTGTGCTCCTCCTCGACGACGCGACCTCCGCGGTCGACCCGACGATCGAGGCGCAGATCCTGAGCGGCCTGCGGGAGCACCGTGGGACGACATTGTTGATCGTCGCACACCGGCTCTCGACGATCCGCCTCGCCGACCGGGTGCTGTACCTGGAAGACGGTCGGGTGGCGGGCCTCGGAACCCACGACGAGCTGCTCGACACGCTCGCGGGCTACCGGGCTCTGGTGCGCGCGTACGAGACGGAGCATCGACCGTGACCGTGGGAGCGGTTGAGAACCCGAAGGCCGAGGAGGCTCCCGAGCAGGGTGCGGTCGCGATCCTGCGGCGCGGCTTGGCGGGCAGCCCCGGGCTCCGTGCGGGGTTGCGCTCCAGCCTCGGTCTCGCGGTGTTGAGCGCGGCCGGGAAGCTGATCGTGCCGATCGCCCTTCGCCAGATCCTCGACCACGGCTTCAGCGGTGGGTTCCGAGCCGGGTTCGTCTATTGGACGAGCGGCGTCGCGGCGGTCGCGACCCTCTTGGTGATCCTGTTGAACCGGCTCGTCTATCTGCGCCTGGTGCGCAGCGCCCAGGACTTTCTGTTCGACCTCCGAACCCGAACCTTCGCGCATGTGCACCGGCTGGCAATCGCGCACCACAACGAGGCCAAACGCGGTGAGCTCGTCACACGTGTGACCAGCGACGTGGTGACCCTCGCCCAGTTCGCCCAGTGGGGTGCCATGTCGTGGATCATCAACGGCATCACGATCGCCGTGGTGCTGGTCGTCCTGGCGATCTACAGCTGGCAACTCACCGTGGTGACCGTGCTGATCTTCCTGCCGGTCCTTCCCGCGATGCGGTTTCTCCAGCGACGCCAACTTGCTGCCTATGACTGGCAGCGCAGCGCGGTCGCCACCACGTTGACCGAGATCTCCGAGGCGGTGATGGGAGCGGCGGTCATCCGGGCGTACGGCATCGGCCGTTCGACCTTCGGTCGGATCCGGGCCGCGATCGACGACCAGTACCGAGCGAACATGCGTGCCGCCGGCTTCTTCTCGGTGATGTTCGCTCTGTCGGATCTGGTGGGCGCGATCGCCGTCGGTGCCGTGATCGGGGTCGGGGTCTGGTGGGGGCCGGAGTGGGGCTTGACGCGAGGGACGGTGGTCGCCGTGTTGTTCCTCGTCACGATGCTGCTCACCCCGATCGGGGAGATCGGCGAGGTCCTGGATCAGACGCAGACGGCGATGGCCGGATGGCGGAAGATTCTCGACTTGCTGGAGGAACCGGTCGAGGTGCTCGATCCCGCTCATCCCGTCCCGGTGCCGTCGGGGCCGTTGTCCATCGACGTCGAGGGGGTGTCGTTCGCGTATCACGACGGCCCGCTGGTGCTCCGTGACGTGAGCGTCTCGATCCCGGCGGGGACCAACGTGGCGATCGTCGGTGAGACGGGCTCGGGCAAGACGACCTTGGCGAAGTTGCTGTGCCGGCTCGCGGATCCGACCGAGGGCCGGATCCGCATCGGGGGCGTCGACCTCCGTGACGTTGCCGCATCAGCGCGGGCGACGGCGATCCGGCTCGTCCCACAAGACGGGTTCCTCTTTCAGAACACGGTCGCCGAGAACGTCCGTCTCGGCCGCCCGCAGGCGAGCGACGCCGAAGTTGAGGCGGCGTTCCGGCATCTTGGGCTGGGTTGGTGGCTCGAGCGGCTTCCTGACGGGCTCGCGACCGACGTGGGCGAGCGTGGCGACAATCTGTCGGTCGGTGAGCGCCAGTTGGTCGCGTTGGCCCGGGCACAGCTCAGCGACGCCGGACTTCTGCTCCTCGACGAGGCGACGAGCGCGGTCGACGCCGAAACCGAGCGGGCGCTCGCCGATGCGCTCGTGCGGTTGGCGGGCGGTCGAACGACGATCTCGGTCGCCCACCGGCTGTCGACCGCCGAAGCCGCTGACTGGGTCATCGTCTTCGACCACGGCCGGATCGTGGAGATGGGCCCGCACGCGGAGCTCGTCGATCAGGGCGGGGTGTACAGCCGGCTCTACGAGTCCTGGCGTGGGAACACCAGCTCGGAGAGTTCGTCCGATTGACCCATAGATGACCACGGAACGCGGTGGTAGCGTCACGCAATGAGCTTGGCGGGCAGGCTCGACGACTGACGGATGTGGCGTTGATTCCAGAGCGGCGAAAGAAGCGACGAGCGAGCGACACGATGAGCTCGTTCACCGCGGAGTTCGACGACGTGCTCGTCGAACGTCGCTACTGGAGCGCGTCGGAGCCGGAGCTCGCGCACTGGGCGGCGTTCGCCGCCACGTTCTACGGCGCCCTGTCGATCCCCCTGGCGTTGGCCGACCTCGCCCTGGCGGGGGCCGGGGTGCGCTTCTTCTGTGCGCTCGCGGTGCGGGCGCTCGTCGCCTGCGTGGGTTTCGGCCTGGCACGGCTGTTGCGACAAGAGCCCTCGACGGTGGCCCGACACGGCCTGATCTCCGGCGCATGCGGGCTGCTCGTGGTGGGTTTCGGCCTCGTCGCGCTGAGCCAGGTGACCACCTCACGGCTGCCCCACGTCGAGATGGCAACGCTGCTCATCGGGCTGATCATCTTGATGCCGAATCGCATTCCGTTCTCGCTGGCGGTCTGTGGCAGCGGCGCCGCGGTCTGGGTTGCGGTGAGCGCGGTCGTCGCCGGCGCACCCATCTCGGAGATGGTCACCGCTGCGTGCGTGTTCGCCGGAACGATCGCCGTCGGGTGGGCTGCGGCGGTCCTCATCGGCACCACCCGTCGTCAGGCGTTCTCCAGGGGAGTCGCGGCCGAGATGGCGAACGAGCGACTTCGTGCCGAGTTGGCGCGGCGCGAACGCACCGAGGTCGACCTCATAGAGAAGGCGAACACCGACCCGTTGACGAAGATCGCGAACCGTCGGCACTTCGAGGAGCAGGCCCGCGACGAGTTCATTCGCTGTCAGCGGACCCATCAGCCGATGTCGCTGATGCTGATCGACGTCGACCATTTCAAGTGGATCAACGACACGCACGGTCACGCGGCGGGAGACGAGGTCCTTCGGGTGCTGTCGGACACGCTCGCCGAACAGGTTCGCCGCATCGATGTCGTGGGTCGGCTCGGTGGCGAGGAGTTCGCGGTCCTCATGCCGGGCGCCGATCCGCGCCGGGCGCGGGAGGCGGCGGAGCGACTGCGTGCCCGGGTCGCTGCGCTGCGGATCGAGGTACCCGCCGGCCGTGTGCGGCTCACGATCTCGGTTGGCGTCACCGAGTGCAACGTGTGGACCGAACAACTCTCGGACGCCCTCGGCCGTGCTGACGAGGCGATGTACGAGGCGAAGAGCAACGGGCGCGACTGCGTCATGACGGCCTGAGGGCGGCGTTCGACGCTCCCCCGGAGCCCTCGGTAACCTCGCCTCGGCCCGCCGGCGGCGTCGCCGGTGCCTCACCCCCTGGAGGATCGTCGTGAGCAAGTCCCCTCTCCGCGTCGCGGTCACCGGTGCTGCCGGTCAGATCGGTTACTCGCTGCTATTCCGCATCGCGAGTGGTGCGATGCTGGGCGACGACCAGCCGGTCATCTTGCAGATGTTGGAGATCACGCCCGCGCTCGGAGCGCTCGAGGGCGTCACGATGGAACTCGACGACTGTGCGTTCCCGCTGCTCGCCGGCACCGTCCGCACTGATGACCCCAATGTCGCGTTCGGCGACGCCGACGTCGCGTTGCTCGTGGGTGCCATGCCCCGCAAGGAGGGCATGGAGCGCTCCGACCTGTTGTCCGCGAACGGTGGGATCTTCAAGCCGCAGGGTGAAGCGCTTGCCGCCTCCGCCAAGCGTGACGTCAAGGTCCTCGTCGTCGGTAACCCCGCCAACACCAACGCCCTGATCGCGATGTCCAACGCCAAGGGCCTCGATCCGGGTCGCTTCACCGCAATGACGCGCCTCGACCACAACCGTGCGAAGGCGCAGCTCGCGACGAAGGCGGGTGTCAGCATCAACGACGTCACGAAGATGACGATCTGGGGGAACCATTCGGCGACCCAGTATCCCGACGTGTTCCACGCCGA
The DNA here is from genome assembly GCA_029782335.1 of Actinomycetes bacterium. GTDB lineage: Bacteria > Actinomycetota > Acidimicrobiia > Acidimicrobiales > Microtrichaceae > JADLFH01. Next base: position 20,949 of record JAKOVA010000023.1, on the reverse strand, counting down.
GGTCGGTGGCCGCAACGCCGCCGAGGTGATCGCAGACGAAGCGTGGATCGAGAACGACTTCATTCCGACCGTCGCACAACGTGGCGCGGCGATCATCAAGGCGCGTGGACTGTCCTCGGCTGCATCGGCAGCCAACGCGGCGATCGATCACATCCGGAGCTGGCACCTCGGCACGCCCGAGGGCGACTGGGTGTCGATGGGGATCCCCTCCGATGGGAGCTACGACGTCCCCGAGGGTGTCATTTCCTCGTTCCCCTGCGTCTGCCGGGATGGTAACTACGAGATCGTCACCGGCCTCGAGATCGACGACTTCAGCCGGGCGCGGATCGATGCGTCGGTGGCGGAGTTGGTCTCGGAGCGTGAAGCAGTCCAGGAACTCGGCCTGATCTGATCTTGAGCGGCACCTGGGATTTCGCTGAACCAGGTGCCCTGGTAGCGCCAGTGCTTGTCCGGTCTGTTGGTGGATCGGTGGTGTCTGCCGGGATGCGTGTAGACGATCCTGTAAGTATGGGAGGGACGATCCTGCAAGTACGGGAGGGACGATCCTATAAATAGAGGCAGGACGATTCTTCAACTCTGGCTAGGCTGGTCGGCGTGATCCCCACGATCGAGCACGTGCCGCGGTGGGCGGAACCGTTCGTCGACGACCTGCTCGACGAGGAGCCGGTGATACTGCTCGAAGGCCCGCGCGGATCCGGTAAGTCCACGATGCTGCGCTCCATCGCCAAGCGACGTCGCGCTGTCGTCCTCGATCTCGACGACGACAGCGTGCTCAGGCTCGTTCGGGAGGATGTCGGCACGGCGTTGGCATCGCCGGGACTCGTCGCCATCGATGAATTCCACCGAGCGCCCGAAGTGCTCTCGTACGTCAAGCGCGTCGTTGACCGCGAAGGTGGTGCAGGGCGCTTCCTGCTCACCGGATCGGTGAGCTCCTTCCTGCTCCCACCCGGGACCGAGACGCTCACTGGTCGAGCGCATCGGCTCTCGCTGATGCCGCTCGCTGCGGCCGAGACGCTCGGTGCGAAGCAGCGATGGCTGGCTGAACTACTCGAAGGGGGCGAGCCTCGCAACTTCCGGACCGAACTCAGGCGTAGCGATGTCTTCGAAGTGGTTGCGGCGGGCGGGTACCCGGCTGCCCTCCGACGTGCCACGCCGACCCAGCGAACTCGATGGTTCGCGAGCTACCTCGCAACCGTGACCGATCGAGACCTGCCCGACCTCGTCGACATCCGTCATTCCGGCGCGTTATCACGCCTCTATCGGCTGATCGCTCAGCGAACCTCGTCGACAGGGGTCAACACCGAACTCGCTCGTTCGCTCGACGTGTCGCAGCCGACGGTGGCGAGCTATCGGCGGCTGCTCGAGCGCCTGTACCTCACGACCGAGCTGCCTGGCTGGACGGTTGGCGTCTCCGCGAAGACCGGACATCGGGCGAAAGTCCACGTCGCCGATACGGGGCTCGCCACGGGCGTGCTGTCGCTCTCGGCGCAGCGGCTCGGTTCGTCGGCGATGGGCGGTGCGTTCCTCGAATCCTTCGTGCTCGCAGAGCTGATGCGTCAAGCGACCGCGATCGACGAGGCGTTGACGTTCAACCACTTCCGAGATCGCTCCGGTATCGAGGTCGACATCATCATCGAGCGCCCTGACGGCACTGCGATTGCGATCGAGGTGAAGTCGGCCCGAACCGTCAACCAGCGCGACGCGCGCGCCCTGAGGTTCCTGAGTGATCGCCTCGGCGATCGATTCCAATGCGGCGTCCTGTTCCACACCGGCCCCCTGACCGCCCGCCTCGGCGAGCGTGTGTGGGCGGTCCCGGTTGCGGCGCTGTGGGACGGAGTCACGAGCGGGCGCGATCCGTCAGAGGAAGGCAATTCATGAGATCTCCGACGGGGCGCCTCGAGCTCACGTGGATCCGGGCGTAGGTCGCCGCAGGCCCGAATAGCGTGCCCGTCCCTGTGCGCTGGCTCCTCGGCTGCTCGGGACTCCCTTCTGGAGCCCCACCCATAGGAGCTCCTCAACGCGGCGTGGCTACTTCAGAAACTTCGAGGTCGTGTTGTCGGCCAGCACCTTTCCGTCGGTCTGACACGTCGCGCAGTAGTTCACCGTGTAGCTCTGGTAGGCAACCGCACGGATGACGTCGCCGCACTCGGGACACGGCGCTCCGGTGCGGTTGTGGACACGTGCCGGGCGCTTCGCTGACGGCGTCATCCGGTCCTGGGTGGACTCGTAAGAGAGCGACTCGTGGATCGCCTCGGCGATCGCCCCGTGGAGCCTCGCCACCTCGACCTCGTCGAGCCGGTTGGTGTTCGCGAACGGCGACAGATGGGCGAGGTGGCACACCTCGTTCGCGAGGCGACGACCGAGGCCGGCGAGCTGGCTCTGGTCGCGGAGGAAGCCGTGGAGTCGCATCGAGGTCGCTGCCAGGCGGCCACCCAACTCATCGACACCCACGTCGTCAGCCTCGGGTCCGAGTTCTGCGAGGGGCGGCTGGGCGAGGGGGTCTCCGGAGACAACCCACACGCCGGCTCGTCGCTCATGGCCCGCCTCACTCAACAGCAGCGCCGTGCCGTTGCTGAAGCGCCACCGGGCGAGCCCACCGCGAGGCTTCGCAGCCTGGCGTTCATCGGGCTCGAGCCGTCCACCCTGCATCAGGTGGATCACGAAGGTGCACGCCTCGAACGTCATCAGCAGGTGCTTGCCCCGCGACCCGGTTGCCCGGAGTTGCTGTTCGAGCGCGACATCGGGTGAAGGGTCCACGGTCTTGAGCGCGGTGAACGACAGGGCGGTGAACCGGCTCAGCTCGGCGCCGTGAAACCGCTCGCCGATGCGGTTCGCCTGCGCACGGATCTCGGGAAGTTCCGGCACCGTTCAGCGGTCCAGACGAGACCCGACCGTGGCGAGCGCTGGGCGGATCGCATCGAGCAGCGGTGTCGCTGCGACCAGGGACAGCGGGTCCCCGGTGATCCGCAGATGGCCGTGCAGAATCGCTCGCCCGGCGGGGAGCTCGCCGGTCGCGATGGCGAGGGCGGTTGCGGTGTCGGAGTGCAGGGTTGTCGTGGCGGCCTCCGCGGCCGATTCACCCCGTTCGAGGTGGCAGCGGCCTGCGGCGCAGCGGAGCGTCCAGCACTGCGGACCGCCGGGCGCATCGGTCACCACTTGACTGATCGCGACCTCAAGGTCGGTGGGAACGTCGAGGTCGGCGAGCGCCTCGGCCATCGCGTCGAACCACGCGTCGGAGAGGAACCGCATCGTCGCGGACACTATCGGGCACAACGAGCGGTGAGCAGCTCACGGTGTCCCGTTCGGGACGTGCGCCAACGAGGCATCTAGCGTGGCGGGGGTGCCCGCTGTCGATCCGAGTGACGAGTCCCGACACGACCCCGACGGCGAGGTGTTGTGGAACGAGTCGTACTACCTCGACTGGTTCGACGAGGCGGGCACCATCGGCGGCTATGTGCGTCTCGGCTTCGTACCCAACCTCGGCGGTCGAAGCGGTGGGGCCGGAACGGTCTGGTACTGGGCGTGCCTCGTGGAGGAAGGCCGGCCGCTCGTGACCGTCTTGGACCACGACGTCGAAGCGCCCCGTGACCCCCGGTCCCTGGAGATCCGTCACGACGGGCTGTGGGCAGATCACAGCGTCGCTGAGCCACTCCAGCGGATGACCTGTGACCTCGAATCCTTTGCCGTGCGGCTCGACGATCCCGCCGATGTCTACCGGGGGGCTCGGGGCGAGCGGGTTCCCTTCGGTTTCGAACTCGACTGGCACACCGACGGTGGGGCCTACCAGTGGCCGGCGGTGACGCCTCGCTACGAGATCCCCTGCCGCGTCGAGGGGCGAGTCCGTGTGGGAGACCGCGAGCTCGACGTCGACGGCTGGGGCCAGCGGGACCACTCCTGGGGCGCTGCGCGTGACTGGTGGGCGACGAGTTGGTGTTGGACGGCGGGGCGGCTCGAGGACGGCACCCGGTTCCACGCCGTGGGTGGGTTCGCACCGGGCTTCGACCTCGGTTTCGGCTACGTCCTGGAGCCAGGGACCGACGTGTTCGAGGACGTCACGACACTGACGCTCGACGCGACGCTCGGCGTCGAGGGCCTCATCGGCGACGCGACGTTGCGGTTCGCCGACCTCGAGCTCAGCGTCGAGCCCGTCGCGTGGTCGCCCGTGCTCCTTGTGGCACCAGATGGGCGCGAAGACCGCTTCCCACGGGCGTTGTGCCGGTTCAGGTCAACCGACGGCCGCCGCGGCGCCGGTTGGATCGAGTTCAACCAGCCACCGGGTGAACCGGCCGCGTGACGCGGCCGGCGTCGGTCGACCTCAGCCTGCCTTGCGCTGGCCGCCGCGGCGCCGGTTGGCGAACTTCGCCTTGAGATAGTCGCGGTTCATCATGGCGATGAAGTCGATCGGAATCTCCTTCGGGCATGCCTCTTGGCACTCGCCGTGATTGGTGCAGGAGCCGAAGAACTCCTCCATCGTCTCGACCATGTCTTCGGTCCGGCGCCACCGCTCGGCTTGACCCTGGGGCAGCAGGTTGAGCTGCTGCATCTTGGCCGAGGTGAACAGGCTTGCTGCGCTGTTGGGACATGCGGCCACGCACGCCCCGCATCCGATACACGCCGCCGCGTCCATCGCCGCATCGGCGACGTCCTTGGGTACCGGGATCATGTTCGCTTCGGGTGCGGCGCCCGTGGAGACCGAGATGTAGCCGCCGGATTCGATGATGCGGTCGAACGCCGAACGGTCGACCGACAGGTCACGAATGAGCGGGAACCCCGCGGCGCGCCACGGCTCGACGGTGATGTGGGATCCGTCAGCGAACTTCCGCATGTGGAGCTGACAGGTCGCGGTGCCCTTCTGGGGGCCGTGTGCCTGGCCGTCGATCATCACGCCGCAGGACCCGCAGATGCCCTCGCGACAATCGTGGTCGAACGCGATCGGCTCCTGATCGTGGGCGATCAGGTCCTCGTTGACGTAGTCGAGCATCTCGAGGAACGACGCGTCATCAGCGACGGTTGTCGTGTACTCCTCGAAGCGGCCCGGCTGATCGGGGCCTGCCTGCCGCCAGACCTTGAGGGTGAGGTTGAGCATGTTGGTCACGGTTCAGTGGCTCCCGATCACTTGTAGCTGCGCTGGCTGGGGGTGACGTCTTCGAAGACGAGGGGTTCCTTGTTCAACACGGCATCGCGTTGAATGTCGGGGCCACCCCACTCCCACGCTGCGACGTACTGGAAGTTCTCGTCGTCACGCTTGGCCTCGCCCTCGGGCGTCTGGTGCTCCTCGCGGAAGTGACCGCCGCAGGACTCCTCGCGATGGAGGGCGTCTCGGACCTTCAGTTCCGCGAGCTCCATGAAGTCGGCCACGCGAAGCGCCTTCTCGAGCGACTGGTTGTAGGACTCGCCGTCGCCGAGCACCTTGACGTCGCTCCAGTACTGCTCGCGGAGGGCAGGGATCTCCGAGAGCGCCTGCTCGAGGCCGGCCTTGTTGCGGGCCATGCCGCAGTACTCCCAGACGATCTTGCCGAGCTCGCGGTGGTAGTGGTCGACCGAATGGGTGCCCTTCACCGACAAGAGCCGCTTGACCCGGTCGTCCACGTCGGCCTGCGCGTCGTCGAATGCCTTCGAGGTGATCGGCGGGGGAGTGGTGCCGAGCTTGGTGGCGAGGTATCCGGCGATCGTGGTCGGAAGCACGAAGTACCCGTCGGCGAGTCCCTGCATGAGTGCCGAGGCGCCGAGTCGGTTCGCCCCGTGGTCGGAGAAGTTGGCTTCACCGCAGACGAACAAGCCCGGCACGTTCGACATCAGGTTGTAGTCCACCCACAGGCCGCCCATCGTGTAGTGGGTCGCGGGGTAGATGCGCATCGGAACCTTGTAGGGGTTCTCGTCGGTGATGCGCTCGTACATGTCGAAGAGGTTCCCGTAGCGCTCCCGAACGACGTCCTCGCCGAGCCGATTGATCGACTCGGCGAAGTCCAGGTAGACGCCGTTGCGCAGGGCACCGACGCCGTGACCCGAGTCGACGGCCGACTTCGCGTTGCGTGACGCGATGTCGCGCGGAACGAGGTTGCCGAACGACGGGTACTTCCGCTCGAGGTAGTAGTCGCGGGCGTCCTCGGGGATGGTGGAAGGGTCCTTCCCGCAGTCGGCGGGGTCTTTGGGAACCCAGATCCGTCCGTCGTTGCGGAGCGACTCGGACATGAGCGTGAGCTTCGACTGGAACTCGTCCGACGGCGGGATGCAGGTCGGATGGATCTGCGTGTAGCAGGGGTTCGCGAACGCTGCGCCCTTGCGGTGGGCCCGCCAGGTGGCGGTCACGTTGCAGGCCTTGGCGTTGGTCGACAGGTAATAGACGTTGCCGTAGCCACCGGTCGCCAACACGACTGCATGTGCGTTGTGGCGGGACGTTTCGCCGGTCAGCAGGTCGCGGGCGATGATGCCGCAGGCCTGGCCGTCCTCGACGACGACGTCGAGCATGTCCATGCGGTTGAAGAGCTGCACCGTTCCGGCGTGGATCTGGTGCGCGAGCGCCTGGTAGGCGCCCAAGAGGAGCTGTTGACCGGTTTGGCCACGCGCGTAGAACGTCCGCGCCACCTGGGCGCCGCCGAAGGAACGGTTGTCGAGGCGGCCTCCGTACTCGCGGGCGAAGGGCACGCCCTGTGCGACGCACTGGTCGATGATGTTCACCGACACCTCGGCGAGGCGGTAGGTGTTCGCCTCACGCGAACGGAAGTCGCCCCCCTTGATGGTGTCGTAGTAGAGGCGGTAGACGCTGTCGCCGTCGTTCTTGTAGTTCTTGGCGGCGTTGATCCCGCCCTGCGCGGCGATCGAGTGCGCCCGACGCGGCGAGTCGTGGTACGTGAAGACCTTCACGTTGTATCCGAGCTCACCGAGCGTCGCTGCCGCCGAGGCGCCGGCGAGACCGGTCCCGACGACAATGACCGTGAAACGGCGACGATTGTGCGGGGCGACGAGCTTCAGGTCGAACTTGTAGTTCGTCCACTTGTCTGCGAGTGGGCCGTCGGGGACGTGTGAGTCCAGTGAGAGCGCCATCACTTCACCACCTTCCGAATGGCCTCAGGCCTGCGAGCAGCCTTCGGCGGGTCCTCGGGGCGGCTGGCGCCGCGCCCTGTGGCGTGCGTGGTGAACGACACCATCACTTCACCACCTTCGTTGCGACCAGGATCGGGAATGTGAGGTTGGCGACTGCGACCACCGTGCTCATTCCGAATGCGATTGCCCGACGGATCGAGTTGTACCGCGGGTTGTTCAGGCCCATGGACTGGAACATCGACCAGGTGCCGTGGAACAGGTGGATGCCCAGCGCGATGTTCGCGATCGCGTAGGCGGCGGCCGACCACGGGCGTTGGAGGGATCCGACGACGTTGTCGTAGACGTCTCCCCGCACGTAGGTGGCGCCCGTCCCCGTCCACGACAGATCGAAGAGGTGGAAGATCAGGTAGGCGAGGATGATCACGCCGGTGATTCGCATCGAACGTGACGCGAAGTTGGCGGAGATGTAATCGCGGGTCGACTGGTAGCCGACCGGCCGGGAGCGCCGGTTCATCTGGGTGAGCGACGCGGCGGCGACGATGTGGATGACGAAGGCGCCGATCAGCCCGATGCGCATGATCCACAGCACCACGTGATTCGGCATGATCGGGTGGAGCAGCGTCCGGAGGGACTCGCCGTACTCGTTGTAGTCCTTCTCGCCCAAGTAGAGCTTGAGGTTGCCGATCATGTGGACAAAGACGAAGCCCCAAAGGGCAACGCCGCTGAGTGCCATGAGCCACTTCTTGCCGACCGCGCTCTGCCAGAACTGAACCGGCCATGGGGCGTTGCGGTCAACAGGCTTGTGGACCGGTGGTGCTTCGGCCCCCGGTCTGGCCACGGTCGCATGCGGCATATCGAGTCGTCTCCCTGAGGCTGAGCCGAACTTGCACGGCGACGCTACCCGTCGCGCCGGAGCACCCCCAACACCGCCCCGCCGACGGCTCAGTCGATCAGGTGCGAGCGGTCGTTGAATCGCACGACACGTTGGTGCTGTTGCCACACCACCAACTCGGAGATCGAGGTGTTGTCGGCCCACGCGAACGCGAAACGTGTCGAGCCGGTTGCCAGGTGGAGGAGGTGGCCGATGACGCCACCGTGGGCAACGACGACGACCCGTTGATCGGGGTGAGCGGCGACGATCTCGCTGAGCCCGCGGCGAACCCGCCGGTCGAACTCCTCGAGCGGTTCGGCCCCTGGGATGTGGTCCCACCGTTCGTCGGCGATCACCTGCGCTGCGATCGGATCACCGGAGCGGATCCGGGTGCGGAATGCGCCACCCTCCCACGTGCCGAGGTGGACCTCCCGAAGGTCTGCGACCACCCTCGGCATGAGCCCGATCGCTTCAGCGAGCGGCGCGGCGGTCTGGGCTGTCCGTTGGAGAGTCGTCACGTAGATGGCGTCGATGGGCCGGCTCGTCGAGTGTTCGTGGGTGAGACGTGTGGCCAAGCGGGCCGCCTGCTGCACCCCGTGGGGGTGCAGCGGTGGGTCGCCGTGACCGTCCCGGCGGGGGAAGGGACGATCGGGATGAGCGGCGGCTGACTCGCCGTGACGCACCAACAACACCGTCGTGGCGCCGGGGGGAGCGACGAATCTCGCCTGGCGAACTCCCTCGTCGTCGGGGCGTGTGCCGGCTGGCGAGGGAGTGGATTCGGTTGAGCCGGTGTCGGCGGGAGTCGGTTCAGTGTTCATGGGCCTCGGCGATGACGATGGTCTCGTAGCGAACGGTGGTTGTCGGGAGCGTCGGGTGGGACAAGGTCAGATCCACCGTCAGCGGTGTGGTGTGATCGGGTGCGATCAACTCCACGTCGCCGAGTCGAACGACTGCATCGGCGGGAACGTCACCGCACCAGCCGCGTCGGGTGTCGGTGGTGTCGGTGCGAACCCGAGCGTTGACGTGGACGCCCTCGAGCGGTTCGCGGAGCTCGGACACCACGTGCAGCGCGAGGCGGCACTCCTGGTGCGGGTGGAGATGTCCGGGTGGACGATCCGCGATCACGGCGACCGGGCGGCACGCCGTTCGGAGCGCCTCGAGGGCCGGGAGTGGCTGACGATCGGCGCCGTGGAGAGCGACGCTGACGGCGCTGAGCGGCGGCGCCCACAGCGCGGCGGTGAAGCCTCCACACGGCCGGTACTTGAGGCGACGGAGCGTCTCGACGTGGTAGCGGACAACCTCCGCCTGGTACTCGCGGGTTGCCGCGATCCACGACTCGGCGTCGGGGTACTTGGCCGGCGGGACGTACTGCTCAAAGGCTCCACGGTCGACGCCGGCATGCTGCGCGAGCGCCGGCCAGTCGAGGTCCGGCCAGCGTGTCGTGTCCCCGAGTTCGACGTCCTCGGGGACCGCAGCCGAGCCGATCGCGCCGACGAAGCGTGCGAGGCGGGGCATCGCGGAGAACAGCGTGGGAAGGTCGCGGACGTCGCCCCGCTCCCACCCGAACGCCAGGCGATTGTCGGTTCCGTCGAGACGTGGGAGGCTCGGCAGGGCTCCGCCGTGGAAGATGACCGGGCGCGACCCGTCAGCAGCGCGGAACGCACGGCCGATCGAGCGGTCGAGGATCTGGCGGTTGTAGGTCGGGAGTTCCTGGTCGAGGAACTGACGCCGCCGCCGAGTCCGTCGTGTCACCGGCGACGTGTCGTCTCGGCTGCGTTCGACCGAAACGGGCTCGTTGTGCGCGCACCACATGGCTACGGAGGGGTGATGTCCGAGACACTCCACTGCCTCGCGTGCGGCACGAACGGCGTGGCGCCGGACCGAACGGTGATACCCCCACTGGAGCGGGAGGTCCTGCCAGACCAACAGTCCGAGCTCGTCAGCGAGGTCGTAGAGCTCCGGCCGGCCGATGTGGCCCTCGACGCGCACGAGGTTCAGCCCGGTGTCGCGGATCGCGCGGAGGTCGCGTTCATGCGCGGCGGCATCCGCTTCAGCGAGCCAATAGCTCGTCGGCGCGACGCCCGTGCCCATCAGGAAGAGCCGCTCGCCGTTGACCGAACAGCGCCACGAGTCGAGCGTCACGGAACGCAGTCCGATTCGCCGGTGACGCCGGTCGCTCACTTCGCCGTCGGCGCCGAGAACGGCAACTTCGAGATCGTGCAGTGGGGCGGGTCCGAGTTGGTAGGGCCACCACAGCTCCGGGTTGGCGACGGTGATGGTCCAGGCGAGCAGGTTCTCGCCCGCCGCCAGGTGGTGTGCTTCGCCGTACTCGACATCGCCGAGGCGGGTTCGGACCGTCACGGTGGTTTCGTCCGGGCTGTGCAAGGTGGCTCGGAGCTCGACGATCGCCCGCTGGTCGTCGGCGTCGCGGCACACGGCGCTCAGGCGTTGGATCCGTATCCGCCCGGATCGTTCGACGCGTACGGGCCGCCAGATGCCGCCGGGGTTCCGTGCCGGGTCGAGCCAGTCTGCGTCTTGGAACACTCCCGTGAGGCTGCGCTTCTTGCGGCGGTCACCCGGCGGTGTGCAACTCAGTTCCGCGGCGATGACGTGGTCGCTTCGCTGCGCGAGCGCGGCGGTGATCTCGAAGGTGTGGGGAAAGAACCAGCCCTCGGTGTCGCCGAGGTAGTCACCGTCGAGCCAGATGTCGGACTGGTACATCAACCCGTCGAACACGAGCCACGCACGCTCACCGTCCTCGAGCGGTTCGCTCGTCCAGCCGAGTCGGTACAGCAGCGGACCCTGCTCGTCGGCAAACGCCGGGTTGCGCTGCCAATGGCCCGGGACCGTGATCTCGGTCCAAGCCCCGTCGTCGAACTCGGGGTCCTGGTAGTCGCGTCGTAGGTGGTCGTCCGCGACCGCTGCACGCCACCGGTCGGGTAACGCCTTCCCCTCGAAGCGATCGGTGGACATCGGCGCTCGACGTTATCGGCGCTCCGGCGCCTGCTGTGGTGGGGTCAACCCGGACCGGCTCGAAGTGCAGAGCGGTAGCCTCCGACCATGTCGAATGTGACGACCATCGGCGAGCTGCGGGCATCAGGTTGGGTCTCGCGTTCGGTCAAAGCGGAACTTCGGGCGAACGCGGTGCGCCGCATCATCGCCGGCGAACCACTCTTCCCCCGTGTGCTCGGCTACGAGTCGACGGTCCTCCCGCAACTCGAGAACGCCCTCCTCGCAGGCCACGACATCATCTTCCTCGGCGAACGAGGCCAGGCGAAGACCCGGATGATCCGCGGCCTGGTCGACCTCCTCGATGAGTGGACGCCGATCGTCGCCGGTTCCGAGATCAACGACGACCCGTTCCATCCGGTCTCGCGCTACGCCCGCGAGCTCGTCGCGGAACTCGGCGACGACACGCGCATCGAGTGGGTGCACCGCTCGGCCCGGTTCGGCGAGAAGTTGGCCACGCCCGATACCTCGATCGCGGATCTGATCGGGGAGGTCGATCCCATCAAGGTGGCGGAGGGTCGTTACCTCTCCGACGAACTCACGCTGCACTACGGCCTGGTTCCGAGAACCAACCGCGGGATCTTCGCCATCAACGAGCTGCCGGATCTCGCGGAACGAATCCAGGTCGGCCTCCTGAACGTGCTCGAGGAGCGAGACGTCCAGGTGCGCGGCTACAAGATCCAACTCCCGCTCGACATCCTGCTCGTGGCCTCGGCGAACCCCGAGGACTACACGAACCGCGGGCGTCTCATCACCCCGTTGAAAGATCGCTTCGGGAGCCAGATCCGCACGCACTACCCGCTCGAGGTCGACACCGAGGTGGCGATCATCGAACAGGAGGCGTCCCTGCCGACCGGCGAAGGAATCGACGTGGTCGTGCCGGCGGCGATGACGCGGATCATCGCCACCATGTCGCACCTCGCGAGGGCCAGCGCCCACATCAACCAGCGCTCAGGCGTGTCGGTTCGGTTGTCGGTCTCGAACCAGGAGACGATGGTCGCGAACGCGATGCGTCGGGCCCTGCGAGCGGGCGAACGCGAGGTGGTGCCCCGCGTCAGCGACCTCGAAGCGCTCGCCGCTTCCACCGCCGGCAAGGTGGAGATCGAGGCCCTCGAGGACGGACGCGAGGGGCAGATCCTCGATCACCTGCTCCGCTCCGCGGTCCTCAACGTCTTCCGTGAGGTGGTTCCACCGGAGTCACTGCTGGGAATCGTCGAGTCCTTTGACGGTCGCCAACCGGTCGAATGCGGCGAGGACGTCCCGGCCGCGGCGTACGTCGGGCTCTGTGAGTCCATGCCGGCGCTCGCACAGGTCGTCACGAAGCTCGTCGGTGAGCCGAGCTCCCCCGGTCGGGTCGCCTCCGCCGTCGAACTGATTCTCGAAGGCCTGCACCTGTCCAAACGACTCAACAAGGACGCCGTCGGGGCGCGTTCCCAGTACCGGGCTCGGGGGTGACCCCGTGGCGCCGCGGTTCCGTTACTCCCCCTGGGACGGCACCCAACGCGGGTTCGAACTCGACGCGTTCGACGTTCTCGAACGGCTGACCGACGAGCTCCTCTACCACGGGGACCTCAACGCTGCGCTGCGGCGGATGCTGCAGCGGGGCTTCGACGACCGCAACGGTGAACGCGTCCAGGGCCTCCGCGAGATGCTCGAGGAGCTCCGGCGACAACGACAGGAGCGGCTCGACCGTTACGACCTCGGTGGCGTCTACGACGACATCGCTCGGGAGCTCCGCGAGGTCGTCGACGCCGAGCGGGAAGCGATCGACGAAATGGTCGACGAAGCCCGCAGCGCCGCCGACGAGCGTCGCGCGGAGCTCACCGAGGCGGCGGCGGCCGAACGCCACCTCCAGCTCGACATGCTCCCGCCGGACCTCGCAGGGCAGGTCCGTTCGCTGGAGCGCTACGACTTTGCGTCCCAGGAGGCTGCGGAGCGGTTCGCGGAGCTGATGGAGCGACTGCGCAGTCAGGTGATGAAGAGCCACTTCGAGCAGATGGTCGGCGCCATGAACGACCTGACCGCCGAGGATCTCGCTCGGATGAAGGACATGCTCGCCGAGCTGAATCGCATGCTCGAGCAGCGAGCCGCCGGCGAAACTCCTGACTTCGACGGCTTCATGGAGCGATTCGGCGACATGTTCCCCGAATCGCCGGAGAGCCTCGACGAGCTCCTCGAAGTCATGGCGCAACGGATGGCGGCCCTGCAGTCGCTCATGAACTCGATGACCCCCGAGCAGCGGGCGCAGCTCCAGGCGTTGTCGGATCAGCTGCTCGAGGATCTCGACCTGCGTTGGCAGATGGATCAACTCTCCGACCACCTGCGAAACCTGTTCCCCGACGCCGGATGGACGCAGCGCTACGAGTTCTCCGGGGTCGATCCGCTCGACCTGGCCGAAGCCACCCAGCTCATGGGAGAACTCGGTGATCTCGACCAGCTCGAGAATCTGTTGCGCGGTGCGACGAACCCGGCGGCGCTCGCCGAGGTCGACGTCGACCGTGCCCGTCAGCTCCTCGGTGATGACGCAGCGGACTCCTTGGATCGCCTCGCGGAGCTCACCAAGATGCTCGAGGACCAGGGTCTCATCGAACATCGAGAGGGGCGTCTGGAGCTGACCCCGGCGGGCATCCGCAAGCTGGGCCGCAACGCGCTCTCCGAGCTGTTCCGCCGCCTCGACAAGGACCTGACCGGCGGTCACCGCATCGCCCGGTTGGGCGTCGGCCACGAGCGCAGCTTCGAGACGAAGCCCTACGAATGGGGTGATCCGTTCAATCTGGACATCGGCACCACGGTGCGGAACGCGATCCGCCGGCGCGCTTCAGAAGGTGCCGGCGGCCCGCTGCGGCTCGACGCGTCGGATTTCGAGATCGAACAGACCGAGCAGCAGGTTCGCTCGGCCACCGTGCTGATGCTCGACCTGTCGTTGTCGATGCCGATGCGCGAGAACTTCCTGCCCGCGAAGAAGGTCGCGATGGCACTGCATTCGCTCATCTCGATGCAGTACCCACGGGACTTTCTCGGCATCGTCGGCTTCAGCGAGGTCGCCCGCGAACTCCAGGCCTCTCAGCTCCCGGAGGTCAGCTGGGACTTCGTCTACGGCACGAACATGCAACACGGGTTTCTGCTGGCCCGCCGGATCTTGGCCCGTCAGCACGGCACCAAGCAGATCATCATGATCACCGACGGTGAACCGACCGCACACATCGACCGCTTCGGCGATCCGTCGTTCAGCTATCCGCCCACGCAGGAGACCATCGACGCGACGCTGCGTGAGGTCAACCGTTGCACCCGAGAAGGCATCACGATCAACACCTTCATGCTCGACGCAGACCGTGGGCTCCGGCGCTTCGTGGAGCGAATGACCGAGCTGAACCGCGGTCGCGCCTTCTTCACCACGCCGGAGAACCTCGGGGACTTCGTGCTCGTCGACTTCATCGAGCACAAGCGGTCGATGCTCCGCGGCCGTGCGAGCTGAGCGCTCGACGAGTTCGTGACCCTCAGGCTGCGAGCAGTCGTTCGTAGCGTGTGAGGTCGGCAGCGCTGAAGGCGACGAGGACGACGTCGATGTCTCCTCGATCGGGGTCCTCGACCCGGCGCCGCACGGTCTCCACCGCAATCTCGGCGGCGGCGTCCTTGGGAAACCCGTAGACGCCGGTGGAGATCGCCGGGAAGGCGACCGACCGTGCACCGAGTTCGTCGGCCACCTCGAGGGAACGCCGGTAGCAGGAGGCGAGCGTCGCTGCCTCACCCGAGGACCCTCCCGACCAGACGGGCCCGACGGTGTGGATCACCCACGTCGCGGGGAGTCGGAACCCCTCGGTGGCCTTCGCGTCCCCCGGTCGGCACCCGCCGAGGCGTCGACAGGCGTCGAGGAGTTGGGGGCCCGCCGCGGCATGGATCGCCCCATCGACGCCACCCCCTCCGAGCAGTGAGGAGTTCGCCGCGTTCACGATCGCGTCGACCTTGAGGGTGGTGATGTCGGTTCGGATCGCGGAGAGCTGACCCATGTTGCGGCTCCGATCAGGGCCTCGACGACGGCCGTGACCAAGGTTTCCCCTTGCGTTTCCAGGGAAGGGCGGTCATTATTTCCGAAACACAGGGCTGTAATTCGAGTCGAAACCGCGAGACGTGGGACGAGGCGGTGGGTGGGGAAACTGGAGGTCGTGATGGGGATGGTGCAGAACGAACCGGAGGAGGCGTCATGGCAGATGGAAGCGAACTGCCTCGGCGTCGATCCTGATCTGTTCTTCCCCGAGCGCGGTGCCTCCACGAAGGAGGCCAAAGCTGTGTGCCGCGGCTGCGTGGTTCGCGAGGAGTGCCTCGAGTACGCCCTCGCGAACGGTGAGAAGTTCGGAATCTGGGGCGGGTTGAGCGAGCGGGAACGGCGCCGCATCCGTCGTCAACGAGCGCTGGCTCGCGCCGCCGCGGCCGAGCGTTCAGCGTCCGCCTGAAGGCGTGACGCCCGAGCGGTCTGCTCGGAGCGCCCGAGTCGGCGTCAGCACCAGGTCCAGCGGCACGTCCCACGGTGCCGCATCGAGGGCATCCACTTCCTGGAAGTCGTATCCGAGCCCGACCAGCAGCGGCGAGGCTCCCGCCGAACGCGCCGCGAACGTCCGGTCGTAGTAGCCCGCCCCGCGCCCGAGGCGCTCACCATGTGCGTCGAACGCGACGAGCGGCACGCACACGATGTCGAGTTCAGTTCCGTCACGGTCTGGGAGTGTCGAACTCGGCGGAACCGGGATCCCGAACCGTCCCTCGACCGGCGTGCTGGTGCCGTCCCAGCAACGGAACCGCATCGGCGGCGACGCGTCGAGCCCGAGTGTGACGGGATACCAGGTGAGTGCCCCCTGACCCCGGAGCCACACCGCGAGGGGTGCCGGGTCGATCTCCCCGTCCGAAGCGAACGAGAGGGCCACGTGAGCCGGGACCGTCGTGATGGTTCGGGCCCACGTCTCGATGAGTGACTCGGCGGCCTTGGTGGCCTCGGCACATGGGAGACCACGCCGCCGACTGCGCAGTTGCGCCCGGAGCTGCGCCGAGCGGTCCGCTCCGGCGCTCTGCTGCAATGGGTCGTCGCTCATCACGGTGACCTCTGCGACGTTGAGACCGCAGATTGCACCGGTAGTCTGCAGGGCATGCAGGGATACGAATGGCTCATCGTGGCAGCGCTGGTGCTGGTGCTCTTCGGGGGATCACAGATCCCGAAGTTGGCCCGCTCACTTGGCTCCGCGCAACGGGAATTCAAGCAGGGCCTCAAAGAAGGTGCGGCCGAGGCAGACGAGAAGGCAAAGTCCGCCAGCGCTTCGGAATCAACCTCGACCGACGAGTCCTGAGGCGCCGCGTCAGCGGCTGAGTGCCGCTGCTGAGCGAACGTCGGTCTGTCGGCGACCCGCCCGTGCGCGGAGAATCCTGCGTCGCTCGCGTTCCGATGTCCCGCCCCACACGCCGTGGTCGATTCGTTGGTCGAGCGCGTACTCAAGGCACTGAACCTTGACCGGGCAGTCGACGCACACCTTCTTGGCGATCTCGACGCCGACGCCGTCGGATGGGAAGAACAGGGCGGGTGCCTTGTCGGCGCAATTGCCGTTCGCCATCCAGATGGTTTCCATCACATCCTCCTCACACCGCTCTGCGGTGGGCTCGATCGCAGCCTCCACTTCCTGAGTAAGAACTCGGCAATGGCCCTGAGATATCTCTCAGTGTGTAGCGGGCGTCACACTCCGTGGTCGTAACGCGAAGCGCCGAATCACGACCCGAGCCGCTACCCGGTAGGCTACGCCGCCCGTCCCGAACTGCCCACGGTGTATCCGTCGGGCAACCGATCCCGGAGTGACCATGTCCGACCTTGATCCGCAGGTGAACGAACCACCCAAGGCCTCGGTGACGGTCGTCTACCTCGGCCCGGTTGCGCCCCATTGGGAACTGCGCAGCGACTTCGGCGACCGCAGCGTGGTCGATGGGTTCAACGCCCGGATGCAGGCACGGTTGATGTTGCTGCCGCCGCACGACCCGCAGTTCCGGCGCAATCGTGAGCGGGTGAAGCGCGACGCCGAGCGAGAGAACATCTTGTTGGCATGGGACCCGCCAGAGCTCGATATCGACCCACCGCCGCCCCCCGGACGCGAGCGCTGACGTACCCTTCGTCGGGTGCCTGACCCGGAGCACCTGACCAACCGCGAACTCTCCTGGCTGGACTTCGAGGAGCGCGTCCTCGCCCTGGCCGCCGATCCGACGGTGCCGACCCTCGAGCGTGCGAAGTTCCTCGCAATCTTCAGTCAGAACCTCGATGAGTTCGTCCAGGTTCGGGTCGCTGGTCTGAAAGAGAAGGTGCATGCGGGCGTCCGGGCGCCGAGCGCGGACGGACTGTCACCGCTCGAACAGCTTCGGCGGATCGCCGCTCGGATCTCGGAGTTGGTGCAACGAGCGGACGAGGTCTTCTTCGACGACATCGTCCCGGCGCTCGATGCCGCCGGCATCGGGTTCTCGTCGTGGGACCAACTCGATCACGACGCAAAGTCGGCACTCACCGCTCGCTTCCGGGAGGAGATCTATCCGGTCCTCACCCCGCTCGCCGTGGACCCCGCCCACCCCTTCCCGTACATCTCCAATCTGTCGCTGAACCTCGCGGTCGTCGCCCGGGCCCCAGGTGAGGCGACGAACCGATTCGCCCGAATCAAAGTCCCGCCGCTCTTTCCACGCTTTGTCGTTGTCGACGAGGGACGCCGCTTCGTCCCCCTCGAGCAGGTCATTGCCGCACATCTCCCGGAACTGTTCCCCGGCATGGAGATCGTCGACCACGTCGCGTTCCGGGTGACGCGCAACGCAGATCTCGACCTCGAGGAAGAGGAGGCGGCAGACCTGCTCGCTGCGATCGAACTGGAGGTGAGGCGACGTCGGTTCGGTCGAGCGGTCCGCCTGGAGGTCGAGGCGGGGATGGACGGCGAGGTGCTCGCCCTGTTGCAACGCGAACTCGATCTGGGCGACGACGACACCTTCGTGCATCGCGGGCCCCTCGATCTCGGTGGGCTCTGGGCGCTCTACGACCTGGATCGCGACGATCTCGTGTTTCCCGAGTTCCTCCCGGTCACCCAACCGTCGTTGCGCGCCGAGGAGGGCGAGCCGGTCGACATGTTCGCGGTGTTGAGCCGTGGCGACGTCCTGGTTCACCACCCCTACGACAGTTTCAGCACGTCGGTCGAGCAGTTCATCGAACAGGCGGCAGCATCCGACGACGTCCTCGCCATCAAACAGACCTTGTATCGGACTTCTGGTGACAGCCCGATCGTTGCCGCCCTGATCCAGGCGGCCGAAGCCGGCAAACAGGTGGTGGCGCTAGTCGAGCTCAAAGCTCGCTTCGACGAGGAGAACAACATCGGCTGGGCACGACGGCTCGAGGAGGCGGGGGTTCACGTCGTCTACGGCGTGGTCGGCCTCAAGACCCACTGCAAGGTCACGCTGGTCGCTCGCCGCAGCGGTGGCTCCGTCCAACGCTTCTGCCACATCGGTACCGGCAACTACAACAGCCGAACCGCCCGGACCTACGAGGACCTCGGCCTTCTGACCGCGGATCCTCGCATCGGCGTCGACGCCAGCCAGCTGTTCAACTACCTGACCGGATTCGGCCGTGACGTCACCTACGAGACGCTCGTCGTCGCTCCGATGCACCTCCGGGAACGCTTGACGCAGCTCATCCGCAACGAGCGGCGCCACGGTGGTGAGATCGTCATGAAGATGAACAGCCTCGTGGACGAGACGCTCATCGGTGAGCTGTACGACGCCGCCGCGGATGGTGTGTCGGTCCGCTTGATCGTGCGTGGCATCTGTTGTCTCCGCCCCGGTGTCGAGGGACTCTCCGAGGGCATCTCCGTGCGGAGCATCGTCGGGAGATATCTCGAGCACGCCCGCGTGTACCGCTTCGCGAACGGAGCCGGCCCCGGCATGCCGACCTGCCTGATCGGCTCCGCGGATCTCATGCCACGCAACCTCGATCGGCGAGTCGAAGTGCTCGTCGAGCTCACCGACGAACAACTGCGGCGCCGCGTCGAGGAGATTCTCGATCTGCAGTTCGCCGACGACGCACTCGCGTGGGAGCTGCACGACCGGACGTGGCGTCGGGTTCCCGTGACCGCCGGCATCGACAGCCAGCTCGTGTTGCAGGAACGCGCGCGGAGCGTCGGGTGAGCCGACCGACTGGTCCCGGAGGTGAAGTTCTCGCTGCGGGGGGCGTGCTGCTGCGCTGGGAGGGCGACACCCTGGCCGTGGCCGTCATCCACCGTGGCCGGCGTCGCGACTGGTCCTTCCCGAAAGGCCACCTCGAGGCCGGCGAATCGTCCGAGGCTGCGGCGCTGCGGGAGGTGGAGGAGGAGACCGGGCTGCGGTGTCGGCTGCTCGCAGCGCTGCCGTCGGTCCGTTACGGCAACAACGGTCGAATGAAGCAGGTCGACTACTGGACGATGGCGGTGATCGACGGCGAGTTCCGCGAGAACGACGAGGTGGACGAGTTGCGGTGGCTGGGCCCACCAGAGGCGATGGGACTGCTGAGCTACCGCACGGATCGAGAGGTGCTCGCGGCGGCCCTCGCGGCGGTCGGGAGGGACGAACGAGCGGCGCCGCCGCGGTCCGTACCATGACCCGGTGGTCGACCTGAGCCCTCCGAGCGGAGCCCGTCCGGGACTCGTGGCGCGCGGCTCGGAGTTGGCGGGTCGTGTCGACTGGGACGCACCGTTCGCCCGGTTGGCCCTCACCCACGCGATCGGAGCTGCGGGTGAGGCGCTCTTGGCGCTGGGTCTCGCGACGTCGCTGTTCTTCCAGACCGACCCCGCGGAGGGCCGCAACAAGGTGCTGTTGGGCCTCGTGCTGACGATGGCACCCTTCGCCGTGGTCGGCCCGCTCATCGGGCCGGCGATGGACCGGGTGCGCGGCGGACACCGGGCGGTGGTCATCGGTTCGATGATGCTCCGGGCGATCACCGCCACGCTGATGGTCTGGGCTGTTGCCGACGACAGCTGGGTGTTGTTCCCGCTCGCGTTCGTGATGCTGGTCCTGGGCAAGACCTACCAGGTCGCTCGTGCCGCCGTCGTTCCGACGGTCGTGCCCAACGACCGGGAACTGATCGAAGCGAACTCGAAGCTTCAGCTCCTGGGTGGGGTTGCCGGGGCCCTCGGCGCGGTACCCGGCGGGGTGTTGTTCTTCGTCGGCCCCGCGGCCGTCATCGCCGGGTGCGCGGCCACGTTTGTCGCAGCGTCGATCGCGTCGCTCCGGATTCCGACGCCGGCTCGCGCCGGGGGACCGCCGGAAGCGGCTGAAGAGGCAGAACTTCGGGGGGCGTCGGTGGTCCTCGCCGCGTCGGCGATGGCCGTCCTCCGGGCGATGGTCGGGTTCGTCACCTTCCTGCTCGCCTTCGAGCTACGCGGCGCCCAGCGCTCCGCGGTCGAGAACATGGGACAACACCTCGTCGAGGCCATGCGCTACCTCCCCGGCCTTCATGTGGTGCCGCTTCCCGAGCCACCGCGGTGGTACTTCGGTGTGGTGGTGGTGTTCGGAGTGGCTGGCGGGATGGTCGGCGCCGCCGTCGCGCCGCGGCTTCGCAGCATGCTGAGCGAGGAACGAATCCTTCTCGGTGCCACCGCACTCAGCGCCGCGGGCGGGATCCTGGCGTCACTCGTCAGCGGGCTCGCCTCCTACGCCATCGTCAGCCTGCTGGTGCCGGTCGGCGCGGGCGCAGGCAAGCAGGCGTTCGACAGCTTGGTGCAACGGAGCGCTCCCGACGCCGACCGGGGGAGATCCTTCGCCCGATTCGAGTCGCGGTTCCAGGTTGCATGGGTGCTCGGAGCGGTGGTCCCGACGGCGCTGCACCTCCCCTTCGAGGTGGGCGCCATCGTCGTCGCGGGAGCGGGGGTGTTCGCCGCTGTCTGCTACGGGCTCGGGCGGTTCCCTCAGCTGTCCAGATCGGGAAAGTCGGGGATCTCGGTGTCGTCGGGCAGATCGGGGAGCTCGTGATCGGCTCCGATGCGTGCGAGCCACAG
>JAKOVA010000009.1 GCA_029782335.1 Actinomycetes bacterium | reverse complement strand
GTCGCCGTCGTGGATGATCTCGCCGTCGAGGGTCACGACGATGACGCGCTTGGCGCGGACCTTGATGATCGCGGTGACGTACTGGTGGGTCTGGTCCTCGGCGACGGTGATGCGCTTGCCGAACAGGTCGACCCGGCGGTTCGAGCGCACGTAGCGGACGACCTCGATTCGGCCTTGGGCTGGTAGCCGGGTCGGTGGCCGGTAGGCGGTCGAGAGCGGCCGGTGGAGCCGTCCGTCCCAGATCTGGTTCGGGGTGGCGCCGCCGTGGGCGGAGTAGCGGTGGTGGGTGTTGTGGAACGCGATGAACGCGGCGTTCTCGGCGCGGAGGTGATCGATGCTGGTGAAGACCTCGGTCCGGAAGAACGACTTGTCCCACACGTCGTTGAAGTGCTCGACGATCCCGTTGCGCCACGGTTCGCGCACAGGGATGAACCTCGGCGTCACCCCGAGGTCGAGGCACGTCGCGACGATCGGGCTGAAGTACTGCCACGCCGGCTGGATCCCACCGCGGAAGTTGGCGTGGTTGTCGAACTGCGCGACCGCCGGGACCCCGACCTCGGTCCAAATCCCCGCCAGCGACGCGGCCAACAGCGGCGGGCGCAGCTCGGTGACGATGTCGTTGCCGGCCAGGTGCGAGCCGACATCGATCAGGTTCAGGGCGTGGAACTTCGCTGCGCCGAAGAGGTGGCGTGGCCCGATCATGTCGATCTGGTGGGTCGTGCCCGGCTCGACGCTCACCGGTGCCGGATACGGCACACCCTTGGGCACGTAGCCCGGCTGGCGGCGGCGAGGCCGGCTGACGCCGGCCCGGGCCAGGACCCGCTCGATGGTCCGCGCTGGCGGGATCGGATCGACACCGACCCGGCGCAGCTCCCACTGGATCGCGAGGGCCCCGTACTGGGCTCTCGGGTTCGCGACCAACCGGGACCGGGCGTCGAGGATCAGCGCTTCGAGCTCGTCGGGAGTCCGGGTCGGCGATGACCGTGGCGCCCGGGATCGGGACTCGGCCCACTGGTCGTTGCCGCTCTCGTTGTCATGGCGGGCGACCCACTTGCGTACCCACCGAGTCGTCCGCCCGAGCGCTTCGGCGATCTCGGTCGGGCTGTCGCCCGCCAACCGGCGCCGCACCGCCTCCTTGCGCAGTTCTTCCTCGGACACCCAACGCTCCTCGCTCGGT
The DNA here is from genome assembly GCA_029782335.1 of Actinomycetes bacterium. Classification (GTDB taxonomy): domain Bacteria; phylum Actinomycetota; class Acidimicrobiia; order Acidimicrobiales; family Microtrichaceae; genus JADLFH01. Next base: position 56 of record JAKOVA010000009.1, on the reverse strand, counting down.
CAATATGACCGACCGAGCGAACAGCGGAACGATGTCCCTGCGGGAATCGACCTCCA
>JAKOVA010000008.1 GCA_029782335.1 Actinomycetes bacterium | reverse complement strand
AGGCGGCGCGGCGGGCGATGCGGACCCACATCCGCAGGGCGGCGGGCCGGGTCGGCGTCGAACTCGCGTGAGCGGGCGCTGGCCTGCCGATCGCGCGAGGCACCGCCGAACGCATGAGCGCGACTCATGCGTCGGCACCGAAAAAATCGGTTGTCGATGCATCGCGGCGATGGCCTGATGACGCCACGCGCCGGCGAGTCGAGGCATCGGCGCGGCACCGACATCGAACAATCCGGGGGACACGATCAAATGCGCGCGACTTCGCTTCTCGGCAGTCTGTTGTTGGCCATTGCGGCCGCCGTGCCCGCCGCGCACGCCCAGACGGGCGCGTCGCCGGCCGGCGCCCTCAAGCTCGGGGTCCTGACGGACATGTCCGGCGTCTATTCCGACTTCTCGGGCAACGGGTCGGTGGTGGCAGTGCAGATGGCCATCGACGACTTCGGCGGCAAGGTGCTCGGCCGGCCGATCCAGTTGCTGTCGGCCGACCACCAGAACAAGGCCGACATCGGGGCGAACCTCGCGCGCGAGTGGTACGACAAGGAGAACGTCCGCGCGATCTTCGACACGACGAACTCCGCGGTGACCCTCGCGGTCACCGCCGTGACACGCGACAAGAACCGCATCGTGATGATCGGCGGCTCCAGCACGACCAAGGTCACGACCGACTCCTGCACCCCGAACAGCGTCCAGTACGTCTACGACGCGAACGCACTCTCCAACGTCACCGGGAAGGCGCTGATCGCACAGGGTGGCGACACCTGGTACTTCATTACCGTCGACTTCGCCTTCGGCCATGGCCTGGAGAAGGCGACCTCGGATGTCGTGAAGGCGGCGGGCGGAAAGGTCGTCGGGGCCGTCCGCCATCCGTTGAACACGACCGATTTCTCGTCGTTCCTTCTGCAGGCGCAGGCGTCGGGGGCCAAGGTGATCGCCCTGGCCAATGGCGGTTCGGACACGATCAATGCGATCAAAGGGGCGAGCGAGTTCAAGATCACGAACTCCGGCAAGCAGCGTGTCGCGTCGTTGCTGACCTTCATCACCGACGTCCACGCCATGGGGCTGAACCTGGCCGAAGGCATCATGCTGACCGAGGCGTTCTACTGGGACCTGAACGACGAAACGCGCGCCTGGTCGCGGCGGTTCTTCGAGAAGACGAAGCGCATGCCGACGATGGTCCAGGCGGGCATGTACTCGGCTGCGACGCACTACCTGAAGGCGGTGGCGGCCAGCGGCACCGACGATACTGCCTCCGTGATGGCGAAGATGAAGGCGACCCCGGTGAACGACATGTTCGCCAAGGGCGGGAAGATCCGCGCCGACGGCCTGCACGTGCACGACATGTACCTGATGCAGGTGAAGAAGCCTTCCGAATCGAAGTCGCCCTGGGACTACTACCACGTCAAGGCCACGGTTCCGGCGGCC
>JAKOVA010000286.1 GCA_029782335.1 Actinomycetes bacterium | reverse complement strand
TTCGCGCTCGCGTCCGTGCAGCTCGAAAGCGGATTCATGGACGGCATCCCCAACGTGCTCGTCGAGGCGCTCGCGGTGGGGCGCCCGGTCGTCGCGTCGAACCTGCCGGGTGTCCGGGAGCTGATCATCGACGGCGACACCGGGCTGCTCGCCGAGCCGGCCCAGCCGACGACCATCGCCGCCGCGCTCCGTCGCATCTCGACCGAGCCCGACCTCGTCGAGCGGCTCGTCGCCGGGGGGCGGGCGAAGGTCGAAGCCGAGCACAACGCAACGGTCTGCCTCGACGAGGTCTACCGGCGCCTCGCAGCTCTGCCCGCCCGCTGAATCGACGCCCGTCCGCCTCGGCCCGGTACCCTCGGACCGGCCGAGCTCGACACGACCGAAACAGGAGCGGTGATGCGCGCAGTGGTGACCGGCGGGGCGGGGTTCATCGGCTCGACCCTCACCGAACGCCTTCTCGCCGAAGGCCACGAGGTGACCGTGCTCGACGCGCTCACCGACTACTACGACCCTGCGTTGAAGCGGCGCAACCTCGACGCGGTCGGAACCGGCCGCATCAACCTCGTCCGGGAAGACCTCGCAACCGCAGACCTCGACCCGCTGATCGAGGGCGCGGACGTCGTGTGGCACCTCGCCGGACAGCCGGGCGTTCGGCTGTCCTGGGATGGCTTCCAGACCTACGTGTCGCACAACATCACCGCGACCCAGCGCCTCCTCGAAGCGGCGAAGCGGGTCGGGACTCCGCGGCTCGTGTATGCGTCGAGTTCGTCGGTCTACGGCAACGCCGAGCGCTACCCGACGCTGGAGACCGATCGGCCCGAGCCGTTCAGCCCCTACGGCGTCACGAAGCTCGCTGCGGAACACCTCTGCGTGCTCTATTCCGCCAACTTCGGTGTGCCCACCGTGTCGCTGCGGTATTTCACCGTCTACGGACCACGGCAACGACCCGACATGGCAACCCACCGCCTCATCGAGTGCGCGATCGATCAGCGGCCGTTCCCCCTCTTCGGCGATGGGACGCAGGAGCGGGCGTTCACCTACGTCGGAGACGTGGCGGATGCGACGTATCGGGCCGGTGTCACCCCCGACGTGGATGCGGGCAGCGTGTTCAACGTCTCCGGCCCGTTCTCCTGCACGCTCGCGCAGCTCATCGACCTCGTCGGCGAAACCGTTGGCCAGTCCGTTCCGCTCGACCATCGTCCGGCCGAGGCCGGCGACGCGTCGAAGACCGGGGGCTCGACCGAGCGGATCGAGACGGCACTCGGATGGAAGGCGTCAACGTCCCTCGAAGACGGGGTCGCCGAACAGGTGCGCTGGCACCGTTCGCTGCGCGGCTGACCACCACTCCCGCGCCGACATCGGGCCGCGAGCACCCCTCGTCCGCACGAGTTCCCCCGCCAGAGCGTCGCTCACGGACGGCGCAAGGAGGTCCGGTACGCTCGGCAACTCACGACGAGGGGGTGTGTGTGGCAGGAGTCGGGTTCATCGGGCTCGGACAGATGGGCGGCGCGATGGCGCTGCATCTCACCGACGTCGAGGGCGGGTTGACGGTCTGCGATGTCCGTCCCGAAGCGACCGAGCCGCTCGTCGCAGCGGGAGCGTCCGCCGTCGACACCCCGGCCCAGGTCGCCGAGCACAGCGACGTGGTGTCGATCATGGTCCTCGACGACGACCAGGTGCGGCAGGTCGTGACCGAGATGCTGCCGGTCGCTCGTCCCGGCACGGTGTTCGCGATCCACTCCACGATCCGGGCCGAGACCGCCGTCGAACTCGGCGCCGTCGCCCAAGCCCACGGAACGGCCGTCGTCGACGCACCCGTGTCCGGCGGGTTCATGGGCGCTGCTGATGGCACCCTCGCAGCGCTCGTCGGCGGCGACGACGACGCGGTCGCCGCCTGCATGCCCTCCTTCGAACGGTGGGCCGGTCTCATCGTGCACTTCGGGCCGTTGGGCGCCGGCACCAAGGCGAAGCTCGCGCGGAACCTGATGCACTTCGCGGCGTTCACCGCGGCGCTCGAAGCGCAACGGCTCGCGGAAGCAGCCGGAATTGCCGCCCGCGACCTGGCACGCGTCGTGAAGCACACCGACGCGATCACCGGCGGCCCCGGCGCGATTCTCGTCCGGGACACGACGGCGCCGATCACCCCGGACGAGTTCTGGTTCCCGATCATGACCCACACCAGAACGCTCGGGGAGAAGGATCTGCGCCTCGCGCTCGCGCTCGGCGACCAACTCGGCGTCGACCTGCCGATCGGGCGGCTGGCACTCGACCATTTCGCGACCAACCTCGGCGTGCCCCACGACGACCCGAGCGCGACCGACCACGGGGAGCCGACATGACCGACCCGACCAGCGAGCCGTCCGACCGGCGGCGAGTGGGCCTCGAAACCATGGCGAAGGTGTACGGGTGGGAGGTGGGCGACGGCCCGGGTGACTTCTTCTCGATGACCGTCGAGCATCTCTTCGCCGAGGTCTGGACGAGGCCCGGACTCACACAACGTGAGCGTCGCATCCTGCTCATCGGGCTCGTCATCGGCAGCGGGCTTTTCGACGTCGCCGAGCTCCAGTTGGACACGGCGCTGCGTCTCGACGAACTCACCGCCGATGAGCTTCGCGACATCGTGATCTTCGCCACCCACTACGTCGGGTGGCCCTCGGGGGCGAAGCTCAACAGCACCGTCGAGGAGCTGATCGCGAAAGCGGAGCGAAACGCCCCCGCCGAGTGAGTTCCGTCGCCGGGATGGGCGACGCGCTCATCCCGGCAGGGTTTGCAGGAGCGACAACGTCGGGGCGAACAGATCGCCCAGTGCTTCGACTCGGCCCACCACCTCCGAAGCGGTGAACGACAGCGGCATCCCGCCCGCAGCATCCGCGACCTCGTCCCAGTTCACCGGCGTCGAGACGGTCGGGGTGGGTCGGGCCCGCAACGAGTACGCGCAGATCGTGGTCTTGTGACGGCTGTTCTGACTCCAGTCGATGAACACCCGCCCCGTCCGCTCGGCCTTCGCCATCACCGTCGTGATGCGCCGGGGATCTCGTCGTTCCAACACCTGTGCGGCGGCGAGGGCAAAGTCAGCGGCGTGCTGATGGGTGTGGGGAGTGTTGAGTGGCAGATACACCTGCATGCCCTTGGAACCTGACGTCTTGGCAAAGAGCTCGAGGCCGAGCGAGCCCACCACCTCACGGAGCTCCAGCGCCACCCGCGCGCAGTCGGCGATGTCGGTCCGTGGTCCCGGGTCGAGGTCGAACACCACCATGGTCGGCGACTCCAGGTCCGCCGCCAGCGCCATCGGCGTGTGCAACTCGAGCGCAGCGAGATTCGCCGCCCACACCAACGCCGCGGGCTCCTCGAGCCGACAGTACGCAACCTCGCCGTTGCGGTCACCGGGCCCGATCGACACCTCGATCCAGCCGGGACGATGCTTCGGGCAGCGCTTCTCGAAGAACCCGGCCGTCTCCACCCCGTCGGGGAATCGGCGAAACGTCACGCACCGTCCCGCGCAGTGCTCCAGCAGCACCGGCGCGATCCGGGCGTAGTACTCGACGACCTCGGCCTTCGTGAAACCAACCGCCGGGTACAGCACCTTGTCGAGATTCGTGAGCGTCAGAGTGCGACCACCGACGGTGACCTGCGCGTCGCCCATCCCCTCGACCTCGGTCAGGCCGACTTGCGCTTCGCCGCCGGTCGTTTCGCCGCCGGCGTCGCAGCGCCCGCGTCGCCGTCATCATCCGTGACCTCGACGGCGCTCGACGGCACATCGTCGGCGCCGGCGGCGGTCGGGTGACGAGCCCGGGCCTGTTTCGCTGCTGCGACCGACGCCTCGAGTGCCGCCATCAAGTCGACGACCTTCTCCGCCGAGGGCGCGGGGGTGACATCGAGCGACACGACCTCGCCTGCCGCCTTCCGGTCGATCAGATCGAGCACCTTCTCCCGGTAGTCGTCGTGGAAGAGTTCGGGATCGAACGGCTCGGAGAGCGAATCGATCAGCTGTTGCGCCATCGCCACCTCGCGTGCGTCTGCACGCACCGAACTCAACGAATCGAACTCGCTGATCTCCTCGGTGCTGTTCAGCTCATCGGCGTAGACCATCATCGACAACAGCAGCGCCCCGTCTCTCGGGCGGAGGGCGGCGAGGTACTGCTTGGAGCGCATGACGAACTTCGCGATCGCGACCTTGTTCGCGGCTTCCATCGCCTCGACGAGCAGGGCGTAGGGCTTCGCAGCGTTCACCGGCGCGACGTGGTAGCCACCGTCGAAGTAGATCGGATCGATCTCGTCGAGATCGACGAAACACTCCAAGTCGATGGTGTGGGTGATCTCAGGAGTGAACGCAGCGAGCTCGTCGTCGCTGACCGTGACGTATCGGCCTTTGGAGACCTCGTAGCCCTTGACGATGTCGCCCCACTCGACCTCCTCGCCGGTCTCGGCGTTGGTGCGGCGCATCTTGATCCGGGCGCCGTTGCGACGATCGAGTTGGTTGAAGCGGACGGTCTTCTCGGAGATCGCCGGATAGAGCCTGACCGGGATGTTCACGAGCCCGAAGGAGATCGAGCCGCTCCAGATTGCACGGGGCATCACGAAACCCTTCGCCGGCGGGGAACCCGATCGCGGACCGCGACATTGTGCCAGTGGCGCACCCCGACGCGTCGGAGCCCAGCTCCGTGATGAGTCTTCTCAGGCCGCGAGCAGCGCGCGGGCAACGAGGTCGGTACTGAACCCGGTGAGGATCGCCAGATAGAGCAGGCCGGTCGCAGCCATCACCGCCGAGTACTGGCGCTCGCGGAGCGC
>JAKOVA010000282.1 GCA_029782335.1 Actinomycetes bacterium | reverse complement strand
CGGTTGACGCCATCACCGGGGGAACCGTCACTGATACGGGCCCGGCCCCGCGCTACGCGCTCGTGTCGAACACGGGGCTGCTGGCCGCCAACGACCTCTCAAACCCGCAAGTGGTGACGAGCGGTAACCCGTTCAACCTGGCCGCCTTCACGATCGGCATCCCAGACGCGGTCTAGCGTCTAGCCGGGAGCAACTCGATGCCGCCTGCACCCGTGTTCGAGACCGACGTCGAAGAGGCTGCGCCGCTCGACAAGTGGGCGGACGTCTGGAACGTAACGGTGACGACGGCGCAGGCCGTGAGCCCGACGCACTCGCTGCTGTTTGCGCTGACTGACGACGCGGCGCTCGTCGAGCAGGTGATGCCGGGTGTCAGCGATAAGGTGGTCGTGCGCTTCCACCTGCGCTTTGACAGCCTGCCGACCGTCGACGAGTACGTGTGGTGGTACGAGTACGAGTACGATACCGACGTCTTCCAGAAGGTAATCATCCGCTACGACGCGGCGGGTGGGCACCTCGCGGCGTGGTTCGAGCAGGACGACGACTATATCTCGGTGGGGCCGGTCATCAGTGCCGGGCAGTGGTACGAGATCGTCGTCAAGGTGGACATCTCCGGCTCCACGTACACGCTCGACTGGATGGTCGACGGGGTGGCCTACGCGACGGTCGAGATCCCCGGCTCCACGCCGGGCACGTTTGACAGCATGTACATGGGGTTCGGCATTGACGACCCCGGCGACGCCTTCTACATCGACGACGTCGCGGTCTACAATGACCTTGCCGCCTATCCCGGGCAGGTCGTGGACCTCAGCGCAGCGGACATCCTGCTCGGCGCGCCGGCGCTGGCCAGTCCGGCGCTGTCGCAAAACCATGCACTCGTCGGAGACGGCATCACCGCCGGCGCGCCAACCACCGGCACCCCGGCACTGTCACAAGCCCACGCGCTTGACGGTGTGGACCTGGCAGCAAGCGCACCAACCGCCAGCGCGCCGGCGCTCTCGCAGACGCACGAGCTCGCGGCGAGCAGCCTGACAGCCGCTGCGCCTTCACTCGACAGTCCGGCGATGGGACAGGTCCACGCCCTCACCGCGACCGGGGTTGCAGCAAATGCCCCTACCCTGAGCGCGCCGGCCATCGGGCAATCGCACGCCCTGACGGTTGACGACGCGGCAGCGCTGCCGCCGTCGCTCGCCGCCCCGGCGCTCTCGCAGACGCACGAGCTGGGAGCTGAGGGGGTCCTGCTGGGCGGGCCGGTGCTCGGCACCCCGTCGCTCGGCAGTGTAGCGGCGCTCACGGCGGACAACCTGGTGCTCGGCGCGCCGGTCGTCGAGCCGGCGGCTCTCTCGCAGACGCACGAGCTCGCCGGGGATGACGTCGCCACTGCCGCGCCGGTGCTGAGCGCGCCGGGTGTCAGCCAGACGCACGAGCTCGCCGGAAATGGCGTCACCGCCGGGCCGCCGGAGCTGGCCGCTGCTGCCGTCGAGCAGACTCACGTGCTGACGGCAGCCGGGCCCACTAGCGGCGCGCCGGTGCTGCCCAGCCCGGGTCTCGCGCAGACCCACGAGCTCGCTGCGGCAAGTGTCGCGCTCGACGCGCCGGTCGTCGAGGCGACTGTGCTCTCGCAGACGCACGAGCTCGCCGGGGATGACGTCGCCACCGGGCCGCCGGAGCTGGGGACAGCTGGCATCAGCCAGGCGCACGCGCTGGGGACCGGTAGTCTCATGCTTGGCGCGCCGCTTCCAGGCAACCCGATCCTCGACCAGGTCCATGAGCTGGTCGCGATGCCACTCGCGACCGCCGCCCCGGGGCCCGGCCGCCCGCTGCTTGTGCAGACGCATGAGCTGGTCGCGATGCCACTCGCGACCGCCGCCCCGGGGCCCGGCCGCCCGCCGCTTGTGCAGACGCATGAGCTGGTCGCGATGCCACTCGCGACCGCCGCCCCGGGGCCCGGACGGCCGCTGCTTGCGCAGACGCATAAGCTGATCGCAGCCGGTATCGTCACAGGCGTACCGGTGCCCGGACGGTCCCGTTTCCGGGTTCCCGCCACGGTGTGCTTCTCAGCGCGTATGCCGGGGATGGCCGTATCTGCTCGCGCGCCCCGGCTAACGGACGTTGCGGCCCGCCAGCCTGAGCGTGCCTTTGACGTGGAGGAGGAAATCTGATGCCCACGAGACTGAATGTGTCCGCGAACGACCGGTCCACATTGGTTGTGACGGCATCGTTCGCGGACGAGAACGGCGACAGCGTTGTGCCGGACACGGTAACCTGGTCGCTGCTCACGCCAGATGGCAACGTCGTCAACAACCGGGATGCGGTCGTCGTCACGCCGGCGGCCACCATCGAGATCGTGCTCTTTGGCGACGACCTCGCTTACAGCGCCGGCGCACAGCGCGTACTGCTCGTCGAGGCGACCTACACC
>JAKOVA010000265.1 GCA_029782335.1 Actinomycetes bacterium | reverse complement strand
CGGTTGCCGATGCTGATCAGCGATGCGTGCGGGTCGTCCGATGCAATCTGAATCCGCTTGTTCGTCGCCATCTGACCCTGGATCGTTGTCAGGGAGCGTTGCGCGTCGGCGATGTCGCGCAGCATCAACATCGACGTGCTGTTGGTGGTGACGCGGGAGGTCATCGACCCACCGTCCCGGTCCGGTTGATCAGCACGTCGAGCATCTCGTCCACGGCGGTCAGGACCCGCGACGACGCCTCGAAGGCGTGTTGTGTGGCGATCATGTTCGTCAGCTCCTCGTCGAGGCTGACCCCGACAGCGGCCTCGCGCTCCGAGGTCGAGCGCTGGGTGATCTTCGACTGCACGTCGGCGCGGTTCGTGGCGACGCTGACGTCGATCGCGAGCTTGCTGACGAATGACCGGTGCAGTGCGTCGGGCCCGGTTCCCGAATCACCGAACGCGGCGATCTGATGGGCGAGCGTCGCGTCGAGCTCGCCACCGCTTCCAGAGGCGAGCGCAACCCGGCTGGGCTGGCCGGCGACGTCCGCGGAGAGCTTGATCCCCGATGCGGTGACCCCGGCGGGATCGAAGAAGTTCAGGTTGACGTCGTTGACCAGGTCGAGGCCGTGACCGCCGAGATGAGCGGCGTTCACCTGTCCCACGACCGTTGCCGCGATCGAGTCGAGACCGTGGAGGTAGTCGGGCACGACCTCGTTGATTCCCGAGAGCAACGCTGCGCCGTCCCCGCCGAGACTTGCGACGGGGTAGCCGTCGAGCTTCCAGCGCAACTCCATCCGGTTCAGCCCCATCGAATCCAGCGGCGGGTCGAGGGGTCCACCCGTGACGACCTCGAGCGCCTCCGCGCGGGCGCCTCGTACGAGCGTCGATCCGCCGAGGAAGACGTCCACCGTGCCGCTCTCCGCCGGACGGGTCGTCGCTCCCGTGTTGCGAACCAGGCGGTCAACGAGCAGATCGCGCTGATCTTGGAGGTCGGCGGCGTCTCCGGAAGCGACTGTTGCAGCGGCGATCGCGGCGTTCAGCTCGGCGATGCGGGCGGCGTCCGCGTTGACCTGTGCGACCGTGGTCGAGAGCGTGGCGCCAAGTTGGCTTCGGAGCCCGGTCATCGAAGCAGCGAGCCGATTGAAGGTCGTGGCCAGGTTGTCGGCGTTCTGCAGCAGCGCCTGGCGGGTTGGGATGTCGTTGGGAAGCGCCGCGGCGTCGTCCCACGCACCCCAGAACGAGGCCAGCTTCGCGGCGATTCCGTCGTCGGACGGCTCGGGCATGAGCTGCTCGATGCTGCTGAGGATGTCGCGGGTTCGCGCCGCGTTCGCGTCGGCTCCCATCTCCCGCCGGACCTGCTGGTCGAGCAGCTCCTCGCGCATCCGGGTCACACCGGAAACCTCGACGCCCGCGATGCGTGAGGAATCAGAGGTCGCCCACACGCTCGCGGCGGGGGCCGCTCCGATGGGCCGCAACTCGGCGCGTCGCCGGGTGAATCCCTCGGTCTGCGCGTTCGCGATGTTGTGGCTGATGACCTCGAGCGCCCGCCGATGAGCCAGCAGGCCCGTCAGCGCGGTGTTGATCGCGGAGAAATCGCCCATCAGAACTGCCGATCCACGAGCGTCGGCGGCAGGGAAAGCGAGCTGTGGTCACCGTGACGTCCGTACGTCTTGGTCGGAGCGCCGTTGAGATGGGAGAACGCAGCGCGGGTCTCGCCGAGTCCCTTCTGGGCGAGCTCCCGTGAGCGGGCCGACAACTCCTCGGTCGAGGCGACGAGACGAAGGAAGGCGCTGTGGTGGTCGCCGAGGACGAAGTCCCACGGTTCGGGAGCTGCCGTGCGGATCTGGGTGAGCGTCGCGGTGGGGGGGAGCCCCAACGCGGTCGCCGCCTCGGCGACGACGCGGAGCCGTGTCTCTTCGACGGTACGAATGGCGTCGAGCGCTCCTTCGACCTCACCGACCGCGATGGAGAGTCGGTCGGATCGCCCGGCGATCATCAGGAGTTGCTGCACCTCGAGGCGGTACTCGAGGACCTCGATGAGGTCACGTTGCTGCCACAACACGCGTGAGAGCTGTGCGAGGGCTGCTTCGACCTGGTCGCGTTCGGGTGACATACATCCCTCTGTTCGGCCGTTGGCGTGCCGATCTGAGTGTCACCGGACTTTTCAGCCCCTACGGCGACCGCGGCGTGATCTGGGCAGTGGGGCGTTCGGCCCATTTGTCCTCGAAGCCTCAACTGTGTCCACGGCGCTCCGATAACAGCAGCGTCGTCCTCGTGGGCGGCCGGTCGCCAGGACGGTGGCCGAACTGCATTCAGCACGATCACGGAGGACGCACCGAATGCGCATCAACCAGAACATCATGGCGTTCAACGCCTACCGGAACCTGTCGTCAACGACCGGGGCGCTCGGCAAGAGCCTCGAGAAGCTGTCGTCTGGCTACCGGATCAACCGTGCGGCCGATGACGCCGCCGGTCTCGTCATCAGCCAGGGCCTGCGTGCCCAGATCTCGGGTCTCAAGCAGGCGAGCCGCAATGCTCAGGACGGTATCTCGGTCGTCCAGACGGCTGAAGGTGCGCTCAACGAGGTCCAGACCATGCTGAACCGCATGCGTGATCTCGCCGTGCAGGCCGCCAACACGGCGACCAACGACTCCGCTGCCCGGAACGCCGCGCAGGCCGAGGTCGTCCAGCTCAAGGCGGAGATCGACCGCATCACCTCGTCGACCAAGTTCGGTCAGATGAAGCTCCTCGATGGCAACTTCGGCATCAAGGACGCGGTCACCACCGGCTTCAACGCCGCCGCGAACTACACCGTCACCGCGGGTGACGCGTTCCAGATCAACGTCGATGGCGGCGGCGCCGTCACGGTGAACCTTGCTGCCGGCACCTACTCGGGTGCACAGCTCGCCTCCCACATGCAGGCATCGATCCGGGCGGCGATGACCGGCGGTGGCTACACGGAGGCAGAGGCCGAGAAGGTCACCGTCGAGAGCCAGACCGTCGGCGCAGGCTTCGCGCTCAGCATCAAGGCGTCGCTCGCCAACACCCACACTTTCACCCTGACCGACGGCGCAGGTACGCCGCTGGGGGAGTTGGCCCTCACCGGTTCGGTGACGGCGGCTTCGGGCACGGGCGGTGTGTTCCAGGTGGGCGCCAACAACGGCGACACCATCTCGGTGACCCTCGCTTCGGTCGACACGACGGGCCTGGGCGTCAACGCGATCGACATCTCGAGCGATGCTGCGGGGGCGATCACCCTGCTCGACACCGCCATCTCGACGGTCTCGACCACCCGAGGCAACCTCGGTGCCGTCCAGAACCGCTTCGAGTCGACGATCGCCAATCTCCAGGTTGCGACGGAGAACCTGTCGGCGTCGGAATCCCGGATCCGTGACACCGACATGGCCGCCGAGATGACCAACTTCACCCGCCAGCAGATCCTGCAGCAGGCAGGTACCGCGATGCTGGCCCAGGCGAACAACGTCCCGCAATCCATCCTGCGGCTCATCGCCGGCTGATCCGGCCCGCCGGACAGCTCCTGACCGGATCGGCGTCGTGCTGACCGGTCCGGACAGGAACCAGACGACGGACTGACCGGCCCGGGGAAACCCCCGGGCCGGTTCCGCCGTCACCCCCACATTCGATCTCAACCAAACCGACGACCGGAAGGAACGAGGACAACCGATGGCGACATCCTCCTCTTCGGTCGACGGCCTGATCAGCGGGCTGGACACCTCCACCCTGATCAACAACCTCATGGCGATCGAGCGTCAACCGCGAGACGCGATGGACGTCCGCCGCAAGGCGCAGCAGAGCGCCATCGACTCGATCAACGCCATCACGACGAAACTCGCCGCGGTCAGCACCGCCGCGGCGGCCCTGCAGCGGCCGTCAGGATGGACGCTCCGGACCTCCACTTCGACCAACGATGCGGTCGCGGTCGCGTCGGCAGCCGCCGGCGCGTCGGTTGGAACCCTCAGCTTCACGGTCGCCGCAACCGCCACCGCCCACGCGCTGGTCACGGGCAACTCGATCGCAGCAACCGACACGGTCATCGCCTCCGGCGGGACCCTCGACTTCACCATCGGCGGTGAGTCGGTCAGCGTGTCAGTCGGTTCGGGAACCCTCCAGGAGGTCTCCGATGCGATCAACGCGGCGGGGATCGGGATTCGTGCGGCGATCGTGAACACCGGGAGCGGGTACCGGTTGCAGCTCGCCGCGAACTCCACCGGCGCCGCGTCCGCGTTCACCCTCGACTCGGGCATCGACCCGGTTGCCGGATCGATGCTCGTCGCCACCAGCGGAACCGACGCACGCATCACGGTCGGCTCCGGCCCCGGCGCCTACGACATCACGTCATCGTCGAACCGCTTCGCCGAGGTGCTCCCTGGGGTCGCGGTGACCGTCAAGAGCGTCTCGGCCTCGCCCGTCACCGTCGACATCGCCGCAGACGGCGAGGGCCTCGCAACGAAAGTGAAGGCGCTCGTCGACGCGTTGAACGCCGCGATCGGTGAGGTGAAGACCCGCACCGCCTACGATCCGGCGACCAAGACCGCGGCCTCCCTCAACGGCGAGTCGGCGGCGCGTCGGCTGACCGCGGCGCTCAGCGCAGCGATCACCGGTCCGGTGAACCAGTCCGCGCTCGTCGCTCCGGGCCTCGCGGGCATCTCGGTGGATCGAAACGGGCAGGCGGTCTTCGACAAGTCGACCTTCCTCGCCGCGTACGAAAAGGACCCAGCCGCCGTCGAGCGGCTCTTCACCCAGGGCGCAACGTCAACCGGTTCGGTTCAGTTCGCGTTCGCCGGCGACCGCGTCGCAGCCGGGACCTACGCGGTGACCGTGGATTCCCCTGCGGCGACGGCGACCCAAAGCGGCTACGGCGGCGGGCTGCCGGCACTGCCGGCCACGCTCAAGGTGCGGCTGGGCGACAAGGTCGCGAGCTACGAGGTCGGGGTCTCCGACGACCTGGCGGCGGTACGGGCCGGGATTCAGAGCGCGATCGACACGGCAGGACTGGGCATCGACGCCACCGAGGACTCGGGTGAGCTGCGTTTCACCGCGCGAGTCGCGGGTCTCAAGGGCAGCTTCGAGGTCGACTGGGACGGGAGCGGCACGTGGGTGCCCGCAGCGGGGGTCGACTCCATCGGCACGATCGACGGCGTGACCGCTTACGGCGACGGAACGTCGCTGACGGTACCGGCCGCCGATCCTCGGCTGGGCGGGCTGACCGTCACCATCGAGACGGGCGCCAGCGGAGCGGTCGGCGCGGTCACCTACGAGCCCGGCCTCGCGCAACGGCTCGCCTCGGCGATCAAGTTCGCGACCGACGACGACGGGTACCTGTCGGTAGCGACGACGGCCCGACAGGGCAGGATCGACGCGCTGACGCGCTCGATCGACAGCTACGACCGCCGCCTCGCGTTGCGTCAGGAGACGCTGAAGAAGCAGTACGCGGCGCTCGAAGTGGCACTCGGCCAGATGAAGAGCCAGAGCGAGTGGCTCGCCGGCCAGCTCAGCTCCTTGTACGCCAACCAGTCGAAGTGACGACCGAAGCAGGATCGGACTCCCACCAGATGACCCTCGCCCAGCCCGGCACCACTACCGCCTCACGCATTGACAGCGCCCGGGCGAGATACCGAGATCACGGTTCCACGGCATCGCCGGAGCGTTCCCTCGTGCTGCTCTACGAGCGGCTGCTGCGCGACCTCGACGACGCGACGCTCGCGATCCGCAGTGCTCAGCACGGTGCTGCACACGACGCGCTGATCCATGCGCAGCGGATCGTGGAGGGCCTCGATCTGTCCCTCGATCGCAACGCCTGGAGTGGCGCTTCCGCCCTCTCGACGATCTACGAGTACCTGCACCGCGAGCTCGTCGCCGCGAACATCGCCAAGGACCCCCGCAAGGTTGCCGCCTGCCGGCAGGTCGTGGAGCCCCTCGTCGAGGCGTGGCGCGGCGCATGGAACGAGATCGCGGAAGGTGCCGCGTGAACGACTCGGCTGAGGACTGGGAGCGCTTCTTCGAGTCGCTCGAGGCGGCAGCGACCGATCCGCTCGGCGATGGTGCGGCGGCGCTTCGTCGACCGTCGGGGCCGTTGCCGCAGCATCTCGCGGCGCGTGCCCACACGATGCTCGCGCATCTCGAAGTGGCGCAGGCGCAGTTGAGCGAGTCGCTCGCGGAGGTGCGTGAGCAGCTGCGCGCGGCGGGGGATGCCCGTCGCCGTGGCCGCCTCCAGGCGCCGACCCCGGCCACCCTCGACATCACCGCCTGATCACCCTCCCTCCTTCCCTCCGGAACTTTGGGTCGAGGGTCCCGGATTCGGGACGGAGAGCCCAAAGTTCGGGTGGGGTGTTCCGTGGAGACTCAACTTGGCGGGAGTACGGCCGATTGAGTGGTGAGAGCAATGGATCGCTCGCCACTCGCCACGGATCGGCGACGGCACGCTGACGTGGAGTCGACGTGGACAACATCCGATCCCTCGCGGGTTCGCGTACGGCGACCCGCTCGCACAACGAGTCGCTCCGATGATCGGCGACATCACCATCGACGCGCTCCGTGTCGGCCTAAACGGCCTGAACCTGCGGCGCGAGGCGTCTGCCGATGCCGTCGCGAACATGGAGACCCCCGGCTACAAGGCGAACCGGGTGGCGTTCGAGGATCAGCTGTCCAACGCCCTCGAGCGCGGTGATCTCAGCTCGGTTCGCCCGTCGGTCACCCGAAGCACGGCCGCCGCGCTGCCCAACGGCAACAACGTGCAGATCGACCAGGAGCTGATGGGCCTCTCCGACACGGAGCTGCGCCAGCAACTGCTCGTCGAGGCGGTCAACGCCAAGTTCCGCCTGTTGCGAACCGTGATCGTGGGCTGAGAGGAGTAACGGTGCCGTCCCCCTTCTCCTCACTCGGGATCCCCGCGTCCGGTGTCTCCACGATGAAGACCTGGATCGACGCCATTGCACACAACGTCGCGAACATGAACGACGTTGTTCGCACGAGCGAGCGAGCGTTCCAGAGCCAGTACGTCTTCGCGAACGCGGTGCCGGGGTCGTTCGGCAGCGGCGGCATCGGTGGGGGAGTCCGGGTCGGCTCGATCCAACAGTCCGACGGCGACGGCGTGCTGGTCTTCGACCCCAACAACCCGCTCGCCGACGAGAACGGCCTGGTCCGACGGGCGAACGTCGACCTGTCCGAGCAGATGACCAACCTGATCATCGCCCAGCGGGCCTACTCGGCGAACGTGACGGTGTTCGAGCGTGCCCGTGACGCCTACCGCCAAGCGCTCGAGATCGGGAAGTTCTGATGGCGCTCATTCCCCCCGTCTCAGGCGGCGTCACGCCCGTTGCGCGGCCGCTGCCTCGCGTGGAAGCGCCCGCGACGAGCGACGCCGCAGCGTCCGA
>JAKOVA010000261.1 GCA_029782335.1 Actinomycetes bacterium | reverse complement strand
TACTCGATTCCCAAGCGCGAGCAGTGGGAAGACGAACTCGGAACCTTCGACCTCCGGGGCATGCGGGTCGCTGTTGTCGCGGACCTCGGGGTTGCCACGGTCAGCCCTGAGGTCGAGCGCGCCGTGGTCGCGGGCGCCGAGGCGCTGATTCGCGATGCCGGACTCGTCCGGGTCGATCTGCCGGTCCGTGTGCCGGGGGTGGGCTACGAGTGGGCTGTCTCCAACCTCGTCCAACTCCGCCGGGAGTTGGGTGATCGTTGGCCCGACTGCAAAGACGATCTCACCCTCGAGATGGCCTTCGGGCTCTACCTTGCCGACGAGCAGTGCAGCCTCGAACTCATGGCGAACGTCGAGAACGCCCGGATTGCCTTGAACGAGACGATGGCCGAGATCTTCGAGCAGGTCGACTTCGTGATCGCCGCGACGAACCCCGACGTGGCCTTCGGGGCTGACGTCACCCTCAACCAGCAGGTTGCCGGCCGACCCGTCGGCCCGGAGAACAACGGCGTGTTGACGATCCCGTCCAACATCGTGGGTAACCCGGCGGTGTCGGTCCCGGTGGAGCCGGTCGAGGGTCTCCCCGTCGGCATGCAGATCATCGGTCGCCATCACGCGGATCAGCTCTTGTTGGACCTTGCTGCGATCGTAGAACGGGAACGGCCCTGGCCCCTCGTTGCCGCCGACGCACCCCACTGACCCGACCCGGGTGACATCTGCCACCCGATTTCGAGGCCCTGGAGCCGAATCGGCCGATTGAGTGTCACAGGGCCTGGGCACACTGTTGCCATGAGCACGCAGTTGGTCCTCATCGAGACGGACGAGGAGCCCGAGTGGCGCCTCGACCCGCACACGATCGAAATCGGCCTCCGTGGCGTCGCTGCCGCCCGCGAGGTGCTCCGGCAGCACCGCCGTCCGGAGACGCCACCCCCAGCGCCTCGCCGCCACGCCGCATAGGCACTCCGATCCTGCCGTCCCTCTACGCTGCACCGCATGTCAACGCTGTCTCCATCCGATGTCGTCATCGTCGACGCCGTGCGTTCTCCGATCGGTCGGCGCAACGGTGGGCTCTCCACCATGCACCCTGCCGAGCTGCTCGCCACCGTGCAGCGGGCGCTGATCGAGCGTTCCGGCATCGATCCGAGCGCTGTCGGTCAGGTCGTCGGCGGCTGTGTGAGCCAGGTCGGCCAGCAGGCGTTCAACATTGCACGTACCGCTTGGCTCACCGCCGGGCTCCCCCAAGAGGTCGCTGCCACCACTGTCGATACGCAATGCGGCTCTTCGCAACAGGCGACCAACCTCGCCGCAGCCCTCGTCGCCGGCGGCGTGGTCGACGTTGCAGTCGCCTGTGGGGTCGAGTCCATGAGCCGCGTCCCGATCGGCGCGAGCGCGAGCAAGAAGCTCGGCTTCGGTGTACCGCTCCCCAAGTCCTATTTCCCCCAGTACGAGGCGACCTCCCAGTTCGAGGGAGCCGAGCGGATCGCGGAGCGTTGGGGCATCACCCGCGACGATTGCGATCGCCTCGGCCTCGAGTCGCAACGTCGAGCCGCCGCCGCCTGGGACGAGGCCCGTTTCGCAACCCAGATCGTGCCGATCGACGCTCCCGACCTCGACGAGGAGGGCAAGCCGACCGGTACGACCCATCTGGTCGAACGTGACGAGGGTCTCCGCGAGACCAGCCTCGACGTGCTCGCCGGCCTCAAGCCGGTTGCTCGGCCCGACGGCGTCCATACCGCCGGCTCCGCGTCGCAGATTTCCGACGGGGCCGCGGCCGTGCTCTTGATGAACGCAGCGACGGCTCGCTCGCTCGGCGTCGAGCCTCGCGCCCGGATCGTCGACACCTGCCTCGTCGGGGTTGACCCGGTGCTGATGCTCACCGGGCCGATCGATGCGACCCGGCGGCTCCTGTCGCGAACCGGGATGACCCTCAGCGATATCGACCTCACCGAGATCAACGAGGCATTCGCTGCGGTCGTGCTCGCCTGGCAGCGAGAACTCAACGCCGACGCGGCGACGACAAACCCGAATGGTGGGGCCATCGCGCTCGGCCATCCGCTCGGAGGCACCGGTGCCTTCCTCCTCACCAAGGCATTGCACGAGCTGGAGCGGACGGATGCCACAACAGCGTTGGTCACGATGTGCTGCGGCGGCGGCCTCGGCACGGGAACGATCATCGAGCGCCTCTGAGCGACCACCGGTCCCAACCCTCTGGCGGTACCCCGCCGCCGCACCACTCGCCGTTGCCCTCACCGTTGTCCTGCTCTCGGGGCTCGTGGGCGCCTGCGGTACCTCGTCGAATCTCCAGACGGGCGACGCTCGGGTGGTGCGAGTGGTCGATGGAGACACCATCGTGGTGAGCCTTTCCGGCCGCGACGAGCACGTTCGCCTGATCGGGGTCGACACCCCCGAGACGGTGGACCCTCGCCGCCCGGTCGGCTGCTACGGCGCCGAAGCCAGCTGGCACACCAAGACGCTCCTGCCGGTCGGCACCGCCGTGCGTCTCGAACGTGACGTCGAAGCGCGGGACCGCTACGGCCGCCTCCTGGCCTACGTGTTTCGCCGCAGCGACGGCATGTTCATCAACGAGGCCCTGCTGCGGGACGGCTACGGCCAGTTGTTGACGATTCCCCCCAACGTCGCCCAGGTCCGCCGATTTCGCGCCGCGCAGGCATCTGCACGGCGCAGCGGCGCGGGGTTGTGGTCAGCGTGTTCGCATCAGTGAGCGCAACGGCCGCCAACCGATCCGCTTCACGCCCGCCCGCTCCAGCATCGCCTGCAGGTGCGCATCGTTCGTCATCAGCGCGTGGTCGTCGACGCGGGCGTGCCAATCGGTCCCGACGGCACGCAACTCGGGGGTGTCGACCGCCGGGTGGACGTACAACTCGGTCACGCCCGGCCGCAGATCCATGACAACCCGCTCGAGTGTCCGACGCGACCCGACACCCTCCCGCACCAGGACGAAGTGATCGGGAAACACCACGCCCTCATCCGCGGCAAGCCTGCGGAACGGAAAGCCAACCGAGCGTTCAGCAGAGGCGGCCGCCATTCGGAGTGGCAGCCCGTGCTCGACAGCGAGATCCAGGTAGACGTCGAAGAACTCGGGTCGAAGCTGCAACGCCCCCATGTGCGAGTCGAGGTGTGTCACGTCGAAGCCCCACAGCACCGCACGCTCGATCTGCGCGGCGCACTCGCGACGAACCTCATCGAGATCCGCGTGATCCCAGAGGTCCTCGAGGGTCCGCGGGAACCCGCCATCACCGTCGAGCAACGACGGCGCGTGGGTGATCGGCGTCCAACGGTAGGTGTCGAACTCGGCGTTCAAGGTCAGATGCACCCCGACGTCCTCGCCGCGGTATGCGCCGGCGGCATCACGAGACCACGGACACGGCACCATCAACGAAGCGCTCGTGGCGATCCCCCGACGCAACGCGTCGTAGGTGCCGTCGTTCGCCGCATGACAGAGCCCGAGATCGTCACAATTGATGATGACGATCCGGTCCTCGGGCCCGAAGCCCAACCGCTCGGCGAGTTCGGTCATGCACGCGCTCCGTTCTCAGCGGCCCGCCACACCGGCGAACAGGTCGTCCTCGGGAATCGTTGTGTCCACGAGCGACTCGGCGAGGATGTAGTCGTCCCACGGGTAGATCTGGCGCTGGATGTCGTCGCTCAGGGCGAACCAGAACGGAGACTCCGGATCGATCTGCGTGGCGTGGGCCCGCAACGCCTCACCGCGGACGTGCTGGTACTCCCCCACGTTCACCCGGGTCGTGATCCGGCCGTCCTGATCGGTGCGGTCAAACCAGTGCGCGTCGAAGGGCGATTCGATTCCGAGTTCCAGCAACTTCTCGTGCATCGCCCGGATCCGACCCATCGACCACATCGAGTAGTAGAGCTTGAGGGGCTGCCACGGTTCCCCGAGTTGCGGCTCCCATCCGGCGTCGCCGGCGCGATGGAAGGCGGGCAGGGTGATGTCGTGAACCCGAAGGTGGTCGGGGTGCGGGTAGTGGCCCTGGTCGTCTCCGTAGGTGATGACCACCTGCGGCCGGTCGCGCCGGATGATGCGCACGAGCCGTTCGACCGCTTCGTTCTGCGGAGCGTTGGCGAAGTTCGCCGGATCGGCGTTCGCCTCGCTGTCGGGCATCCCGGAGTCGCGGTAGCCGAGGAGGTCGAGGCGGTCGTAGCCGATGATCTTCACCGAGGCATCGAGTTCGCTGCGGCGCACCGCGGCGAGGTTCTCCCGCACCTCAGGACGATCCATGGCGGGGTTGAGAATGTCGCCCTGCTCTCCCCCGGTGCAGCAGACCAGCGTGGCGGCGATGCCCTGCGCACGGTACATCGCGACCAGCGACGCCCCCTTCGACGCCTCGTCGTCGGGGTGGGCATGGACGGCCAGAAGGCGGAGATCGTCACCCATGGCGCGTCAGTTGCCTGTACCGAGCGGGATCAGCTCGGCCTCAGCGGTCGGATCGTCTTCGTCCTCGTCGACGAAGCGCCAGCCGCACAACTCGGCAAGCAACGGTCGGCCCTCTGGCGGGCCAGTCGCGATCAGTTCATCGCCGGCCCGGAAGGTGACATAGCCCCGCGGACGGTACAGGTATCGGCCCGAGCGAAGGATCGCGAGCACGTGAAAGCCCGGCTCGATATCGAGCTGAAGTTGCCCGATCGCAGCGCCGTCGGCTGTCGATCCGGCTGCCACCGGGACCCGGATCACGACTTCGTCGGACTCGCCCAACGCCATCGCCACCACCGGGTGCACGAAGTTGTCCTCTCGCAGGAAGCGGACCATCGCGTTCGCGTGTTCGCCCAGCTCCTTGGCGACGTGGGAAAGCTGCAACAGGCCGCGTAGCGGCGACGGGTCGAGATCTCCCGCCCCGGCGCGCAGCACCCACAACTGGAGGTGGTCCTTCATCTCGTCGAGTCGGTCCGCGAGATGCTCGACCTCGGCCGCGAGTCCGGTGTCGCGCAGAGCGAGCGAGGAGTACGCGAGGCCGACGGCTGCTTCGGAGCGGTTCTTCATCTCGACGAGCACGTCGACGGCACGGTCGAGATCGGTGAGGGCGTCGGGAGCGGGCGCCTGCGGCGGATCCCATGCCGGCGCAGCAGCCAGCTCGTGAAGGCGGACCAGGCCTGCCGGTGAGCCCCGCAAGAAGAGCACGTCACCCGGCAACAACACCAGGTCACCGTCGATCTCGGTGTTCCACGAGCGATCCCGTCGGACCGCCATGACCCGCATCCCGGTCGCGACCGGCAACTCGAGCGACGAGAGCGGGCGATGCGCCATGTGCGAGCCGTCGCGCACCCACACGCGGTGCGAGACCTCCTCCGCGTTGGACAGATCCGCGATGAACTCCTGGGGGATACCGAGGCGATGCGTCACGATCCTGGTGATGTCGATCGCCGTGTTGCCGATCCCCTCGATCGCCGAGATGACCTGGAGCACCGAAGCCATGGATTCGGCTTCTGCCGGTCGACGCACCGCCAGGATGCAGACGGCTCGCATGTCCTGCACGAGGTCGGTGAGACGCTCCTCGAGCTGCACCACCTCCTCGCACATTCCCGGGTCGTTGAAGTAGACCGCCGCGTACGCCAGGTCGACCATCAGCTCCGAGGTGTCCTTGGCGTCTGCGAGCATCAGACGGAGACTTCGTGGTCGGTCGTCCATGAGCCAGCCAGGATACCGAAGTGACGCCTCACCACCCGCTGCGGCACGGCGTGAGTGGGCCCGCGGCGCGCTGCGTCCGGGTGCGGGTCAGGCCGGCTGACCCGGTGTCAGTGCCCGTTGATCGACCAGTGCCACGGCTCGGAAGGCAGATTGAAGAAGCCGTAGTTGGCCGCGTTCGCTGCGAGCCACACGAAACACGGGTTTGATTGATCGCGGATCAGCGTGCCGCTGCAGGTCAGGTCGACGGCCATCCCCTGTTCGTGCATCGACGTGCCGGGACGGGCGGTTGGCGGTGAGCACTGCGACGCCGGCATGAAGTAGATCGCGTAGTCCGAGGTTCCGCAGTTGTTGCGTCGCGTCGCGATTTGCGCGGCCGAGTCGCGGAAGCCTCCACCGCCGAGCGTGAGACCCGCTGCGGCCGCGTCCATGAGCATCCGCCCGAACTGTGCCGAGATCAGCTTGTTCACGTAGATGCCGCCGACGTTGTCCATGTCCTCGATCGAGTACAGCGACGGCGGGGTGACCCTGGGGATGGTCGTGGTGGTCGTGGTGGCGGGACGGGTGGGCCGCACCGGGGTTGACGGCGACCGAGGGGGCGTCGTGGTCGTCGGTGCGAGCGCAGCCGCCTGCTGGGCCGCCGCGAACGCCGCCGCTTGCCGGGCAAGGGCTTCGGCGCGGAGTTCCTGTTGTTGCTGGGCGATTTGCCCAGCGAGTTTCGCGTCGAGCGCGTCGAGGCCTGCTGCCTCGCTCAGCGCGGCTTCGAGGCGCTGGTCAACCTCTGCCACGAGTTGCACGTGGGCGAGACGCGACCCTTCAAGCTGCGCGATCGCATCACGCTGCTTCGCAGCTGCCTGCTCGGCAGCGACCGCCGCGTCGCGGGCGAGCCGATGCTTCTTCTGCAGTTCGCTCACCGCCGCGCGCTGCTGGCGAAGCAACGCCTCGCGCTGGTCGGTGCGCACGCCGAGCAGTGTCTGACGCTCACGTGCCTCGCTCAACGAACCACTCGTGATCACGATGGCAAGACCCATGGTGTGCGGGTTGACGAACTCGTCGATCGCCATCTGCTTCACCTGTTCGCGCAGCTCCTCGGCGCGAGCACGTGCCACGGCCTCTTCCGCTTCCGCTGCCGCGGCTTCAGCTTGTGCCGCGGCGAGCAGCTGCGTTGCTCCGTCGAGCGCGGCGTTCGCCGTCGCGAGCTGGCTGTCGAGGGATGCGAGGAGGTCGCGCACCTGGTCGTCGCTGGCGCGCAGCGATGAGATCTCCCCGCCGACCTGCTTGCGGTTGCGCTTCGCCTGGGCCCTCTGCGTGGCGAGATCCACGGTCGTCGTTGTGGCGTCAGGAGTCGCATCGGCGTTCTGCGCAGCGACGGGCGCCGGAGCGAGCAGGGCGGTTGCGAACAACGCGACGGCAGCAGTGAACGCGCCCGCGACGGGGCGACGGAACAGGCGCGGACGCAACACGAGCACCATTCTCTATCGGCAAACGCCTCGGCGCACTCAAGTGACTACGGAAAGTGAGATCACCGGAGCACTCTCCGTAGTCAGCGGAAGTCGCGCGAAGGGGTGACGGCAACGCTCGGCAGCGCATCGATTCGCTCGGCGATCACGTTCGTCACCCCTTCGGCACGCTCAAGACGTCCGCGAATCAACAACGCCGGGGCGCTCCGGGCGATCCGCTGGTGTCTGGCCCAGCAACCCGGCGAACAGATGACGTTGATGAGGCCCGTCTCATCCTCGAGGTTGATGAACATGGTGCCCCCCGCCGTTGCTGGGCGTTGTCGGTGCGTGACGAGCCCACCAACGAGCACTTTCGAACCCGACTCGATCGCTACGAGTCCATGAGCGGAGGAAACGCCGAGTTCATCGAGGCGGCCACGGAGGAACCTGGTGGGGTGTCCATCAGGGGCAATGCCAGTGGCCCACAGGTCTGCGACGGCTTCTTCGAGAGGGGTCATGCCCGGCAGATGGGGCGGATCCATGCCGACCACGATTCCCTCGAGGCGATCCGCACGCGCCTGCGAGGCGGCCCCGGCGACCCATAACGCCTCACGACGCCGCGGCAGGCGCTCCCCCTCCCAAACCCCCGGCCCCTCCCGAACCCCCGGCCCCTCCCGAACCCCCGACCCCTCCCGAACCCCCGACCCCTCCCGAACCTGCGTCGAAAACCGACCCCCCACGACGGAATCGCACGCAACTTCAGAAAGAACCCCCGACCCCTCCCGAACCTGCGTCGAAAACCGACCCTCCACGACGGAATCGGACGCAACTTCAGAAGGGGTGGCGGGAGAAGGGGTGGCGGGGGCGGCGGGTTCAGGAAGGGCGGCGGGGAGGATCGAATCGAGAGCACCGGCGGTGGCGAGCGCCTCGAGGGCCGGCCGGGGCACGCCACTCCGTCGGGCGAGATCCTCCACCGAACGGTACGGGCGCCCCGCAGCGATCGTCTTCGCCAACTCCTCGCCCACCGATCGCACCGAGCCCAACCCCAACCGCACCGCCAGCCCACCCGTCGAACCTTCCGCCGGCTCGAGGGTCGCGCACCAATCCGAGGCATTGATGTCCGGCGTGTAGGTGCGCACGCCGTGGCGCCGGGCGTCCTGCACCAGCGAGTGCGGCGAATAGAACCCCATGGGCTGCGAACGCAGCAGGGCAGCGCAGAAGGCGGCGGGCTCGTGGTACTTGATCCAACACGAGGCGTAGACGAGATACGCAAAGCTCACCGAGTGCGACTCGGGGAACCCGTAGTTGGCGAACGCCGCGAGTTTCTCGAAGATCTCATCGGCGACGGCACCGACGATCCCCCGCTCCGCCATCCCGGCGTAGAGCCGTGACCGCAGCCGCTCCATGCGCTCACGCGAGCGCTTCGAGCCCATGGCCTGACGCAACTCGTCGGCTTCGGCGGCACTGAAGCCCGCCACGTCCATGGCGATCTGCATGAGTTGCTCCTGGAAGAGCGGCACCCCGAGCGTCTTGGCCAACGACGGTTCCATCAGCGGATGCAGGTAGGTGACCGGCTCCTGACCGTTGCGGCGCCGGATGTAGGGGTGCACCGACCCACCCTGGATGGGCCCCGGTCGGATGAGCGCCACCTCAACCACCAGGTCGTAAAAGGTCCGTGGCCGCAACCGCGGCAAGGTCGCCATCTGGGCTCGCGACTCGATCTGGAAGACCCCGACGGTGTCGGCGCGACAGATCATGTCGTAGACCTCCGGCTCCTGCGGCAGCAGCGCCAGGTCGAGACGGGTCCCGCGGTGTTCTTCAATGAGGTCGACCGCATGGTGCAGCGCCGAGAGCATCCCGAGGCCCAGCAGGTCGAACTTCACCAATCCCACCGCCGCGCAGTCGTCCTTGTCCCACTGCAGCACCGAGCGGTCCGCCATGGCCGCCCACTCCGTCGGGCACACCTCCACCACCGGCCGGTCGCAGATGACCATGCCGCCGGAGTGGATCCCGAGATGACGGGGGAAGTGTTCCACCTGGGCGGCGAGTTCGAGGACCGAGTCGGGGGCCGAGACGCCGTGACGATCGCCCTCACCCGGTCGCGGCGGACTCCCCCACCGGTCGATCTCTTTGGACCACGCGTCCTGCTGGCCCGGCGCGTACCCCAGCGCCCGGGCCATGTCCCGGACCGACGACTTCGCCCGATACGTGATGACGTTCGCCACCTGGGCGGCGTGTTCACGCCCGTACCGCCCGTAGACGTACTGGATCACCTCTTCGCGGCGGCCTGACTCGATGTCGATGTCGATGTCGGGTGGCCCGTCACGCTCGGGTGACAGGAAGCGCTCGAAGAGCAACCCCAGGCCGACCGCGTCGGCATTGGTGATCCCGAGCGAGTAGCACACCGCCGAGTTGGCGGCCGATCCGCGGCCCTGGCAGAAGATGTTCGAGCGCCGGCAGAACTCGACGATGTCCCACACGATGAGGAAGTAGCCGGCGAAGCCCAGCGACTCGATGAGATCGAGTTCGTGGGCGAGGGTGACATAAGGGTCGCGGCCGTGCCGCGCGACGAACTCGGCGAGCCGGGAGCTGCTCGGTTCGCCGTAGCGACGCTCGGCTCCTCGGCGGACGAGCCGGCGGAGGTAGGTCATCTCATCGAGCGGTGAACCGTCCTTGTCGACCGGACAGGGGTACGGCGGCAACTTCGGTGCGACGAGGGCCAGGTCGAACGCGCACTCACGCCCCAGCCGCGCCGCAGCGTCGACCACCCCGGGGTAGCGGGCGAAGCGCTGCGCCTGTTCGACCCCGGAACGCAGGTGGGCCGTCCCCGCTGCGGGAAGCCATCCGTCGAGATCGTCAAGGGAGCGTCGGGCCCGCACGGCGGCGAGCGCCGTGGCCAGGCGGCGGCGACCCGGCGTTGCGTAGTGGACGTTGTTGGTGGCCACCACGTCGAGGTCCATGCCGACGGCCAACTCGGCCATGGCGTCGTTGCGGGCCCCGTCGAGTGGGTCGCCGTGGTCCCACAACTCCACCACCACCTGGTCGCGACCGAACGCCTCGACGAGCCGCTCCGCCTCCCGCCGAGCGGCTGCGGGGCCATCCGCGACCATCGCCGCAGGAACCGCACCCTTGCGGCAACCGGTCAACACCAGGTGGTGACCGCTGCCCAAGTCGGCCGCCAACTGCTCGAGGGTGGCCCGAGGCCGGCCCTTCGACCCGGAGATCTGGGCACGGCTGATGGCACGGGCCAACCGCCCGTATCCCGTCGGATCACGGGCCAGCACCACGAGGTGGGCGCCAGCGGGATCGGCGTCGCCGGTGCGCGGGCCGGGTGCCGACAGGGTCAGTTCCGCGCCGAAGATGGTCGGCAGGCCGACGGCTCGTGCCGCTTCCGCGAAGCGGACGATCCCGTAGAAGCCGTTGTGGTCGCACAACGCCAGGGCTTCGAGGCCGAGACGCGCACCTTCCTCGACGAGTTCCTCGGGGTGGGAGGCGCCGTCGAGGAAGCTGAAGTTGGAATGGGCGTGCAACTCGGCGTAGGCCACCGCTGCGCTGCTGCGACGGACCGCCGGCTCGTAGGGCGCCCGCCGACGGGACCATGCGGGCGAATCCGACCCGTCGCCGGGAAGGTCGATGCGGCGGCCGGATCGCCGCGCCGGCGGCCGGCCCGAGAGGCGGCGTTCCAGTTCGTGCCAGGGAAGGTCTGGGTTGGTGAACCCCATCCTCGCACCGTATCGAACATATGTTCGATACGGCTAGGTCGTCTTGCGTCGCAGCCGCGCTCGTGGCCCTTCGCGCCACGACGTCGTCGAGTGCTCTTCGGCAGCGGGAAGGTCCACCATGAAGCGTGCACCGCCGAGCGCGCTTTGGGCCACGGTGACGGTTCCGCCGTGCGCCTCGACGATCCGGCGCGTCAGGGCGAGCCCCAGCCCCGATCCACCCGAGTCGCGAGCCCGGCCCTCCTGCAGGCGGGCGAACCGCTCGAAGATCCGCTCCCGGTCGGCCTCGGCGACCCCTGGGCCGTCGTCGTCCACGCTGAAACACACCCACCCATCCCGGCTCACCAGAGCGATCGCGACGGTGCTTCGGGCGTGTCGCACGGCGTTGTCGAACAGGTTCCGCACCACTGACGCCATCTCTGCGGCCACGCCCATGACCCGCCCGGCGCCGACCTGGGAACGGTCGATCGTCCGCTCCGTCGGACGGGACGTCTGGTCGAAGATCACCTCGTCGAGGTCGACCTCCACGATCGGCCGCTCCACCCCTTCCTCGATGCGAGCGAGGGTCAACATGTTGTCCACCAGCGACGCGAGCCGGGTGTCCTCCTGGAGCACCGTCCGGGCCACCTGCTCCCAATCGGTGTTGCCGGGGGCGAGCAACGCCGTCTCGAGTTGCAGGCGGATCGAGGCGACGGGGCTTCTCAACTCGTGGCTGGCGTCGGACATGAACCGCTTCTGACGATCAGCCGAGGCCTCGAGGCGGTCCAACATGGCGTTCATCGTCCGGGCCAGGCCGCTCACCTCATCATCACCGCTCGGCACCGGGACCCGTTCGTGCAGCGTCGAGCCGCTGATCTCCTGGACGCGAGTGGTGATCGCCTCGACCGGACGCAGCGCACGCCCGACGATCAGCCAGGTGAGGATCCCCACCATCAACACCAGCGCGGGGGTGGCGATCAGCAGCGCATTGGTGACCCGGCTCACCGTGAGCCGCACGTCCCGCAGCGAGCTGGCGACGTTGAGTTCGAGCCGCCCCGAAGGTGTGTCCACCATGGCCTGGCTGACGACGTAGCCGCCGGAACTCAGATCCGCCGGCAGGGCCTTCCCGAACAGCGACGTCGCCGTCGAATCGGCGATCGGGCGCAACCGCGACCAGACACCGGCTTGGCGACTGACCACCTGGCCGGTCACGAAGATGTAGCTGCCCTGAATGCCCTCGCGCAGCACGTCGAGATCGAACCCGCCCTCGACGTTCGGAAGCCCGTCGCTGCTCAGCGCCAACGATTCGGGCGCGACGGCACCGCTCTGCAATACCCGGCTCAGCGCCGCGGTCACCGTGTCGTTCCGGACCTGGATGTCGTTGACCAGCGCCGCGTTGACCTGCCGGACGAGTCCGTAGGCACCCACGGTGATGAAGGCGGCGAAGACGAGGCTCACGATCAACGTGAGCCGGAACCGAACCGATCCGAGCAGGCGGAGCACCTGTCAGCGCACGGCGAGGTCGGCCGACCCGAGCCGGTAGCCCTCGCCGCGCACGGTCTCGAGGTCGGAGCGACCGAAGGGACGATCGATCTTGCGGCGGAGGTAGCCGACATAGACCTCGACGACGTTCGGGTCGCCCTCGAAGTCCTCGCCCCACACCGTGTGCAGCAGATCCCCCTTGGCGAGCACCTGGCCGCGGTTGCGCAGCAGCACCTCGAGGAGCGCGAACTCGCGCGGCGACAACGGGATGTCGGTCGTCCCACGACGACACGTCCTCGCCACCACGTCGAGGACCAGATCGCCGAGCTCCAGCGGCTGGAGGTTGTGGTCGGTGCGCCGGCGGGCCAGGGCTCGGAGCCGTGCGACGAGGACCACGAACGAGAAGGGCTTGGAGAGGAAGTCGTCGGCCCCGGTGTCGAGGGCTTCGGCTTCGTCGTACTCACCGCTCTTCGCGGTGAGCATCAGGATCGGAGTCCAGACCTCGGCGTCGCGGAGGGAGCGACAGACCCGGTAGCCGTTCATCCCGGGCAACATGATGTCCAAGACGATGAGATCGAAGTCGCCGCTACGCGCCTGTTCGTAGCCGTCGATGCCGTCGTGGGAGACCGCGACCTCGAAGCCCTCCGCGGTCAGGCCGCGTGCGATCCCCTCTGCCAGAGCCACTTCGTCTTCAACCACGAGCACGCGCACCTCGCCATTGTGCCCGTCGATTCCCCGACGCGCGTGCTCAGTCATAGGTGGCCTCGACCCACCAGGTGCTCGCCTCCAGCGCCAGGAGGTGCGCAGCGCCGGTTGCGACCTCCACCTGGAAACGTGCCCGGCGGCGATGCGCGAGCGGGTCCCACCAGCGTTCATCGACCAACCACGGCCCCGCCCAGCCGACAACCGGCTGCCACGGCCCACCGTCGATGGACAGCCGCGCCGGGGTCCCGTCGAGCACACCACGCCCCGAGACACCGACCGTGTCACCCGAGTCAGCGAGGAGTTCCGCCACAACCGGAGTGGGCCACACCGACGCGGGATGTGGTCGCGTCACCCGACCGGGCCACGGCACCGCAGCCGCCGAGGGATCGAGGGCTGCGTCCATCGAGTCGATCGGGACGAGCCGAACCTGCTCCCCGACCCCTCTGCCGCCGGAGGGTCGGGGAACCATCACACTTCCCGCCCCGAGGATGGCGTCAACCCGCGCCGCCGCCCGCATCGCCGACGCTGCGGCGTTGTCGACATCGCCCCAGAACCCCACGTGACGACCTGTCGCCGGGCCGACCCGCTCGGGGTGCAGGCGAATGCTGCGGAGTCCACCAACCGAACGAGCCCCCGGGCGCGACAACCAGCCTTCGAGCTGCCAACGGACGCGCTGGACCATTGCTGCTGCGCTCAATGCACCCTCATCGCGCCAGCGACGTTCGACGGATTCAGCACCGCCGGCGGATTCGTGGGCAGTCTCGAAGGCGATCAGCAGACGGGTACACGCCAGGCCTCGGCCAGCGAGTTCCGCGACGAGCCGATCGGCGAGCGTCTTCGCAACGAAGGCCACCTGTTCGACGTGTTCTGCCGGCGGATCGAACTCAGCGCACTGATCGAGATCCGCGGGAGGGTCCCCCAAACGAGCCGGACGGTCGTCTTCGCCGCTGGCCAGAGCGTGCGCGAGGACGCCGGGGCGACCGAAGCGAGCGAGCAGATCCGCCCGGGGAAGGTCAGTGAGCTCTCCCAGTCGACGGATCCCCAAGCGGCCGAGGACGTCGACGACATCAGCGGGAACCGATCCAAGTGCAGCGAGCGCCGACACCGGGAACGGCGCCACGAAGCCGGCGCTGCGCCCGGGGGCCACGACCACCGGTGGGGACCCGGCACGCTGCAGGCTGCGACGTGCCGCCAGCGTGGCGGCGAAGGTTCCGTCGGCGATCCCCACGCCGCAGGCGTCGCGCTCTGCGAGGAGGCCGCCCACGAGTTCATGAACCCGGCCGGCGAGGGCTTCGTCGCCTCCGAAGTAGCGAGACGGTCCCCGAGTGGGGAACGCGCAACTCCCGGAACGGCAGATTTCGAGCCGCGGGGTGACCGCCTCGAGCGCCACCACGATCTGCTCGAAGGCTCGGGCGTCGCGGTCCGCATCGTGGTCGGCAAGACGGATCTCGGGGCAACGGCGCTGCGCTTCCCGACGCCGCATGCCTTCGGCGACCCCCGCGACCCGTGCCGAGGGAGATGTCGCGACGACGTGGTTCGCCTTCATCACGGCGATCGGCTCCCCCGCCGACGCCCCGAGCGCGACGATCGGCCAATCGCGGCACCACACCACGAGGGTGCGTTGTGGTGTCACCTCACCACAGTGACGGGTCGGCCCGTCGGGACGGCGCGCAACGAGCCGTCCGCCCCGGGAAGCCATGCCTCCACCGTTCGATGACGGTTCGCAGCGCGACGCCCCGAGAGCGAGACGGCGACGCGCCGCGACTGCAAACGGCCGTGCCCCGCACCAAGGCCGCTCCAGTGGCCGCTCACCCCCATCACGACGTCGGCTTCGATGGGCCAACAGCGCGCGGGGCCATCGACGATGAGCACCGCACCGCGTTCGCGAGCACGGGCAGCAATACGGCGCGCGTCGCGTTCAGGTACGGGAACCGCCGGGCGGACCACGACGACGGCCATGTTGTCCACCAACGCAGCGACGACCTCCGCCCACGTCGCGCGTGCCAGGCGCGGGATGACGAGCAGACGGCGCAACTCGACACCGAGATCGGCGGCGGCCGCCCACCCAATCGCAGCGGTCCCCACGACCGCGACCCATGAACCGCTGCGTGTGGCCTCGGCAATCAACGCCAGAGCGAGCGATGTCGACTCGTCGACGCGAACCGTCGTGCCGCGGGCCAAGCCCCCGCCAGGGAAGAGTCCGTCGAGGGGGGACCCGACGGGGAGGAGTCGCTCGTGGGCGAGGGTGGTCGGCTGAACCAGACTGCGAAGTTCCGCCAGTGTCGCCATCCCGCCAGTATCGAACAAACGTTCGATACTGGCAACCCGATCAACCCGCTGCGGGTTCCTCCGCGACGAAGGTCGGAACCTCAACACCGGGCCGGTAGTAGGTGTAGAGGTCCTCGATGATCTCCTTGAGCCCCTCGGCGTTGCCGCCCTTCTCGAGATCGACGGTGACAACGTTGCCGTTGATCGCGACCGTCTCGATACCGCCACGGGCGAAGAAGCGTCGGGCCAGCTCGTCGGGTGGCCGGGTGCCCTCGACCGGCGTTGCCGCCCGGTAGATCTCGTGGCCGGTGCCGGTCAACACCCGGTTGAGTTCAAAGCGCACCACCCCACGGCGGCGTGCGTGCTTCTCGAGGACCGTCACCAGCTGACCCATGGCCGCCACGGTAGTCCCCCACCCGGCTGAGGCCCGAACCGGAGCGTCCTAGATGTCGAGGTCGTCCACCGAGAAGGTGTCACAACGATCCGAGGAACCCGACTCGTAGCCCCGACGGAACCATTGCTGCCGCTGGTGGGCGGTCCCGTGGGTGAAGGTGTCGGGGCGGACACGACCGACGCTGCTGCGCTGAATCGTGTCGTCACCCACCGCCTGCGCAGCACGGAGCGCCTCATCGATATCGCCCGTATCGAGGAGCCGACGCTCGTACGCGGTGTGCGCCCACACGCCTGCGAGGCAATCGGCCTGCAACTCGGTGCGCACCGAGAGCCCCGTCTCGCCGTTGGCGGCCGAGGGATCGTCCGCTTCGAGTCGACGCACCTGCTCGCTGATCCCCAACTCGTTCTGGACGTGATGGCCGACCTCGTGCGCGATCACATAGGCACGAGCGAAATCCCCGCCGGCGCCGAAGCGGTTCGACAACTCGTTCCAGAACGCCAAGTCGAGATACACGAGCGAGTCCGCCGGGCAGTAGAAGGGCCCGGCCGAAGCGCTTCCCTGGCCGCATCCGGTGTTCACGGCATCCCGGTACAGCACGATCTTCGTGCGGCTGTAGCGCTGCCCGGCACTGCGGAACTGGTCGGTCCAGACGTTGTTGGCGTCGGTCACCACGGCGTTGGCGAACTGCACGTCGGCGGCCTCCGGGTCGGCTCCGGCGACTTCGCCCGGGTCGCCCCCCGAAGGAAGGCCCCCACCCGGGGAGGCCGACGGAGCCTGGGGAAGTCGGTTGAGGCCGCTCATCGAGCTGAGGTCGAACCCTGCGGCGCCGCAACCCCGGATCACGAAGACCACCACGATCACCGCGATGAGGATCCCCATCCCGCCGCCCGCGCGTCGACGCCTCCCCGCGAGCAGTCCTCCGAGCACCGCGCCGAGCAGCGCACCGCTGCCACCGCCGCCACCCAGCCCGCCGGTATCGCCACGACGGTCGATCAGGTCGCCCGGATCAGCCGGGTCCTCGAACTCCACAACCGCTCCAGCTCAGGGCGCAGCGCTGAGGGAGACGGCCGATCGGTGGGAGCGGGTGGAACGAGCCACCGCTATCGCCAGTCCGATCGCCACGAGGGCGAGCACGACGTGCACCACCTTGAACCCGACCGGCCGTGGCCCGAGCGCGATCTGGAGGCCACGCACGGCCCACACCACGGCGTGCACCCCGGCGACGAGCACCGCCCAGATCGGCCGGGAACGGCGAGCGGCGAACACCAACAACAAGACGGCCCCCACGAGACCAGCGGCCGACAACGCGTAGGCACCGGTGCGGGTCGCTGTGGAGATCGAGTCGTCGGCCGCCGCATTGCGGATCCGGGTGACCCAGACCAGCACCATGAACGCTGCGGTCAGCACGCTCAAGAGGCGAGTTCGTGGCGACATCATCGGTGGCAGGCTATTGCGTCAGCCCGTCAGAGATCGGCGCCCGAGGTCGGGACGGC
Source organism: Actinomycetes bacterium (assembly GCA_029782335.1). Lineage (GTDB taxonomy): Bacteria > Actinomycetota > Acidimicrobiia > Acidimicrobiales > Microtrichaceae > JADLFH01. The sequence goes on along the minus strand of JAKOVA010000261.1, from coordinate 53,680 downwards.
CTCCGCCGTTGCTGCGACCGGCGGAGCGACGGCCCAGGCGTCGTCGGAGACACGAAGTTGGGCGACCTCGGGAATGTCGCCGATGCCCATCGCGCGAACGGTGACGTGTCCGCCGAGGTCGACCCATTCGGGCAGGTCGGCGGACAGGCCGTGGGCGAGGATCTCGCTCGGGGCCGCCGCCTCGCACAGGCGCGCCGCCAGGTTGACGGGCCGTCCGATGTAGTCGTCGCCCTCGAAGAGCAACACCGGGCCGCCGGCGATCCCCCCGTGGATCTCGAACTCGTCGCCACGGAACCGCAACAACAACTCTGCGGTTGCTGCGATCACTGGGCCGGGTTCGACGCCGACGAGCATCACCCCGTCGCCGAGCCACTTGATGACCCGCACCCCACGACGGCCGGTGACGTCGCGCGCCGCGGACCGGAAGCGGGTGAGCACCTCGATGGCGGCGTGAGTCCCGTGTTGGTCGGTGAACGCGGTGAAGCCGCAGACATCGACGAACGCGAAGACCCGGTACAGCGACTGGGAGATCTCCACCCATTCGGGAACCGGACGCTCCACGCCGGTGCCGGTGAGCGGTACGAGTGGGATCTCCTCGGTCGGCGACGGCACGGCATCGTCGCCGGAGGTCAGGATCCGCCGCAGCGCACGCTCCGCGGCGTCGAGGGGGGCTGCCGCCTTCGGGCGCTTCTGTGCAGCAGGACGGGTTGAACGAGGAGGGGCCATATCCGCTTCCGAGTCGATCGGGCTTCCATGGTACGGCGGTTGCGTACTTTTGCAAGCATCAGCGCAGGCGGGCAGAAGTCACATGAACAGCGACATCTGCGCGCGTTCCGGCACCGTTCGTTGCACGCCACGCCACGCCAGATTGTCCATGAACGCCCACGAACGACGATGAATCGCCGTTGGTCCGTATCCCGCCAAGGCAACCTTGTGGCGGGGACACGGGTAGCCCTTGTTCTGATCGAACGCGAACGCCGGGAAGTGCTCGGCTTCCGCCCGCATCATGGCGTCGCGGGTGACCTTCGCGACGACCGACGCCGCGGCGACCGACAGACATCGCGCATCGCCTTTGACGACCATGGTCGTGTTCGGCAGACCGACGAAGTCCCACTTGCCGTCGACAATCGCCGCATCCGGCTCGACCGCGAGGTCCTCGAGGGCCCGCCGGCAGGCCAACCGCTGCGCCGCGGACATTCCGAGCGCATCGCACTCCGCAGCGTCGGCGTGACCAACGCCCCACGCCACGGCCCACGTCACGATCCGCCCGTACAACTCCTCCCGACGAGCAGGACTGAGTTGCTTGGACTCCCGGATCCGATACAGCCGCCGATCCCTGGGGATCACCACCGCGGCGACGGTGAGCGGTCCGGCCCAGGCCCCGCGGCCGACCTCGTCGATCCCGACGACCAGCTCACGTCCTGCATCCCAGTGGGTGCGCTCGACGCTGAGTCCGGGTGGCGTGCTGCGGAGGCTGCGGGGACTCACCACGACCGACCGTAGCCGCGGTAGTTCTCCGCAGAATTTGGGAAAAGCGGTTGCACGAGGCGGTGAAGTTCGTCACACTCTCACTTAGAGCGTTTGCATAAACACTCTCCGTCCGATACGAGGGGGTCTCACGATGACGATTCGCATGATCGAAGCACCCGTCGACCACCCCGGCCACGCATCGCACGGGGAACCCGCCGAGATGACCCTCACCGTCGGCACCGAGGTCGAGGTTCGTCGACGATTCGACGGCGGATGGGCACGGGGATTCACCGTCGCCGACTGCTCGGACGGCCGTTACCGACTCCGCCGGCTCTCCGACGGATCGGTCCTGCCGGTGGCGTTCCCACCCCTCGACGTGCGCGAGGCTCGACTCGTCGGACGCTGAGCGGTTCGGGTTCCCGCGCGAACCAGCGACGCTCAGGGTTCCAGGGAATCGATCATCGGGCGCTCATCGGGATCCGCGTCGGTACCGAGAAAGGCCTCGACGATCTCCGCCGCCACCGCTGGCGAGGTCAGGCGCATCCCCAAGGCCAACACGTTCGCGTCGTTCCAACGACGGGCTCCTGCCGCGGTTGGCGCGTCGACACAGAGCGCAGCGCGTACCCCCGGCACCTTGTTCGCTGCGATCGAGACTCCCGTGCCCGTCCAGCACATCACGACACCGACGTCCGCGTCCCCGGAGGCGACCGCGGCGCCCACCCGAGCACCAACCTCCGGCCAAGGCGCGCCGTGGATACTCAAGACGACCTCCCCGGCGGAGCCGAGGATCGCCTCGACGGCATCGCTCAGCGCCGTGACCTCGTCGGTCCCGAAGGCCAGCCGCCGAGTGGTGCCGGCATCGCTCACGAGAAGGACTCCCCCGCCGCCGGGCCCGGCGGAGCGTCGGCAACGTCGGGACGGGTCGGGCTCGGCGGATCCCACACGGCGAAGCCCGAGCCATGGTCGACTTCGACACGGGGGGCGTCCGTCGGGCGATCGGAACGCGGAGCCAACAGCGCGTCCCCGCTCGGCCGCGATGAGCTCCACGCCGGATCCAGCACGGGCGCGCGCAACAGCGGGGTCGCCTCATGCTGCGGATCCCACGGGACGACCTCCCACAGCAACGCCGGGCGTTCGCCGTGCCACCGCACCGCGAAGCTGACACGACCCCAACGGGTCGGGACACTCGTCGCCTCGACGGGCGCGCCCCACCACGCCGATGTCCAGCCCGAGAGCAACTCAACGCCTTCGTCGGTGTCGACCACCAGTCCCTCGATCACCTCGACGACCGTCCGCGCCGCTGTGCGAGCGGCGGGGGACTCCGCTTCGTCACCGGGTGACCGACCGTCGTTCGCTCGCGACGAGGATGCGTCGAGCGTCGCGACGGGGATGGCCGCCTGTGGTTGACCGGCGGCGACGAGGAAGCGGCCCGACTCGATCAACGCGTCCCGCGCGGCGAGACGCGTCGGGTCGTCGAGATGCCGCAGGCGGCGGGCGATCCACCGCGACGCTGCGGCCACCGCCATCACCACCCCTTCCATGGTGGCGGCGGGCACCGCCGCGAGCCGCCACGAGCTCAACGCGGAGATCGCTGCGATCGTCGTGGCCTCGTCTCCGATCGCTCCGCGTCCGCGCTGCGCGCGCAGAAGACGCTCGGTCGGATCGGCCGCCTCGTCGAACCACCCGAGGTGCAGCACCGCACGCAGGTGGTCGGCAACCACCCTCAACTCGCCGTGATCGGCCGGCCCCAGCGCGACCTCTGCGAGCGCTCCACGGGCGCGAGCGGCGAGCGGGTCCGGCAAGGCGAAGGTCGCGCCGCGTTCGAGGTGGGTGGCCCAACCCGCCGTGAGCCGTTCGACGCTGGGCGCTTCGGGGGGCGACTCGCCGGGCAGCACCAGCCCGTCACAGGCCTGGGCGTGCGGGAGGGGAACGACGACGGCGACGTATCCCGACATCGGTCCCGTCTCGATGGCCGAGGCGTCGACGACGCGTTCACACAACTCCGCTCGGCTCGGCGCCGAGACCGCGACCGCGACCGGGCGTGACAGTCGCAATGCGACCTCACCGCCCACCCGGACCTCCCGGCCCTCGACCTCGATCGCGTCGGCGGGGCCGACGACGAAGGCGACAGCGACTGGGACCGGCGACTCGTTCCTCAGCCCGAAGGAGACCTCGGTGCGACCGTGGTGGCCGACATATGCGAACGCGGTGCCGACGACGTCGCCGGAGGGCACGCGAATTGCCGTCTCGATGATCGGCAACTCCTCGACGCGACGTTGACGTCGGCTGGGTTCCGACTCGGGGTGGTGCCACCGTTCCTCACTCGCCACCCACCACGACACCTCCCATTTGGCGTCGAGCGGATGGAGGGCGCCGTTGGGGTCCACGCCGGCGACGGGACCGGAGGAAACGGTGCCGAGGAGTTGGTCGGTCATCTCCTCAGCACACCAGCCGACACGCGCCGACCGCAACCGACGTGCCGGTGGTGGCGTCGGATCAGAACTTCAGGGCGTGGTGCTCGAGGCGCGACCCGTCCTGACGGAGTAGTCCCCGGTAGGCGTCGGTTGCGGTTGCACCCTCGTGGCAGACGGCACGAACCTCCGTCGAGATCGGCATCTCGATTCCGAGTTCCTCGGCGAGCTGCAAGACGACCGGGCTGGTCTTCACCCCTTCCGCGACCATTCGCATCTCGGAGATCACCTCCTCGATCGTGCGACCCCGGCCGAGTTGTTCACCGACGTGGCGGTTGCGGCTCTGGGGTGACATGCACGTCGCGATCAGATCGCCCATCCCGGCAAGGCCGGCAAAGGTCACCGCCTTGCCTCCCATTGCCTCACCGAGTCGTGACAACTCGTTGAGCCCGCGGGTGATGACCGCCGCCTTCGTGTTGTCGCCCGCTCCGAGGCCGTCGGCCATCCCTGCGGCGATCGCGATCACGTTCTTGAAGGCGCCACCGAGCTCGCACCCGATGACGTCGGGGTTCGTATAGACACGAAACAACTGCGTGTTGAAGATGCGCTGAAGGTGGTCTGCGACCACCGGGTCGTGTGTCGCGACCACCGACGCGGCGGCGTCGCCGGCGAGGATCTCCTTCGCGAGGTTCGGCCCGGTCAGCACCGCTGCGGGGTGGCCGGGCAGCACCTGATGTGCGATCTCACTCATGCGAGCCCGAGTGCCCTGCTCGAGGCCCTTGGTGAGGCTCACCACCGGCACCCACGCACGGATGTGTCCCGCCACCTGCTCGAGGGTCTCCCGATAGGAATGCGACGGCACGCCCATCACGATCACGTCCGCGTTCGCGACGACCGAGTGCAGGTCGGGGTCGGCCCGCAGCGACGGATGGAGTTCGTATCCGCTCAGGTAGCGACTGTTGGTGTGCAGGGAGTTGATCTCCTCACACGTGTCCTCCCGGCGCGCCCACAGCGTCGTCGGGGCGTTGTGTGCAGCGAGGTGGGCGACAGTCGTGCCCCACGATCCACCCCCGATGACCGCAACCCGAATGTGCATGGCCGCACTGTAGAACCCGCCTGCGAACCGTGGGCGGCCGGGGAAGATACCCAGGCGCTCGCGGCGATTCACCCTTGCGGATACGGCTGGTCATCTCGATCCTGGCGGTGTGGAGGACGGCGCGGGGATGAACGGCAGGAGTCCGCGGCGCGCCAAGCGCGTGGGAGCACGCGCCGGGTCCCTCGTCGAGTTCCTGATCTGTTTTCCCGTCTTCCTGGTGCTGCTCATCGCCATGGTCGACCTCGGGGTGAACCACGGTGACGACGCACAAACCCGCGACGCAGCGGTGACCGCCGCCCGCGCCCTCGACGCCGCTCAGCCGACCGGCGACACCACCTGCTCGCTGCGGGTGCCCCGCGACACACCCGAGGCGACACGCCGACTGTTCTGCCTCGCGAAAGCCCGCAGCGGGCAGGACCCCGCCGACGTGCGGGTGCAGGTGCGTTACGAAGGCCACCAGCAGCGGACGGTGGTCGTGTGTGTGCAGAGCCGCGCCGGCTCGCTCAGCGGCCTGCTCGCCCCGTTCCTGAACGGGCGCGTGCACGAGGCCGAGGCACGACGCTCCCTACCGGTGCTCCACACCGACTCGGTGACGCCTCCCCGGCCACGCCCCTTCGCCGCGACCGAAGCGCCGCTCCCCGGCCACGACTGGTCGTTCTGCGGTTCACGCGACGCCGCCTGAGCCGCCTGGGCTCCGCACGGCGGCAATCATCAAGCGCCGTACACTCCCCGTGTGTCACTCGCCGCCATCGTCCCGGTACGCAGTTTCCGCGGGGCGAAACAGCGCTTGGCGACCCATCTCGGCGACGCCGACCGCGAGCATCTGGCCAGGGAGTTGACCATCGGCGTCCTGATCGCGCTCGCCGACCTCCCGACCTACGTGGTCACCGGCGATGCGGAGGTCGCGCAGCTCGCGGCCACCCATGGCGTGACGACGGTCGAGGACCCCGCGAGCGGTCTCGACGCGGCAGTCGATGCTGCCGCCGATGTTGCGCGCAGCGCCGGGTACCGCCGGCTGCTCGTCGCTCATTCCGACCTGCCGTTCCCCGCCGGACTTCGGGACGTTGCCGCCGAACAACAACCCGGCGAGGTGCTGCTCGTCCCCGACCGCCACGACGACGGCACCAACGTGATCGTCATGCCGGCCACGCCCGGTTTCCGAACCTCCTACGGGCCGGGCTCGTTCCGACGACACCTCCGGGAGGCCCACCGCCGTGGCCTCCGCCCCCACGTCGTGCGTCACGATCTGCTCGGGTGGGACGTCGACGTTCCGGAGGACCTCGACACCCCGCCCACGTGGGGCATCCCGTCATGGCGGGCGGTCCGGCGGTGAGCGCGGTCGAGTTGAGCGCCGCTCCGCCACCGGCCCGGGCCATGGCGATCGCTGCGCATCCCGATGACGTCGAGTTCGGGTGCGGCGCGACCCTGGCGCGCTGGGCGGCGGCGGGAACCGAGATCGTCCACGTGATCTGCACGGACGGCTCCAAGGGAACGTGGGATCCCGGCGCAGACCTCGACGCGCTCGTCGAACGTCGCCGCGAGGAGCAGCGCGCGGCGTCGCTGGCGCTCGGCGGGTCCGGGGTCGTGGAGTTCCTCGGGCGGGTCGACGGAGAACTCGAGGCCGACGTCGCAACGCGCCGGCTCGTGGTTGCCGCCATCCGCCGCCACCGGCCCGACGTCGTCTTGGGGCACGACCCCTGGAAGCGCTACCGCCTCCACCCCGACCATCGCGCCGCTGGATGGCTCACCGTCGACGCGGTGGTCGCCGCTCGCGATCCGCACTTCTTCCCCGATCTCGGCCCCGAACCCCATCGCCCGGACGATCTGCTGTTGTTCGAGGCCGACGAGCCCAACCTGGTCGAGCCCGCGGACGAAGCGGCGTTCGCCGCCCGCTGCCGAGCTCTCGAAGCCCACCGCTCCCAGTTCGAGACCACGCACCTTCACCTCCTCGGCGACGTCCAGGACGGCGATGCCCTCGCGGCGTTCCGCGACCGCGAACGCGCCAAGCTCGTCGAGATGGGCGACCTCGCCGGCGTCCCCCTCGGGGAGGCGTTCGCCCGGATCTCCACCCGCTGAGGGAGGAGGGTCAGGCGCCTCGATCGGGCTTTGGGCGTCCGGGGCCCGGCCCACCGGCGAACGCCTGCGCGATGTCCATCCAGCGGTCTGCATCGTCACCCACGACGTGGAGCGCGCAGTCGTCGCGGTGGCGACGCTGGGTCACGAGCAGACAAAAGTCGACCGCAGGACCCTCGACGTACTGGGCGGCGTCGCCGGGCCCCCAACTCCACTGCTCACCCGCCGAACCGGAGAGCCGAACGTCGATCTCGGCCGACGGAACATCGAGGCCACGGACGGTGAAGCTGTAGCCGCGTGCGCCAACGCCGATATGGGCCACGTGGCGAAGCCGCGGGCTCTGTTCCGGGGCGATTCCGAGCGCGTCGCGGACATCCTGGCCGTGCGCCCATGTCTCCATGAGCCGGGCCGTCAGGAACGACATCGCGGACATCGGCGGGCCGTACCAGGGGACGCGGCGGCCCTCCGCCTGCGGGGCGGCGTCGATCAGCGCCGAGCGTGCACCCCTCCACCAGGCGACGACGTCGAGCGGATCGAGGTCCCGGCCGCGGGCCGTGTACCCGGCGATGGGATCGTCGCCCTCGGCGATCCGCCGCTGCACATCCTCGCTGAAGGCTTCGGGATCCTCGATCGCCAGGAGCGCCGCCTCATCGAAGCCTGCCAAATGCGCGAGCTGATCCGCGATGGTCCATCCGTCTGCCGGGGTCGGTCGGAGGAGTTCGTCGACGGTGAGCGGATCGACGCACGCGTCGAGTGCATCGGATTCGGCCCGCAGATCGGAGATGAGCGCGTCGTAGCCGCTCAATTGCCCGGAGCTCCTGGTGCCGCCGGGGCCGCGGTTGCGGGTGGCGCCGCCGTCGTCGTCGGCCGACGGGTGGAACGGGATTTCGGCCGGGTCGTCGTCGTGGGAGCGAGGGTCGTCGGTGGCAACGTGGTGGTGGTCGTCGAGGTCGTCGTCGTGGTCGGTTCGCTGGGCAGGTTCCGCTCTCCGGGAACCGTGGAGCGGGTGCCGAACTGGTCGGGGGCGAGCCGCGCCAACAGCTTGCGTTGCACATCCGCGAACAGATCGCGGGGCGGCGCGCTCGGACCGACGTGTTGGAGCGAGATGATCACGTCACCGACGGCCATGAACACGACCAACTGGGTGTGTTCGCCCTTCGGCGGTTGCAGCGTTCGGCTCTGGTAGTCGGTGATCGGCGGGTCGGGCTGGCCGGCACGAAGCTCGACTTTCGTCGAGGTGCCGTCCTGGTTCTTGCGGAAGAACCCTCGCTTGCACCCATCGAAGGTCTTGCCCATCTCCGAGACGTACCGCACCGCGTCGGTGACCCGACGCACCCGGATCGCCTCGCTCAACAGCAAGGCGCCGTCCCGCGGATTCTGGTAGGTCCGGCTGAGGCTGCGTCCCATCTGGTTGTCGACGACCGGGGTCTGACCACAGATCGGCTGACCGACCATTGAGAAGGGGGAAAGATCGAGTTCGCTCAGCGCCCAGCCGTCGGGCAGATCGTCGGCGCTGACCAATGCGGATTCCAGGTCGAAGGAACGGATCGAGTTCTGATCCAACGCCACCGCGTTGCTGGTGGTGAGATGCAACTGCGAAACCGGGTAGCCGATCGCGAAGCCGACGGCGAGGCCGCACACCACGACGATGCCGGCGAGCAGCACGACCCGGCCGGTCGTGGTCGCTGCGCGCCGGACCCACAGGCCCGACCGCGACGTTGATGCGGGGTTCGCCACCCGCGACAACCTATCCGGCACCCGCGAAGCGTTCGGTCCACGCCGCGAGCTGCTCGTCGTCGAGCTTGCCGAACAACAGGCCGGGCGCGACGAAGCGTGTCCCGCCGCTGACCTCGAGGATCGAGTCTGCCAACTCCGGTGACAACGGGGCGTCGAGTCGATCGTCGGGCAGCATCTGGGCGATGCGGTCGGCGGTCTCGGGCAGATACGGGCTCGAGGCACTGGCCACCAGCCGCGCGAACCCGACGGCGGTGCGGAGGGTGACCGCAGCGGCGTCCCGGTCGGTCTTGATCGCTCGCCAGGGCTCGCGCTGTTCGAGATACGTGTTGCCCTCGGACCACACGGCGCGCAGCGCGGCGGTCGCCTTGCGGAACTCCAGCCGCTCCATGTGGTCGAGATAGGCGCTGAGCGCCGAGCGGACCCGGGCGACGAACTCGAACTCGGGCTCCGCCGGCTCGCCGGTGTCGGGGACGGCGTCGCCGAAATGTCGCGAGATCTGTGTGGTGGTCCGGTTGACGAAATTTCCGAGCGTCGCGACGAGGTCTTTGTTCACCGCCTCGCCCACGAGATCCCACGTGAAGTTCGCGTCGTCGTTCTCGGGGGCGTTGGACATGAGGAACCATCGCCAGCAGTCCGCGGGGAGCAGGTCCAAAGCCTGGTCCATGAACACGCCACGGCCTTCTGAGGTCGAGAACTTCCCGCCGTAGTAGGTCAACCAGTTGAACGACTTGAGCTGATCCACGAGCTTCCACGGTTCACCGGAACCCAACAACGTGCCGGGGAAGCTCAGCGTGTGGAAGGGAACGTTGTCCTTGCCCATGAACTCCGTGTAGCGGACGTCGTCGGCGCCACGGTCCAGGCGCCACCACCGCTGCCAGTCACGTCCACCGCTGGGGTCCGCGTCCGCCCATTCCTTCGTCGCGGCGATGTAGCCGATCGGTGCGTCGAACCAGACGTACCAGACCTTGCCGGCAACCTCGGGGAACTCGACGGGGTCGACGGGGATCCCCCAGGTGAGATCCCGGGTGATCCCCCGATCGCGGAGGCCTTCGTCGAGCCACTTGTAGGCGATCGAACGGGTGAGCTGCGGCCACTCGACCTGTGCGTCGACCCACGCACGGATCCGTTCCGACAGCAACGACTGGCGGAGAAAGACGTGATTCGACTCCCGGACCTCGAGCGCCGAGGAACCGGAGATCGCGGAGCGGGCGTCGATGAGATCGGTCGGGTCGAGCTGCTTGCCACAGTTCTCGCACTGGTCGCCTCGCGCTCGTTCATAGCCACAGTTCGGACAGGTTCCGATGACGTAGCGATCGGGCAGGAACCGCTGGTCGGCGATCGAGTACACCTGCTCGGTCGCGCGAATCTCGAGGAAACCCTCGGCCTTGAGCCGTGACGCGAGGTGGTTGGTGAGCTCGTGGTTCTGGGGTCGCGACGTCCGTCCGAACCAGTCCCACGACAGCAGGAACTGCTCGCCGAGGCGGCGCTGCACGTCGTGGTACCGGTCGCAGTAGTCCGCGACGCTCATCCCTTCCGCCGCAGCGGCCAACTCGGCGGGGGTGCCGTGCTCGTCGGTCGCGCAGATCGCGAGCACCTCGTGGCCCGCAGCCCGGAAAAAGCGTGCCGAGACGTCGGCCGGCAGCATCGATCCGACGAGGTTCCCCAGGTGCTTGACGCCGTTGATGTACGGCAGCGCGCTGGTGATGAGATGTCGGGCCATGGCCCGGAGGCTAACGGGACCCGCCCGTTGTGCTGCGCGAGTAGGCGGCAGCGAGGAGCGCCGCGATCTCGTTTCGCCGCTCGAGCGTCTCATAGCGGACCCGGGGCCAGAAGAACCCGCGCAGGCCGTCACCCCGGGTGCGGGGCACCACGTGCACGTGGAGATGGGGTACCGACTGGCTGACCCGGTTGTTCACCGCCACGAACGCCCCCTGCGCACCGAGCGCGGTTTCGACCGCGGTCTGCGTACGCGCCACACGGGTGAACAGCGGGCCCACTGCGCTCTCGGGGAGATCCGCGAGGGTCTCGACGTGGGTGTTGGGGACGATGAGCACGTGACCGACGAAGAGGGGCCGAGCATCGAGGAAGCCCGTTGCCGTGTCGTCCCGAAACACGATCGACGCGTCGAGTGTCCCCTCCACGATCGAGCAGAACGCGCACGCCACGGCGGCACCCTACGGCCGCGTCACCCGTCAGTGTCGGTCCCCGGCCATACGATCCCCTTGTGGTTCCGCCGCGCTACGGATTCGACATCGAGACCGACACCCGGGCGGGCGGCCTCGACCCTCAACTCGCCGGAATCGTCGCGGTCGCCGTCTCCTCCGAAGGCGACGATCGGGTCTTCGAGGGCCCCGAGGCATCGTTGCTACGTGCCGTCGACGAGTACCTCGCAACGCTGCAGCCGGGCATCATCGTCACCTGGAACGGGTCGGGCTTCGACCTGCCATTCATCGTCCGTCGCGCGGCGATGCACGGGCTGCGCACCGGCCTCCGGCTCTGCGACGACCGCTCCGCTCGCCTTCGCGACCCGATGCCGGGCCTCGTCCACCCGCAGTTGGCAGGCTGGCATGAGCACCGCCACCTCGACGGCTACCGCCTCTACCGGGCAGATGTGGGTCGCACCCTCGGCTTGTCGTGCGCGCTGAAGGCGATCGCGAAGACGGTCGGCCTCCCGGCGATCACCGTTGACGCGAGCCGGCTGCACCTGTTATCCGCCGAGGAAGTTGCTGCCTACGTCTCGAGCGACGCACGCCTCGCCCGGCAACTCGTCGACCGGCGCCTCCCGGCGGCGCTTCGGGCACTCGACCGTCTCCCCGAGCCCGAGCGGCAAGACCCGCTCGATGAGTGTCACCCCCTCGTGGCACACTGAGCGCACCGGGTCACGACCTCCCGATACCCAGGCCGTTCCTCTCACCAATCCGGCAGCGATGCCGAGTACCCGAGGAGCGCTCATGGCGACCGGTCGAACCACCTATCCGTCTCTCACCCCGATTTGCGAGGAACTCGTCGACGCGGACGCACCCGCGGTCGTGGGGCTCATCGCCGGCGATCAACGCTGGGACGTCGTGAACGGCCCCACCATCGAGGACCCAGAGGACCTCGTCGGCTTCTTCGCTCCGCCGCTGTGGGACGGCGTCGCCGTCATCTTCACGGGTCGTGCGCTGGCGCTCGACGGCGACGAAGCGCCGAAGCGGATCCGGCTCGCCGCCGCGTTCGCCCGCGACGGGGCGACGGTGTCGGTGTTGTCCCACGGCGCCGAACGCGAGGTCGTCGACGACGGCGATCGTCCCGTCGGCCGTGTCGCCGACTACTGCCGACGAGTGCTGGGGCTCCCGACGGCTGACGAGCCGGTCGGCCCGCGGCTCATCTTCGGCGAGGACGGACCTTCAACCTGGGAGGAGGTGCACCGCGAGGTACTCGAGTCCGGGGGCGGCTTCCTGCACCTCGAACCCGCAGCGGTGGCGTGGTTCGACGGCGCGTCGTTCGGGCGCCATCTGCTCGCGGTGGCCGGCGTCGAGAACGGAGTCGAGTTACTCGCCGCGCACGGGCTGCAGCCTCCGCGATGAGCTTGCAGCCCCCGAGCCGAGGGGTTGGGCGGCCATCGTCGCCCAACCCCTCGGGCGGCCCGCTCGTGGCAGGGATACGGCGCGTGGTGTCTGTTGATGCCCGGGACTGCAAGAATGCGGCCGATGTCCGCCAGTTCGCTGCGCGAGTCACGCCTCGGGCGCCGGGCCGTCACCGTTCCCGCCGTCCTGCTCGCTGCACTCGTCCTGTATCCGGCCTCGCTCCTGGTGCTGCCCGCTGCGCTCGTGTTCGATCTGCTCAGGGGCCGGCCGCGCCTTCCTACGCTCCGGGTGCTGGGCTTCGGGCTCACATACCTGGGCTGGGAAGTCGTCGCGATCATGGTGTCGGCCGCCTTGTGGGTGGCGAGTGGTTTCGGACTGTTGCTCCGAACCCGCGCCTTCCAGGAGGCGCACCGCAAGGTGCAGGTCCACTGGGCGCGGAGCAACATCCGGAACCTTCGTCGCTTCCTCAACATGCGTCTCGAAGTGACCGGCGCGGAGCTTCTCGGCCCGGGGCCCGTCATCGTCTTGTCACGGCACGCGTCGATGGTCGACACGCTGATCCCGATCCAGTTGGCCGACGACGTCGGCCTCGGATGCCGCTACGTCCTCAAGGACGAACTCCTGTGGGATCCGGCCCTCGACCTGATGGGCCACCGCTTCCCGAACCACTTCGTCGACCGCTCCGGGGGCAACTCCGAGGCGGCCGTGGCAGCAGTCGGGGATCTCGCCGCCGGCACGCGGGACACCGAGGCGTTCATCATCTTCCCCGAGGGTTCACGATTCACTGAGGAGAAACGGGATCGAGCGATCGAGAAGCTGAGCGTCTCGAACCCGGCGGCGGCAGAACGCGCACGCAAGCTGACCGCCACGATGCCACCGCGAACGGGTGGCCCGCTCGAAGCCCTCTCCCGCCGTCCGAAGGGCGCGGATGTCGTGGTGATCGCCCACACCGGCCTCGAAGGCCTCGCCGGTCCATTGGACTTGTGGCGAGTCGCCCCGTTCCGTCATGCGGTCCGCTTCGAGATGTGGAGGATCCCGAGCGAGCAGATCCCCGAGCCGCGTGAGGAGTTGCTCGAGTGGCTGTATGACCGCTGGGCCGAGGTTGACGCCTGGGTGAGCGCCCACGCGGACTGAACCTCGCGACGTCAGGCGCTGAGCGACTCCGGAGCCTGCTCGGAACGCCACTGCCCGACGACGCCAGCCACGCGCTCGGCAAGGTTCGCGGCGAGCACCCCCGAGCCGGTCGGCAGGCACACCACCCGCCGATCGACCGACGCGGCGACCGGCGGCGGCGCGCCCAGACCCAACAGACGTGACTGTGAGGGGAACATCGCCCGCGCCTCGATTCCCGCGGCGCCCAGTTGTTCGATCAGCTCGTCGCGCGCCTCGGCGGTCGTGTCGACCGGAAGCAGGAACGGCGCATGCAGGCGCGTCCCTCGAGCGTGTTCGACCTGTGGCTGCAAGCCCATCGGCTCGAGCACGGAGCGGTACGCGTCGTACTGCCCGCGTAGACGCGCCACGTTGGTGCGCAGTTCGGGCCAGGAGCGAACGAGCGCCGCGGCGTTCAGTTCCGGAAGCTGAACCTGGCGGCTCAACAGCGCGTCGGTGGCGAGGATCCGGTCCGCGACCTCACCGGGAACCGCGAGCGCTCCCCCTGCGCCGGCGGCGTGGATCGGCTTGGTGAAGCTGAAGCTCACGGCGATGGCGTCCACGGCTGCGGCGAGGCCGTGTTCGGGGTGAGCCGACCCGAGACTCTCGCAGGCGTCGAGGACCACCGGAATCCCTGCCGCACGACCGACTGCCCCGAGCGCCGCCCGGTCGCAGGGCGTGCCGTAGTTGTCGACGGCGATCACGGCGTCGAGGGAGTCGACGACGCGAGCCACCGCCTCGACGTCGAGGTTCCAGTCATCGGCGCGGACATCGAGCGCGACGGGTATGGCACCGGCCATCATCACGACCCCGGCGACCGCGTGGTACGCGAGATCCGGCACACCGACCCGCGCGCCGGCGCCGATGCCCCATCCGGCGAGTGAGCGGGCGAGTGCGTCGGTTCCGGAGCGGAACGTGAGGACACGCCAGTCGTCGGGCAGGCGGTACTCCTCGGCAAGCAGCGCCCCGGCTCGCTCGGCGTACCCGTCGGCGACCCGATAGCGACCCGAGACGATGATCTCGCCGATCTCGGCGAGGAGCGCGTCGAGCTCCGCGCCACGCGAGCCGACGCCCGCGGGTGTGACCAACGGAATGCCGTCCGCGGCGTTCCCCATAACTTTCATCCTCCAGCCGTACGCCCCGCCCGGCGGCGAGCATAGGGCCACGGCTCGAAGGGGACCCCTTCCGGCGCGTCTGCTACAACTCCTCGACGGGCCGGGCCGGCGGAACTGCCCGATGACAGCGGAGCGGGAGGCAACACGCTCGACATGACGACGGGATCAGCGCAGCTCGGCGACCTTCTGGTGGTGAGCAGCGCCGGAGGAGTGCTGCTCGACGCGCTCGCACTCGGTCGCTCCTACCCCGGCTCGTGTTCGTTCGTCGCCGTCGATGCCGTCGACACCCGCGAGGAGCTCGCCGCCGAGCACGTCGAGTTCCGCCGTGAGCCGTCGCTCCGCCGGCCCCTCGGCCTCCTTGCCGAAAGCGTCGTGGCGTGGCGGTCGATGCGACGACGCCGACCCGGTCTCGTCCTCTCTGCGGGCACCGCGCTCGCGGTTCCATGGTTTGTCGCCGCTGCGGTACTCCGCGTGCCGCGCGTGTGGGTCGAGACCTTCAACATCATCGATCGACAAGGCCTCGCGGCACGGGTCTGCGCACGAATCGCCACCCTCGTGGCGGTGCAGCATCCGGCCCGCCTCGGCGTCCACCTCCGAAGCGTCCTCGTCGGGGAGTTGATGTGACGGCCCCGAACCCCCACGACCCGCCCCGAACGGTCGTCGTCACCGTCGGCATGGGCCGCTGGCCGTTCGACCGTCTCCTCCGCGCGGTCGGCGCGCTCGGCGACGACTACGACCTGTTCGTCCAACGCGGCACCTCCGATGTGCCGCTCGCATGTCCGGCGCCCCGATTCGTCTCACCGAGCGAACTCCGCGATCGCATGCAGGCTGCCGACGTGGTCGTCACGCACGCCGGCAACACGGTCCGCCTCGTGCAGCGCCTCGGCAAGGTGCCGATCTGCGTGGCGCGGGAGCAACGCCGTGGCGAGATGGCGAACGACCATCAGGTGCAGTTCCTCCGCCACGAGCAGCGCAGCGGCCTCGCCGTCGGCCTCTGGGGAGAACTCGACGACCTCGCCGCAGCGATCGCCGGGCACCCGGCTGTTGAGGCGGCGTTACTCGCGACACGGCCGAAGCCGCCGGAGATCGATCTCGATCGGGCGTGGCGCCTCCTGCTCCACGAACTCCACGTGGAGGCGAGCAGCCGATGACCTCTCCGGACCTCTCCACACCGTCGGGCCTCCAAGCGAGGGCGGTGGCGGTGTCGCTCGAGCGTTCACGCATCGCCCTGCCCGAGCGTGCCCCCGAGGGGTTCGACACCTGGACGCGCCGTGACCGGCTCCAGCGAAGCGCCGAGCTGGCGTCGTTCTTCGCTCGGCTCGCGGTCAAGGAGCACCTCGCACCGCGGCTGCACGTCCGCCCGCTCGTCGCAGAGTTGTTCCTGACCGAGAACTGCAACCTCCGTTGCGTCAGTTGTGCGTGTTGGCGGACCACGACGCGAGATGAGTTGCGGACCGAGGAGTGGTGTGACGTCCTCGACCAACTCGCGGACGCCGGGATCCTCAAGGTGAACTTCACCGGCGGCGAGCCGCTGATTCGCCGTGACGCCATCGGCCTCATGGCCTATGCGACCAACCGAGGGATTCGGGAGGTGCATCTCAACACGAACGCGATCCGGCTCGACCAGCCGACCCTGGAACGGGTGCTCGCAGCGGGTGTCCGAAGCTTCAACGTCTCCGTGGACGGGCCAGACGCAGCCACCCACGATGCCGTCCGCGGGTCAGAAGGTGCGTTTGAAACAACGATGCAGCACCTCCTCGGCGTGCTCGATCAACGAGACCGCTACCGCCTCGCGGTGCGCATGAACTTCACGGTGATGCGCTCGAACGCGCACCTGCTCCCGGAGATGGCTCGCCTCGCCCGCGACCTCGACGTGCGGCTGTACCTCAACCTGGCGAGCGACTCGACGTTCCTGTTCCGCACCTCCGAGGTGACCCCCGAGACGGCGGTCGAGGCGGAGACGCTCCGCGCTGCGCTCGCCGAGGTGCAGGCCATGGCCCGTGCCGATCGCCGGCGTCTCCCGTCGCCTGCAGACCTCGCGTACGTCGCCGACCATTTCGAGGACCGGCTCCAGCGGAGCGTGCCGTGCGCCGAGTCGCAGCTCAAGCTGATGGTCCACTCCCAGGGCCAGGTCGGAGGATGCTGGGGACACGACCCGACGATGTCGGTCCGGGCGCAGTCCATCCGCTCGATCATCGACAGCGCCGCGTACCGGGACGAACACGAGCGGTTCTTCCGCAAGGAATGCGTGGGATGCGGCAGCAACTACAGCCTGAACCTTCGCTGGCGACCCCGATCCTGGGTCCGAAACACGGGTGTCGCCCTCGCTGATCGTTTCCGGAGTGGTCGGCGATGAGCACCTCCGAGGAACAGGGACGACTCGTCGAGGCCACCGCCTTCTACGACCCGCTCGCCGACGGCTACGACCTGGAGTTCGAGGTGCCCCACCGGCGGGCCTATGACGATCTGGCGTGGGAGGTTGTCTGCGATCTCCTCGGGGACTCGGCCGGCGACATCGTCGACGCCGGATGCGGCACCGCCCGACTCGCGGCGCGGCTCATCGACGCAGGTCACCGGGTCATCGGCGTCGAACCCGCCGCCGCGATGGCCGACGCGGCGCAACGCCGCCAACTCGGCGACCGCTTCACGCTGCACCGCTGCGGCATCGACGACGCACCGATCGCCGCGCGCACCGCAACGCTCGTCATGGCGATGGGTTCCGTGCAGTTCACCCCCGATCCCCACGCAGCACTCCGCCGCATGGCCGGGTGGGTACGGCCAGGCGGGCACCTCGTGGTGCTCTGTGACTCCCTCGGCGGCCTCGTCAACGAACTGCTCGGCCGGGGTGATCTCGGCGAAGCGACCGAGCGTGCCCGCACGCGGCGTGCCCGGTGGGTGCGCAACGGCCTCGCCGTCACCCACCACCTCCTCGATGCCGCCACCCTGCGCGACGACCTCGCCGCAGCGGGGCTCACCGACGTGCGGGTCAGCGGGCTGCTCGTGGGGTTCGGAGCAATGGGTCGTGATGCCTGGAATCGCATGGCGGAAACGGACTTCGACTCGTTGGTGGCGCTGGAACGGGAACTGTCGGCGGTCTCCGCTCTCGCCGACGGAGCAAAGCAACTCCTTGCCGTCGGCCGCGCACCACACGAGGAGCCGGCCCGCCGTCGCTGTCAGTGACGGGCCGTAGCCTCGACGCCCGTGCTGCAACGCGGACTTCACGCCACCTTCGTTCCCGCTGAGGTACCGCGGCTCGCCAATTTCGCGCTCTGGCCCTCCCCCGAGTCGTTCGCGAAGTCGGTCACGCTTGCGCTCCCCCGCAACGGCGAGGTCGTCGTGACGGAAGTCCCGGCAGTGTTGTGCCCCGTGGGAGGCGTCCTCGACGAACTGCTGGCGCTCGGCACAGAAGACGAGGCGTCGCGCTCGCTGCAGGCGTGGGCGACCGCGGCGCGCTTCGCCGTGGGGCTCGTCGCCCGCGGACGCATCCGGCCCAGCGTCGCGGCCGGGGTCGACGCGTGGCGAGCGGGGCCCCTCGACCCAACAGACCGCGAGGCGCGCGCGGCCCTCGGCGAGTGGATGCCTCCGGAGGCGTACGGCATCGTCGTGGGTGAGCATCTGCCGCCCCGGATCGCGGCGCCAGGCCCCGTGCTCGCCGCATTCTGCGACAGCGTTGCGGACGCCCTCCCGAGAACAGCTGCCGCCGCCACCGTTGTCGGACGGCCGCCCTTCGCAACCCGCGAGGCCATCGAATTACCCGGGCTCGCAGCGATCGTGGGCGATGACCGCGAGCGATCAGTGCTCGGTCTGCGGCTTCGTCTCCCCACCGGTGGGGAGGCGCCGGTCGTGGTCGAACTGCAGTTGCGATCGGCGTCGGACCCGACCCGGGTGGTCGACGCATCAGAGGTGTGGAGTGGCCGCCTCCAGGGCTTCGGTGATCACCCCGAGGCCGACCTGTTGCTCGGCCTCCGGCGCGCGTCGAGAGTCTGGCCCGCTCTCGGACGCCTGCTCGAGGAGTCGACCCCGGAGCGCCTCGATCTCGACGACGACGATGCCCCTGCCTTGCTCGGCCCGCTCGCCGGGCAGCTCGCCGCCGTCGGTGTCGAGGTACTCGTCCCCGCCTCTGCGACGCGCACCCTTCGCGCGAGCGCACACGTTGCGGCGCCGGCAAGCGACCGCAGCAGCACGCAACGCTTCGACCTCGCCGCGCTGTGCGAGCTCACCTACCGACCCACCCTCGACGGCACACCCCTGAGCGACGACGAGCTCGCTGCGCTCGCCGAAGCCCGACGTCCGGTGGTGCGTCTGCGCGACGAGTGGGTGCTCGTCGATCCGTCCGTGCTCGCAAAGCTGCAGCGAGCGCACACGATCACCGTTGGTGACGCCCTTGCCGCCGTTCTCGGCCATGCGGGCCGCATCGAAGACGAACTGGTGCCGGTCACGGCGTCAGGTGCCCTCGCGGATCTCGCGTCCCGCCTCCGGTCGGCCACGACCCCTCGTGCGCTCGAGCCGCCGGCAGGCCTCGTCGCAGAGCTGCGCCCGTATCAGCGCCGCGGGCTCGGATGGCTCAGCGAGATGGCCCAGCTCGGCCTCGGGGGGATCCTCGCTGACGACATGGGCCTCGGCAAGACGATCCAGCTCATCGCTCTGCACCTCCTCCGGGCAGAAGCGGCTGAGGAGCGCCCGACGTTGGTGGTCTGTCCGGCCTCGGTCGTCACCAACTGGGAGCACGAGCTCGCCCGATTCGCTCCCGGCCTCGTGGTCCGCCGCTACCACGGCGCTGAACGCACACTGGCCGACCTCGAGCGGGCAGCCGTCGTCGTCACGACCTACGGCGTCGTACGGCGCGACGTCCCCCAGCTCGCTGCGGTGGGTTGGGGCATGGTCGTCGCCGACGAGGCCCAGCACGCGAAGAATCCGAACGCGGCGATCTCCCGGGCGCTGCGGGCCATCCCGGCGGCCGTGCGATTCGCGCTCACGGGAACACCGGTCGAGAACCGCCTCAGCGAGCTGTGGGCCTTGCTGGATTGGACGACGCCGGGGCTGTTGGGCCCCTTGGAGCGATTCCGCCGCGACTTCGCGATCCCGATCGAACGCATGGGCGACCGCGACACGATCGATCGATTCCGGCGCCTTTCGGCTCCGTTCGTCCTCCGACGCCGCAAGACCGATCCCGACATCGCCCCCGACCTCCCCCCCAAGATCGAGACCGATCAGCTCGTCACCCTCACCCCGGAGCAGGCCGGCCTGTACCGCGCCGTCGTCGAGGAGAGCCTCAAGCGCATCGAGTCGACCGAGGGCATCGCGCGCCGAGGCCTCGTGTTCAAGCTCCTCACGGCACTCAAACAGGTCTGCAATCACCCTGCCCACTATCTGGGTGAGGCCGGCCCCCTGGCTCGCCGTTCGGGCAAACTCGACGCGTTCGAGGAGCTCGTCACCGCGATCGCAGACGCCGGCGACTCGGTGCTCGTCTTCACGCAGTACGTGCAGATGGCCGAACTGCTCGGCCGCCGCCTCGATGAGCTCCGTGTCGGCCACGACCTGCTGCACGGCGGACAGTCGCTCGCGGCTCGCACCCGAACCGTCGAGCGCTTCCAGGCGGGGGCGTTCCCGGTCTTCGTCGTGTCGCTGAAGGCGGGTGGCACCGGGCTCAACCTCACTCGCGCCACCCACGTCGTGCACTACGACCGCTGGTGGAATCCGGCTGTCGAGGCACAGGCCTCCGACCGTGCGTGGCGCATCGGCCAAACACGCACGGTGCAGGTGCACCGCCTGATCTCCGAGGGGACGATCGAGGAGCGCATCGCAACGTTGCTCAGCGAGAAGGCGGCGCTCGCCGACGCGGTGGTGGGAGCGGGCGAAGCGTGGATCAGCGAACTCTCCGACGAGGAGCTCGCGGAGCTCGTACGACTGGCGGAGTCCTGAAGTGGCGGGCCGTGGGACATTCGCGACCACGTGGTGGGGCAAAGCCTGGGTCGAGGCGCTCGAGGAGGCCGCCGCCCTCGACCCAACCCGGCTCAGCCGTGGCCGCACCTACGCACGCGGTGGCAACGTCGGCGCGATCACCATCCAACCGGGCTTTGCCTCGGCAGTGGTGCGGGGCCGCCACGGCCACCGCTACCGGACCGACGTTGCGGTTCGCTCGCTGGCGCCGAGCGAGTGGGACCAGGTCGCCGCAGCGATCAGCACCCGTTCCGGTCACGCTGCGGCCCTCCTCGACGGTGAGCTGCCCCCCGACATCGTCGCCGATGCCGCGGAGCTCGACGTGCGCCTGTTGCCGGGCCCGGGCGATCTACGTCCCGACTGCAGCTGCCCCGACTGGGCAGAGCCGTGCAAGCACGCGGCGGCCCTCTGCTACCTGCTGGCAGCGGAGATCGACCGCGATCCGTTCGTCCTCTTCGAGCTCCGAGGAATCTCACGGTCGGATCTGCTCGAGCTGATCCGACACCACCGTGGGGCCACCCCAGATCGCGACCGCGACGCCGAGAGCCTCGGGATCGACGCGAGCGACGGTTGGTCCCGCTGGGGCGACGCCCCGCTCGACACGCCGCTTCCTCCCGTTCCCGCAGTGCTCACGGCGCTGCTCGGCCGGGTCGGCGACGAGGCTACGACGCCGCCGCCGTCCGACCTCGAGATCCCCGCCGACGCGTGGTTCCGCGCGGCGGATCTCGATCAACTCGGCGCGGATGCAGCCGAACGCGCTGCCGCGTCGCTCCGAGACGGCGCATCACTCGGACTCGGCCTCAACCACGACGCCGACCTCGCGCGTCGAGCGGCGAATCTCGATGGCGCCGCGCTTCGACAGCTCGCGCGACGGATCGGAATGCGGCCCGAGACGTTGGTGGCGTGGAGTGAAGCCTGGCGGATCGCCGGTGCGACCGGCGTCGCGATGCTGCAGGACGACGGGGCCTGGTCCACCGATCAGACGGCGCTCGCCGCCGGTCGCGAGGATCTCGTCGAGTTGGGCTACTCACGCCGATCGGTGTCGTTGAACTACGACAGCCTTCGCATGCGGGGCAACGTCTGGCTCGCCCTCGGGCCCGATCATCGCTGGTATCGGCTCCGGGAACGCGGCCAACGCCGTGAGCTCCACGTCGAGCGTGCCCCCTCCGAAGACATCTGCGACCTCGTCGATCCACCGCCGTCGACGTCGCCCGAACCGGCTCCCCCGGTCACCCCCCGAGCCTGAAGCTACCGTCGGAGCGAACCCCGACGGAGGCTCCGATCCACTCCCCTTCGAGCATCGCCGAGCAGATCTCCGGGTCGCCGCTCGACGCCATCGTTCGTCCGCCGGTCGGCGCGTCGAGTACGACGACCGCCCGGTGCGGCGCACCCCCGAGATGCTCGACCGTCCAGGCGACAACCTCGGCGTCACCGACATAGGCGTCGTCGATCGGCCGTTCGTCGGCTTCGGTCGCGGCGCGGGTCTGCTCGGTGACGTCGAGCGGACGCACCAAGCTCGGCGGCGGTGACGCCGACCAGATGCCCGCGCCAACTTTGGTGAGAAACCCGCTGACGCTGGTGCTCAACCCGAACGCGTTCGGGTCGCCCCGGAGGAGCCGGGCGAGCGCTGCGACAGCGCCGAGGACGTAGTTGTTGAGCGGGCCACCGGCGAAGGACATTCCGCCGGTCACCGTCAGGCCATCAGCATCGGAACGCCCGAGGGTCGAGGCCAGCACGTCGAGCGCGACCGGAAAGCAGCTGTAGAGGTCGACCACCGAGCACTCGTCGGACGCTGCGAGGCCGGCGGCCGCAAACGCTGCTCGGAGCGCGGCGTCGGCGTTGGGGCTTTCGCCGATGCTCGGTCGCTGCAGCACGGGTACCGCGTGGTCCGACACCGCCGACGAGCGGGGAAAGACCATCCGCTCCGGGGGGACACCCGCGGCCAGCGCCGTGGCGTACGAACACATCAGGAGCGCCGCGCTCTGATCGACGTTCCACTGGGAGCAGAGCCGCTTCGTGTACGGCCACGCCACCATCCGGTTGTCGGGGCCGGCCTCGACGATCTCGGCGGGGGTGTAGGTGCGACGATCCCACGATTCGCGGCGGAGCGCGGCGACCTGCGACATCGCTGCGTATCTCGTGCCGGTGAGTCCTCGCTGTTGGTCGGGAGTCCTGCCGAGCAGGTGGCGTCGCGCCTGGTCCATCACGGCGTAGGCGACGGTCGGCGTGACGATGTTGCGCACGAGCTCAAGGTCCGCGATGCCGAGGCTGTGCGGTGACAGGGTCTCGTCAGGGACGCAACCCTCAGGCTGCTCGCGTTCCTCGAGCGCGACTCCGGCCGACTTCGCCGCAGCGGCGCGAGCTCGTGCTTCGCCGCCCACGATCAGCCCCACGTCGAGCTCACCGCGTCCGATGCGATCCCAGAGATGCGCGATCACCGCCTCTTGGGTCACTCCGACGGCGCCGAGGACGGTGTGGATCTCGGCAGGGTCAACACCGATCAGCGGCGCCAGGAGGCGACCGGGGTCACGGTAGGGCCACGTGCCCTCCGGAACACTGATCATCCTGGTCTGTGAGAGCAACGCCGGCGCGCCGCTGTCGGATCCGGCCGCATGTGCCGCCATCGCCATCAGCTCGATGGCGTCGGGCGTATCGAGTGGATCCTCGCTGGGGTTCCCCGCCGTTCCAACGCCAACGAGTACCGGGGTCCGGGGATCGATGGGCACGGCCGCCGACGGTAGCGGGCAGACTCAGGTGGTGCCGGACCTCTCCCCCCTGCCGCTTCGATTCATCAGTTCGGCGACGCGCCTCGAGGACCTTCCTCCGAGTGACGCCGAGATCGCCGTTGTGGGTCGTTCGAATGTGGGCAAGTCGTCGCTGATCAACGCACTCGCCAATCGGAACCAACTCGCGAAGGTCTCCAAGACACCCGGCCGCACGCAACTGCTCAACCTGTTCGAGGTGGAGCACGGGGGCACGATCGTTGACCTGCCGGGCTACGGCTACGCGAATGTTCCCGCCGCGGTCAAGGCGTCGTGGGCACCGATGATCGAGGGGTACCTCCTCGGTCGGGAGAACCTGCGCGTGGTGATGGTGCTCGTCGACGCGGAGGTCGGACCGACGGCGCTCGACGTGACGACGCTCGAGTGGTTCCGGACACAGGGTCGGCGCATCGAAATCATCGCCACCAAACACGACAAGGTCCGGCCGGCGCGGCGGGACAAGCGCCGTCGCGAGCTCGCCACCGGCTGTGGTGTCGACCAGCGTGATGTGCTGTGGGTGAGTGCTGCGAAGAACGTGAACATCGGGGAACTTCGAGGCCGCATTCGTTCGTGGCTCACCGAGACGGGGAATCCAACGTGACCAACGTTGCGTTTCCCACCGACGCGTACCGGCTCGGCATGCAGGTCAGCACGATCACCTGACACGAGCGCGCCGCGAGCGAAATCGCTGCGCCCATCCGCTCGAGGCGTCGCTGGTCGGTCCAGCCCAACGCGTCGTCGAGAATCACGGGCGCGCCGCCGTCTGCAGCGACCAACACGGCGCACGCGAGCCTGGCGAGAATCCCGAGTTGCTCCTTCGCTCCGACCGAAAGCTCCTCGACATCGAGTGTGACGCCGTCGAGCGTTCGGGTTCGCACCCGAAGCCCGTCGAGTTCGACGGAGAAGTCGGGTCCGAAGACGATGCGTCCGAACTCTTCGATCTTCGTGCGGAACGGTGCGGAGTAGCGGTCCCGAGCCTCCTCGCGCCGGGCGGCGAAGACCTCGTAGAGCCGCTCGGCGGCTCTCGCCCTCGCTTCATGCTGTTCGTACGCTCGGCGGCGATGTTCGAGTTCTGCCTCGGCGGCGCCGAGCTGGTGTCCGAGGCCCTGCTCACCGGCGAGCTCGAGGTGCGTCAACAGCTTGATGCGCCGTTCCGTGCTTGTCGCGAGTGCCTCCTCTGCTCGATCGATGGTGGAGCGCAGGTTGTTTCGACGAACTTCGAGGGAGGCCGGATCTGCGGCAGCGAGCGCGCCGCGGGCGGCGTCGAGCGCCGCTTCGCTTGCGGCGACCCGCTCGGATGCGTCGCGCACCCGCTCGTGCAGCTCGGAATCGGGGCACGTCTGGCGGGCCACTTCGAGCTGGTCTTCCAGCCTGGCTGCAGCGGCGGTCGCGTCCTCGAGTCGCAGCGTCGAGGTGATGTCGGCTTCGGAGACTTCTCGCTGGGTTGCTTCCGCGTCCGAGACTCGGCGATCGGCACGTTCCGCCACCTCCGCGAGGCCGTCGAGATGACGGTTCGACTCGTCCACGAGATGCTGCGCCGCGCTGAGGTCGACCGGCAGCGGTGGCGTTTCCGCCCGGGTTCGTCGCTGTTCGTCGATGCGCTCATGGAGCCGATCGACCTTCGCGGAGAGCTCCTCGAAGCTGAGATCTCGAAGGTCGCGACGGATCGCGGCCTGTGAGTCGTCTCGCTCGCGTTGCGCGTGCTCGCGTTGCGCCAGGAGAGCACGCGCGTCGGAGAGCGACGCCGCCGACACTGCCTCGCATCGACGTTGCAGCTCTCGTCGCGCCTCGTGGACCCGATCGACGAGTCCACGAGCGTCATCACCTGGGACGACCTCGAGCCGCATCAGTCCCTCGACGGCAACTTCGAAACGCTCGGAAGCTCGGTACTCCTGGTGGTCGTTCGGGCCGAGCGACTCGATGACCCCGTCGATCTCCACTGGCAGGGAGCGGAACGCCTCGACCCGAATCGTCGGGGCGCCGGCCTTCGCCGCCGCCTCCGCCTTCACCAGTTCGATATGTGCCGCCTCGATTGCGGCGACCGCTGACTCATCGACGTGGATCCCCGCGAGGGTCCCTTCGGCGAGTGCAAGACGGCTGCGTGCGTCGACGATTCGATCGCGGCGCTCGGTGAGCTGCTCGACCTCGATCTCGCGACGGCGGAGGTCGGCGTCGAAGACCGCGAGCGCATGACGGTCCTCGGCGCGGCGCCACGCTTCGTGCGCCGTCGCCGCCGCCTCCCGTGCTGCGGCGAGATTCGCCTCCGCAGCGGCGCGGGTCGGTGCCACCCGCTCGGCTTCCTGCCGATACTTCTCCACGGCATCGAGCGCCTCGCTGACCTCGTCGAGCAGTTCCTGGCGACGCTCCGCTGCGGAGGTGGCCTGTTCCACGGCGGCGATCGCTGCCGCGTGAAGTGCGCCGACGCGTTCCACCTCGGTGTGCAGGCGCTCGGTGACTCGCGCCTCCTCGCCGAGCTTCTCGGCGAGTTCGCGCTGTGATTCGAGCTCCGCGCGGATCGCGATGATCCGCGCGTCGAGGTCTGCTACCTCAGCGACTTCCGCGTCGAGTTGGCGGATCGATTCGAGCAGTTCAGCCACCTCTGTCTCCGCTTCGGCGACGCGGCGGGCGGAGTCGGCCCGGTCGCCTCGTGGCATGCCGGTCGGCGTCCAGTAGCGGCCTCGCTCAGCACAGATCGCCGCCCACAGTGCGTCTTCGCGGTCACCTGCCCGGTCGTCGGCCGCCGCTGCGTCGAGCGCCCGGCTCAGCGACACCAACTCGAACGTCGGCATGACCACCGCGTCGCCCTGCACGAATCGCAACGTCGCGAACAGGTCGACGTCGAGGGTTTCCGCGAGGATCTCCTCGACCCGCTGGTGCGCGTCACGGCCCGTCAGCTGCTCGCGTTGCGGCTCGAGCACCTCGAGATGCGTTGCGGCTCGCTTCAGCCAGCGCTTGTGGTAGCGGAACCGGTACGGCCCGCTCTCGATGTCGACCTCGACCTCGGGACCGACGTCATGGTGAACCGGCTGCACCGAACGAACCCGGGAACTCTTGGAAGAGTCGGGCACGGAGAGCACCAGGTCGAGTGCTTCGGCGAGCGACGACTTTCCGACCTCGTTGCGACCCTCGATGATCGTGACCCCGTCCCCGGCAATCTCCACGGTTGACGCTTCTACGCCGCGGTAGTTGCGGAGCACGATCCGATGCAGCTTCACGACGCCGCCCCCGTCAGCCGGTACAAGAGCCCCAACGCGTCTCGTGCGACCTCGGCCGACGCTGGCTGCGCGAGCTCGCCGCGAAGGTCATCGAGCGCGGCGCGAGCGAAGCCCGCCAACGGCAGATGGGCGAAGTCCGCGTCGGCGGGGAGGACGACGAGGTCGCTCGTTGCCTCCCACACCTCAACCGCGGCGAAGAGATCCTGGTAGTGGGACAGCACGTCTTGGAGACGCGCGTACTCGGCGAGGCCGAGTTGGCCGACCAGGCTCAGCCGGAGGACCGTCCGGTGCTTCTCGTCGATTGCGTCGAGGCGTCGCGACAGCGACTCGATATCGGTCGCTCCCGTGAGGTCGTGGTCGCTTCGAAGGAAGCGCCACGTGCCGACACGATGCGACGTCACGTTGAGCTCTGGGCCGTCGATCTCGACGACGAGCGCGTTCGCTGGGTCGGTCTCGACGAAGTCTGTGGGCTCGGGGGCGCCGGAGTACCAGATTCGACCCGACGACCCGACGTCGGTTGTGGAGTGGCGATCGCCGAGGGCGACGTAGTGGATCATGCCGGCTTCGATGCGGGCCTCGAGCGAGCGGATGTCGATGACTGCGGGATCAGACGTTTCCGGCGCAAGCAGGTCGGCGGCTCCGTGGCCGACCACGATCCGAACCGTCGAATCCGATGGTGGAAGGTCGGCCGGTATCGCTGCGGCAATCAAGTCGACCAGGGGGCGCTTCGACGTCCACGGTGCGGCGATCAGCTCGACCCCCTCACCGACGCTTCGGGGCGTGGTGGAATCGAGTACGACGACGTTCGACGGGACGTGTTCGACGAAGGTGCGCGATCGGAACACCGACGACGCGTCGAGCGGGTCGTGATTGCCGGGCAGCAGGTAGAAGGTGACCTCAGGGGTTGCCGCCATCGCCTCGAGCGAGCGGACCAGCACCTGCCGCTCGACGTGGTTCGACTCGTAGACGTCGCCCGCGACGACCACGAACGCACAGCCCTCCTGATGTGCGAGACGGCCCAGCGTTCGCAGCGCCTCGATCCGTGCGTCTCCGAAGCGTGCCTGTGCCTCGGGGCCGAGGAACCGGCGGGTCATGCCGAGTTGCCAGTCGGAGGTGTGCAGGAAGCGAATCACGTCACAGAACGTAACCAAGGGGTGTGACATTCTCGGCGGGACCCGAGGCGCGCCGGGACCCTCACCTGCCCCAGAGCCGCCGTGGGAGACCCGACGCCCGCTCCACGGCGGTACCGAGGGCGGCGACCAGCGCCTCGTTCGTCGCGATGACCGTCACCGCTGAGCGGGCGCGGGTGACCGCCGTGTAGAGGAGCTCGCGTGTGAGCAGCGGCGACGCCTGCGCCGGCAGGGAGATCACGGCGTGATCGACCTCCGAACCCTGGCTCTTGTGGATCGTGGTCGCCCAGCAGGTCTCGACACGATCAAGCCTGCTCGGCGGGAGGAGTCGGGATGCCTCGGGAGTTCCGACCGCGACCAGCCGGTTCCCGTCGACGGCGCCCATGACCACACCGACATCGCCGTTGGAGATCCCGTTGAGCGGGTCGTTGGCGGTTGCCATGACCGGACGGCCGACGTACCACTCGGGCCTCCGTCCCGACGTCCCCGCCAACCCGAGGCCCACCTCGGTGCGCCGCACCCAATCGGCGACGCCAAGTGGTCCGTCGCGATGCGCGGCAAGAACGGCCACGGAGCGCAACGCCCGGAGGGCGCGGCTCGGGTCTCCGGGCCCATCGTGGCCCGCCGCGTCGAGCACCGACCGCGCTGCGGCGACGACCTCCTCCTCGACAGCGCGGAGGGCCGCGTGATCCTCGGGGGTGACCCACCGGAGGACGCCACCGCCCTCGAACGCCGCGTGGAGCGCCTCGGCGTCGCCGCGCCGGACGGCATCGGCGAGCAGTGCAACCGGAGAACCGACGCCAAAGCGCCGCGGCCGGCGCAGCACCGTGACGAACTCGTGGAGCGGCCCGGACCCCACCTCCCCGTGACGCAAGGGCCCCACGACGTCGGCCATGACGGTGCCGACGTCCACGCTCACCAACTGGTCTGGATCGCCGACGAGCACCAGGCCCGCGTCGGGGTCGACCGCGTCGAGCAGGTGCTGCATCAGCGGCAGCGAAACCATCGAGACCTCGTCGACGATGACCCAATCGAATGGGAGCGGGCGGTCTGGGCCGAAGAGGGGCCGACGTCCGGGAGCGGCGCCGATGAGCCGGTGGATGGTTGTGGGGTGGAGACCTCCCAGGGCGGTCGCGACCTCGTCGGTGATGAGGCCGTCGGCGAGCGCGGAGGCGACCTCGACCCCGACCGCGTCGCCCATCCGCGCCGCGGCCTTACCCGTCGGGGCTGCGAGCGCCAGTCGCGGAAGGGGCGCACCTCGACGAGTGGCACTCGCCAGGATCGCGGCGGAAAGCCTCGCGATCGTGCGGGTCTTGCCGGTTCCAGGCCCACCTGCGACCACAGCGAATCGGCCTTGGAGGGCGGTGGCCGCGGCGCGGCGCTGGAGATCATCCTCCGCCGGATCGGTGGGCCCGAACAGCGCGTCGAGATCCTCGAGGAACTCGTGCGATGCCTCGGGCGTGGACCCTGACGCCCGCTGGAGGAGGCGATCGGCGACGGCCCGCTCGATCCACCAATAGCGATGGAGGTAGAGCGCGTGTCCGTCCCAGACCAAGGGGCGAAGCGGCGAACGATCAGCGGCAGTCGCGTCGGTCGACACATCCGCGACGACCTCGGGTGCAGCGAGCAACGCAGCGCGCCATGCCGCAGTGTCGGGCCAGGGCAGGGCCGCCTCGCCCTCGCCGCTGAGATCCACGGGGACACCCAACGCGCAACACGCGTGGCCGAGCCGTGTCGCTCGGAGGGCGAGCGCCAGCGCCAGATGCAGCATCGGATCGACGCCGCCGACCCGTCGATCGACCACCTCGGCGAGGTTGACGTCGGCAGCCCCGAAGACCCCCGCCTCGACGAAGGGCGTCAGGGTTGCCACACGTTGCGGGACCGGGAAGCTCATGGCCGCGAACCTCGCCGCGGCGAAGGGGCCTGGGAACGGTGATGACGCCCGTCGAGCAGGTCGCTGAGCGCGACGACGAGTTCGCTCGGGACGATCCAACGAAAGACCCCCTCGACGTCTTGACCGTCGGCCGGCGTCGCCTCGCCGGCCATTCCCCGGACGAAGAGATAGGCGACGCCGCCCAGATGGAGAGCCGGTTCGTAATCGACGAGCCGCCACCGCAGATACCGATGCAACGCAACCTCATAGAGGAGCGCCTGGAGGGGGTAGTGGTGAGCGGCCATGGCAGCCGCAAGCTGCTCACGGCCGTAGCCGGGCAGTTGGTTGGTCTTGTAGTCGCAGACGACGAAGCGGGTCGTGCCATCCGGATCACGACGGCGCAACACCAGGTCGATCGCACCGGTGAGATGGCCCGAGAGGTCGGGCACCCACGTGCCTGCCGCCACCGCCGTTGCCCACGGCAGCAATGGGTCATCCTCGGGGAGGAAGAGGGCGACGAGCTCCGCGATCTCCGCCACCGTCGCCGCTGCGCTTCCCCCAGCGAGGCGGAAGTCGAACGTCATTTCGTCGAGGCGGTCCTGCCGGGACAGCCCCGCGAGGGTGAGGTCTCCGAAGCTCGGCCCGAGCGGTGTTCGCAACGTCGCCTCGACCGCCGCACCGAACCGTTCCGTGTCACCGGCCAGCAGCACCATCTGACCACGATCGAAACTCCGGCCCAAGGCGCCGGCCTGGGCTGCGAGGTCCGGGCCGGTGAAGTCGAGGTGCTCCAGCACCGTGTGGAGGAGGGTCCCGAACGCGGTTCCGGCGGGGAGATCCGCATAGGGACCCGGAATGGTGGACCTCGATTGGTCGATCGCCGCAACCTCGGCCTCGACCTCGTCCGCCGCTCCGGCGTCGCGATGGTGGTCTGGTCCGACGTGCGGCATTGCCAGATCGACGTCGAGGTACCGGGCGACCATCGTGAAGGACCACCGCCGAGCCGTCCGGTCGAGAGCCGCCGGCCCGACGGCAGGATCGAGCGTTTCCGCGGCGGGCGGCGCAGCAGGATCGACCCACCCGGCAGTGGGGACGCATTCGGGTTGGAACTCGATGGCGATTGTTCCGTCGGAGCGATCGCCAAGCGCGTGCCGCAACCATGACGGGGTCGAATCGTCGCTCGGGAGGTGCACCTTCTGGGCCGCCCAGAGCTCCGGGTCGATGTCCCCGGAGTCGCCGCGGGCGAAAAGCAGGTGCGCGAGCGACGTCTGTTCGCTCTGACTGCCGTTCGACCACCACAGGAGCGTCTGGTGCTGCGCGCGGGTGAGCGCGACGTATGCGAGTCGAAGCTGCTCCCCCAGCGCCTCGGCCGCCGCACGGGCACGTCGCTCCTTCGCCGTCGCACGGTCGGGCCAGGAGGCCTTGGTGCTGGTGACGTCGAGGATCCGCTCGCCCGTGTCGGGATCGGTGGAGATTCCCGAGGTGGACTTCGGTTTGCGCCACAGCGACGGCACACACACGATCGGAAACTGCAACCCCTTCGACACCCAGATCGTCATCACCTGCACGGCGTCCGCGTCGGACTCAATTCGCCGAGCCGACAGATCAACATGCTCCTCGCCCTCCTCGCGGGCGAGCGGGTCGACCTCCAACGCCTTCAGTAGTGCCGCAGGGCCTGGGTGACGGAGGCCGCCGCTCATCTGGAGCAGTTCGCCCACGTGCTCGAGATCGGTGAGGCTCCGATCACCATCGGGTTGCGCTAGGACTCGTGCGGCGACCCGACCATCTGCCCACACCTGACGCACGAACGATGCGACGCCGTCCGCCGCGAGCGTCTCGGCCCACCCGGCGAGTCGCTGCTGGAGCTCCGCGAGCTCGGCGTCCCCGCAACGGGCGAGATCGTCGCCGTTCCAGCCGACGAACCACGACAACGCGAAGGCGCGTGCCGTGCGCGGATTGGAGGGACGCGTGAGCGCCACGAGCAACGTTCGCCATTGTTCGGCAGCCGGAGACTCGAGGACGGACGTCCCTCGTGCGAGCACCGCGGGAATCCCCTGGCGGAGGAGGGCCTGCTGGAAGTCCTCTGCCTCGGCACGGGTCCGCACGAGGACCGCTACGTCGCTCGGGCGAACGCGGCGGCGGGTCTCCCCGTCCCGCTCACGAAGCGGAATCGTCGCTCCGTCGAGGAGGCGGTGCACCTGTTGGGCGAGGTCGACCGCGATCGCCCGACCGGCGTCGTCGACGGCGACTTTGTTTCTGGAGGTTCGCTGGATGCTCTGGTCGAGCGCGCACCGAATCACGAGCGCTGGCAGTGGAGTGCCACTCGTGTCTCGAATCGTGGCGTCGCGATTCGCTGGAGCCGGCTCGACGGACGTGAAGCGGATCCGCTCATCACCGAAGGTGGCACCTCGAAAGAGCAGATCGAGGGCGCGCAGCATGGCCCCGTCGGAACGCCAATTCACCACCAGCGACGCCTGGGAGGTTCCCGGCATCGGCGCGATCGCGGCCAGATAGGTGTGGACGTTTGCGCCGCGGAACGAGTAGATCGCCTGCTTCGGGTCGCCCACCAGCACCATCGGCACGGCTGGATCCGCACCGAAGACCGCCTCGAAAACCGCCCACTGCGCTGGATCGGTGTCTTGAAACTCGTCGATGAGCGCAACGCGGAAGCGGCGGCGGAGCAGTTCGACGAAGCTCCCGCGCCGGGGCCCCTCGAGCGCATCGCGCAACAAACCGATGAGGTCATCGAATCCAACGCTGCGCTCGATGAGCCGACGGCGTCGCAGTTCGGCCACGGAACGGCGGACGAGTTCGGCCTTGCGCAGTTCATCGTCGGTTGCTCCCGGTTCGCCCGCCGCGGGCACCACGAGGAGATCCGGCGAGTTCATGACCGTGCGGGTCGCCCCGAGCAGCGTCGTGTAGGACGGGAGGGCATCGGCAGAGGGCACCTCGAGCGATGCAGCCGCCAGAACGTCGGCGCAGACTTCCTTGCTCTTGGTCGCCAGGTCGTCGACGATCGCCCCCAGACCGCGTTGGGAGATTCCCGTTGCCGCCAACACCTGAGCGGCGAAACCGTGGATCGTGGTGATCGTCGCCGCATCGAACTCCGCGAGCGCACGACGAAGGCGCCGCACCCGCAGCCCGCGTTGGGCGTCATCGTCGAGCCAGAGATGCTGCAACAGGAGATCGTCGGTCGAGGGTTGCGCGCTCGCGCTGAGGTGGGACAACGCGGCGCTCAGGCGGTCTCGGAGCCGGGAGCGGAGCTCGGCGGTCGCAGCTCGGGTGAAGGTCACGACGAGGAGCTCTGCCGGAGCGAGCCCATCCTCCACGATGAGCCGAGTCGCCATCGAGGTGAGCGCGAACGTCTTGCCGGTACCGGCGCTGGCTTCGACAACGAGTCGCGCACCGGGCAGTGGGGCGCACAGATCGAGGACCGCCTCACCCACCATGGCGACCTCCCCCCTCGCCGAGAGCGACGACCGAGTCGCCCAGGCCGCCCCAGAACCACGCCGCGAACCGTTGGACCCGCCCCGGCACAGCTCCCGGCGGATCGTCGGTTCGAGCCGGGAGTTGCATCAGCTCGTTGAAGCCGTACGAGCCGTAGGCCAGAGCCACCGCGGCGTCACGCTGATCGCCGAAACCATGCTGGCTGCTCCATGCGGATCTGATAGGGGTGCCGTCGTCGACGACGAGTCGCCGCGACAGTTTCGGAAACAGTGGGATCGGTTCGCTCAGGGCCCGTCGGTACGCATCGACCGCGAGGGTCAGCGCCGCGATCGCGGTCGAATGACGTTCGCTCGGATCGCGGCCGGCGACACCGAGGTGGTCGACGGTCGGCTGTCCGTCGCGCTTCGGTGCGCGCCGGACAATGAGGGCCCGCCAAGTGGTCTCGGGCCAACACGCCGTCAGCATCATCAGGTCGATCCAAGGTGTGATGAAGCGGTCTGGTCTCGGCCGGGTGAAGCGAATGCTGCCCGGCCCGTCCCCGGAGAACTGCCCGTCTGGTGTCGGCCCCACCGCACGGTTCGCCTCACCGTGGAGTTGCACCCCCGAGGGCAGCGTCACATTGACCGGGGTGGGTTCGTCCCGACCGCCGCCGAGAAGCTCGTAGGAGTCGAGCATCGACTCGACCTCCTCCGCCAGGGCCTGCTCCGTGGTGTCGCCGAGACGACCCGGAGGCAGTGACCCGCGGAAACTTTCGTAGCGGGTCCACTCGGCAACGGTGTGTCCGTCGCGTCTCATGCGCAGCAAGCGGTCGCCCGCGGCCCATTCTTCGAGGGGGTCCAACACCACCGGGAGCAGCGAGCTCGCTGGATCTTCGGATCCCCCGATGCCCACCTCCAGCCGGCGGGTGAGAAACCCACGTATCGGGTGGATCAGCACGGCGCGCAGATCATCGAGGGAGATCGAATCGGTCGGTGTCGGCTCCAGGGGCGCGGTGAGGAAGGGCGACGCGATGCCGTCACGCTGTTGCCGCGCTTGGGCGCCCGCCGCGGCCAGCGGATCGAAACTCCAGGCACCCGCCACACCCAGCGCCCCGGGTTCGAAACATCGGACGTCGTAGGCCTGCCGAGGATGATCCACCTCGATGCGAGCAGCCGTCCCGGGGATGCTGGAGCGTGTCGAGCCCAGAAGCGCATCGTGAAGCTCTGCGACCGGAACCGCCTGGGGCACCGTCTGATTGGTCAGCACGTCGTGGCCGTCCCGGACGACGATGAGGTGATCGACCGCCGAGACCACGACCGACAGCAGGGACTGACGGAACTCGGCACGCGGATCCCGGTCTCCGATGAGCGCGGTCTGCGCCAACACGTCGTCGGCGTCGACGCCCTCCGCGCCCAGCGACGCCTGATCCATTCCGAGCAGGCACACGACGCGGAACGGCAGCCATCCCATCGGACGGATCGAGGTGATCGTGACCCCGCCCCGGAAGTGATCGGGACGGCCCGGTGCGCCTGCGAACGCATCGCTGAGGGCCAGGCGGAGATCGTCGAAGGACACCGCCACCGGGGACGGCCCCTCGACGCCCTCGGAACGCGCGACGACGAGGTGGAGTGCGTCGATCGCAGCGCGCGTCTGCCAGTCGTTGTCGGGCTCCGCCGCGAGGAGGTCGTCGATGAGACCCTCGAGGAGCTGCACCCACTCGTCGATCGGCCGGGGCTGCCGGGCCTCGGTCGCAAGGATGTCGAAGTGGGCGAGCACGGAGCTGAACGCAGCGAGAACCGAGACATCGTCACCGTCGACATCGACCGGCGCCGTCTCGCCGATCGCAAACTCACCGTCTTCCCCGTCTGCCCTGACCGCAGCGCCGACCAGCACCTGATCGAGACCGTGCCGCCAGGTGTAGGCGTTCAGCTCACGGGGGAGACCGAATCGAACTCGGTCCTCGGCATCGAGGCCCCAGCGGACGGTCGTCGCCTGCACCCAGTCCGCGATTCGACCCAGGTCGTCTTCCCCGAGGCCGAATCGCCTCCGCAGCGGACCCATCGCCAACAGGTCGAGCACCGTGGACGCCTCGAAACGACCGGCAGCCGCTTCCAGCAGCACCTCGAGGGCGCTCAGGATCGGGTTGAGCGCCCGGATGGAACGATCGGTGATCCGGTATCGCAACGCCGGCGCAGCAACCGCTTCGTTGTGAACTGACGACCCGGCGTCCACCGAAGGACCCAGCACCGCCCGGATGACCGGCTCGAAGCGGTCAATGCTCGGGCACACCACCACGACGTCGTCTTCGGTGAGCGTCGGGTCGGCGACAAACAGGTGGAGCAGGGCATCGCGAAGCACCTCGACCTGGCGGGTCATCCCGTGACACGCATGAAACTGCACGCTCGAATCGGACGCCGGCGGGCCCGGACGCGGATCGTCGCCTCCGCTGTCGCTGCGCGGGTCGAGATCGGCCCGGACCGCGGCGCGGAACGTGGCCAGCCGCGTGCCCGCTGCGGGTGAGCGAGGCGCGGCGCGGTGAGAGACGGGGATTCCGGCGTCGGCGAGCAGGAGTGCCGTCTCGAAGTGCAGCCGCCCCCACGACCTGCCCAACGGATGGGAACCGTCACGGTCGAAGTCGACCTCGGAACGGAGGCGTGCCGTGGCGGACGGAGCGCGGAGCTGTGCGGCGGACGCGAACGCCGCGACCGACGGCGCGATCAGCACGACGTGCACGTTGCGGTGCGCCGAGAGGGCTTCGAGGACCTCGAGATATGACGCACCACCGGGCAGGTTCGCGAGCCCCACGACAGCAATCCGGCTGGGCAGGTCGACCTCGAGCTCGGCGCTGCGGAGACGCGCCAGATGCGCGGGAAGCGCCTCGGGGAGGCTCGCGACGCCGATCTCGTGGCGAACGAGCCGCCAGAGGTACGGCTGCCAACGATGGTCGACACCGAGGGGAGCGCCGAGCGCGTCGAGATCGCGCCCCGCCGCCCAGTGCCGGACCATCTCCGGACGATGCTGGTGGTAACGATCGAAGAGGGTCGCAACCCGCTGTGCCGCGCTCAACGGCGTGGTCGCGGACTCCATCGCCGCGAGCGGGCCGAGGTGGGGATCGTCTCGGTGGCCTTCGAGCACGCGGAGCACGCTCCAGGGCAGACGATCTGACCGCCAACGTTGCACCGCGAGCGCGTGGTCCGCCTCGCCCGCCTCGTAGATCAACCGGGGCAACACGCCAGGGAACTCGAAACGGATGTTTGCGGCGATGCCGTCGCTCCCGCCGGGTGACGCACCGAGGCGAGCGGCGAGTTCCAACGCGATCCATCGCCGCATCGCGGCCGTCGGCACGGCGACCCACTCGGGGTCGAAGGGGTCGGCCGTCACCGAACGGAAGACCTCGGCGAGTTCGTCTACGACGAGCGGAGCGCTCTCGGCGACGGCGACGTGCAACATGGAACGGACCATACCGAGGGCGTCTGACAGCGAGACGCACCGCGGCCCAACGGCTCCTTCAGCGTCGTTGCACGGTCACCGCCTCGATCCCCGCGAGGAAGGTGGCGACGTCCTGCTCGCCGGTCGCGAAGCTGGTCATCCAGCGAACGACCGACCTTCCGAGGTCCCAATCCCAGAAGAACGACCACTCCTGCAACTGCCGGATCGAACTTCGATCGAGCCGTGCGAATACGGCGTTGGCCGCCGGTTCGAGAACGAGATCGACCTCCCGCAACGGGCCGAGCCCCGCTGCGAGCAGTGCCGCCATCCGGTTCGCGTGGGCGGCGTTTCTCAGCCACAGGCCGTCTTCCAGCAACGCGATCGCCTGCGCGGAGACGAAACGCCCCTTGGACGCCAGCTGACCGGCTTGCTTGCGGACGTACGCGGCGTTCAGCGCCAACTCCGGCCGCACGTACACGACGAGTTCCCCGAACATCGCGCCGTTCTTGGTCAGGCCGAAGCTCACCAGGTCGACCCCGGTGTCCCGCAGCATCTCGGGGAGCGTCGCGCCGGTGGCCACAACCGCGTTCGCGATCCGGGCGCCGTCGACATGCACCAACATCCCCAGCCGGTGCGCCGTCTCCGCGAGCACGCCGAGTTCCTCGACCGAGTAGACGGTGCCCATCTCGGTGGTCTGGCTCACCGACACGAGCGCTGGCTGGGGGTGGTGTTGGCTCCCCGACCACGAGCGGAACTCCTCGAGCGCGGCGGGCAGCAGCTTCCCGTCGAGCGGCGTGACCGGGGCGATGGTCGCGCCGGTGAAGCGTGCGGGCGCACCACACTCATCGACGACGATGTGGGCGGTCTCTGCTGCGATGACAGCCTGCCACGGCTGGATCACGCTGCCGATGGCGACCACGTTGGCGCCGGTTCCACCCCAGCACGCCAGCATTTCCACGGGAGCATCGAACAGCTCGCGCACCAGACGTTCGGCGTCGCGGGTCCACGGGTCCTCGCCATAGGCAGCGGCCGACGTCGTGTTGGCGGCGACGAGTGCCTCCATGACCTGTGGCGCGACCCCCGCCGCGTTGTCGCTCGCGAACGACGCACGAGGTGGCGGTGGGAGCTGTGGCTGGTCGCTCATCAGATCGGGGCCACCCGCTCGGATAGGCGGGCGAGGTCGGAGCGGACACTATCCTTGGCGGTGATGGCTGATGAACGAACCCTCGCAACCGCGGACGCCTCGACGGCACCTCGGAAGAGCGCTGCGAAAACGGTGTTGATCGGTACGGTGCTCGGGGCGGTGTTCGTCGGCGGACTCTGCGGGATGTTCGCCGTCATCGCCGGCGCCGGCACGGCAGCCGCCGTCGGCGTCGGTGCGTTCACCGCCCTCTTCGGAGGCCCCGGCTTCGGTGGAATGGTGGCCTTCACGGTGTACGAGGCCAGAAACAACCCGCACGAGTTCTGAGCGTCGGCGCCTCCCGACCACACGGCAAACGCCGAACGGTCGGCCCTCCTCGTCATGAGCGCCCGGCCGTTCGCCACCCTCTTCGGGATTCCCATCACCGTTGAGCCCTGGTTCTTCGTCGGCCTGTTCGTCTTCTATTCGCTCAGCGGCGGCGACCGTGAAGGGCTGTTCACCGCCGTCGGCATCGCCGTGTTCGTCCTCATCCACGAACTGGGTCACGCGATCGTGGCCCGACGTTTCGGCGCTCAGGTCGCGATCAACCTGACCTTCCTCATCGGGTGGGCGAGCTATTCGAGTGCCCAGCCGCTGCGGCGATGGCAGCGCAACGTCATCAGCCTCGCGGGGCCGACCGTCCAGATCCTCGCCGGCGGCGTCGCCATGTGGCTGCTGCGCATCGCAATGCTCCCCCTGCGGGACCAGGCGTCGCTCGCGCTCTTCCTCGATCTGCACTCGGCGATCGTGTGGTCGGGAATCCTCCTCGGCGGACTCAACCTCCTTCCCCTGTGGCCCCTCGACGGTGGCCACGTCGTCGAAAGCCTGCTCAACCGGACCTTCGGACGGGCCGGGACCCGCGCCTTTCTCACCTGGACGCTCGGCGCGTCGGTGACGATGGCGGTTGTGGGGTTCACCGGCGGCGACGCCGTCGCTGACGCCGTCGCACGGTGGGTGAACCCGTTGCGGATCGACGCGGTCACCGAAGCGGTCCCGGTCGCGGTGCTCAAGCTGCTCGCCACCGTCCCGGCCATCGCTGCCACCTCCACGATCTTCGTCGCCTTGTTCTGCGGGATCGCTTCCTGGGGTGCGCTTCGGGGCACCCAATCCCGAGTCGACATCGCGTCGGACTCGGCAGCGACGACCTCTGCGGCCGACGACCTCCGCATGCGGCAGGTCCGAACCGCTGAGCGACAGGGGTGGAACACCGGCGAACCCGGTGACTTTCCCCGTGGTTGGGGGCCGTCGCCTTGGCTCGAGGCGCATTTGGCCCGCTCCGGGGGCGCCCCAGCCGAGCAGGTCACGAGCGCCTTGAGCCGCCTCGCCGGACGCGAACGGCGCTGGGTGTTGGACGACCCGTCGCGACCCGCCGTCGGCGAGTTGCTCCCCTACCTCCCGACCGACGCCGCGTTGACGCCGGCGGCGATCGACGTTCGGGTGTACCACGGTCCGCCCAATGACCTGGTCGCCTCGGCACTCGCCGTCTTTCGGGGCTCCGATGAAGCCGAAGCGTTCTACCGAATCGCCGAGGGCATGGCTCAGCGGCGCCTCGACGACGACGCGATGTCGTGGTTGACCGCCGCCGTGGAGCGGCGCCCCGATCCACGGCGGGTCGCAACGTCACGACCCCTCGGCGTCCTCCACGGTCGATCCGACTTCCAACAGCTCCTCGGCGTCGCGGAGCGTGCCGTCGCCCCGCAGCGACACGGCGCCGGTGACCCTCGCGGCGACCGCCGCTGACGATCCCTCAGCGGGCAAACGCCTCGGCCTGCGCGGCGACCCGCTCGATGATGTCGCCCATCACGACGTTGACGTCCACGAGATGCAACCCCCACTGCGGTGTGAGGTCTCCGGTGATGTCGTCCGCCCGGGGACCCGCGTCAGGGTGCACCGTCACGGCCAGATAGTGGAAGCCGTCCTGGTGGACGCATTCACCGCTGAGCAGATCCGGCAACATGACGAAGGGGGTCGTGATCGTGGTGCCCGGCAACCACGAGTCGACGGAGGATCCACCAACTTCGGACAGGATCGAGACGCCGGGGTTGGACGGGAAGTAGCCGTGCAGTTCGACGTCGCCGCCCGACAGGCCGGCCGGGTTCGCGCATGCGGCCTCTTGGCCGGTCGTGCCACCTCGAACGGTACCGAAGAGCGCGCCAGGTCCCGGCGGGCGGTTCACCCGGAAGGTGGCCCAGGTCGTGACGCAGCCGATCTCACCGTCACGCGAACAGATCGGGATGTGCTGCAACGCCCCACCCACGAGCTGGTTCGGCGGAACCGCAACGGCCGCACCGGCGAGGTACGCACCGACGAGCACCGCCCGCACGTCCGCGTTCGGATCGATCTCCTCCTCCAACAGCCGCCCGAGCATGCCGCTGCCCTGCGAGTGACCAACGAGGACGACCCCGCGTCCGTGGTTGTCGCGTGCCATGTAGGTCCGCCAGGCATCGAGGACGTCCGCGAACGGATCTCCCTCGGGGCCTGGCGCGCGGCTGCCGGCGAACGCGGCGATGAGCCCGCTCAGGGTGCGCTGTCGATAGACCGGCGCGAACACCCGGCACTGGGAACGCAACCGAGCGACCTGGTTGTACGCAGCGAGCCCTTCCTCGCTGTCGGAGGCGAACCAGTCGCTGAACGGTGTCGGATCTTTGGAGATCGTGGGGTACACGTAGAAGCAGTCGATCGCGGGATCCTCAGCCGCTTCGAAGTGCTCGACCGACGTCGAGCCGTCGGCGGCGATGATCGTCGTATCGAGATCGCGGTGGCAGGCGTCGTCGGGAGTGTCGGGTCGGCAAAGCCAGTGGCTCGGGTCGTCGTAGTTCTGCGAGACATACGAGCGATAGCGATCGAGGGTGCTGCGTGGTGCCGTCCCACTCGCTTGCTTCGAGGCGTCGCTCGACCCAGGAGCCTTCGCCGATGTGGGTGCGGTGTCACCCCCGCACGCGGCGAGCAGCGTCGCCGCGAACACCGTGAGGGCGACCACGACGCTTCGGAACACGGGATGTCGCACCGAGCGGAACGTAGCCGCGACGCGCTGAACTGTGGCGGTGCACCCCCAGACGGACCTTCCGACGCCGCCACCTCGCGCCGTCGAGGTGGTTGACCTGCGAGTGGATGTCCCCGCGTTCGTCCGGCTGCGGAGCGCGGACCCGGTCGATCGGACGCGGCTGTTGGTTCTGGTCGCGGTTGCGATCACACCGGCCGTCGTGGCTGCCGCGACCTCACTCCCGCTGTACCCGGCGTTGGTGGTTGGAGCCTGCGTGTTGGCCTTCGCCTCGTTCCCGGTGCTCGACGCGAGCTCGCCGCGCCCCCTCACGTTCCGGCTCGACGAAACGGGCATCACCATCCGACGCGGTCGCATCCTGCGGAGCGCGGCACTTCAGACGATGAAGGATCCGCTCGTCGTCGCCGGCGTTGGGGTCATGCTCCGTTTCGAGCAGCTCCGGGTCACCATCCCCGATCACGCGCTCACACCCGACGACCGCGAGGCGATCCACGCGTGGGCGGCACGGGCGGACACGATCCGGGCGATGGGCGGTGAACCTCGGTGGGCGACGCTCACGTGGGGATCACCGACCTCGACCCTGCCGCATCGCCCCTCTGGGCGTCCTGCGGCGCGAGCTCTGCTCCTCGTGGTGCTCGCGCTCGGCCTGGCCGGGTTCGCGCTCTTCATGACGTGGAACTCGCCCAGCCAGCAGATGATCGCCTCGATCGCGGTTTCGACGGCCGTCCCCCTCACCGCGGGCCTCGTCATCCTCGCCGCACAGCTCGGTTGGAACGCTGCCGAGCCGGCGACCCAATCCTGTGTCATCACCGAGGACGCGCTGCGCCTCAGCAACGAGTCGACCTCGCTCGAGATCGCCGGTTCCGCGCTGATGAGCATCATCCGCACCTCGCGCGCCGTTGACATCCGCTACCACGGCGGGCTGATCTGCCTGCCCAAGCGCGCCTTTGACGGCCTACGACACCGCGACGAGTTCGCCAGCGCCCTTCGGCACCTTCGCGACGCGTCGTCCGACCGCTCCGCGGACGCCGGCTGATTCACCCCGTGATCTCCTCCAACGGACGTCGATCCGACACGGCGGGCTGACGTCCGATCCGCATCGGGGACAAGGGACTGTCGACCAGCAACGTCCGCTGCCACGTCGCTCCGAACGCAAGCAGCTCGTCACGCCACGACGAGAGCCGGCCGCCGTCCCACGACGCCTCGAAACGTCCCCATGCCCGCCACGTGGGTGCCGCCCACAGCAGCACGCACTCGTCGTCGCTGCGCATCGCCGTTCGGAACGCACCCACCAACTCGATGCCGAACTCGGCGCAGCGTTGCGCACCGCTCCGGCGAACCAGATCGAGGAACCGCCTCGAGTGGCCGGGCGGGACCGAGACGATCTCGTGGCAGTACAGCTCGCCACGAACCCCGCTCGCGCAGAGCTCCTCGATGCCTGCCGATGCTTCGTCAGGCAGCAGGATTCGGTCGAAGCCGCCGCGACGGAGATCGGCTGCGACCGCCCACCACGCCGCGAGGCTCGGGTCCTGGTCGCGTCCGCTCGACGCCTCGACCTCGAAGTTCGACACCAGCCCGTCCCAACCGTCGAGTTCCCACATGTTGACGACCTGGGGCCACGCACCGGTCGAACCGATCGTCGACCAGACGCCGTAGCAGCGCTGGTTCCGCTCCGCGAGTGCCACCGGGACCCAGTTGGCCGTCATGTGATGCTGGTAGCGGGCACGATGGTGACCGCGGATCTCGATGAGCTCGTGGATGTAGATCACGCGCTGCAGACTGCACGACAACCACGCCCGACGTGGCGGACCCGGAGGTGTTCCCGATCATGACAACCGCCGTCGCTCCCTCGGATTCCACCGACCGATTCGCCGTCATCTCCGCCGACTGTCACGCCGGCGCGAGCCATGCCGCGTACCGCGAGTACCTCGAGGCGCGCTTCGTTGAGGACTTCGACGCCTGGCGGGACCGCTACCGCAACCCCTACAAGGACCTCGCCCCCGGCGACGATCGTCGGTTGCGCAACTGGGACGACGACATGCGCAACTCCCAACAGGAGTCGGACGGTGTGGTCGCGGAGGTCGTCTACCCCAACACCGTCCCGCCCTTCTTCCCGAGCTTCGTGCTGTTCGCACAGCCGCCCCGGCCCGAGGACTACGAGCACCGTCTCGCGGGGATCCGGGCCCACAACCGGTGGCTGAAGGACTGGTGCGACCGCTTTCCCGAGCGGCGCGCCGGCGTGGGACAGATCTTCCTCAACGACGTTGACGACGCGATCGCGGACGCGATCTGGATCAAGGAGAACGGCCTCCGCGGCGGCGTACTCCTCCCGAACATCGCCCCTGACGTGAAGTGGGTGAAGCCGCTCTACGACCCGATCTACGACCCGTTGTGGAAGGTGTTGGAAGATCTCGAGATCCCCGTGAACGCCCATGGGGGAACCGGCGCACCCGACTACGGCAGCTACCCGACGGCGATGCTCCTCTACATCAACGAGGTGGTCTTCTACTCGCAGCGACCTTTCGTGCAGCTCGCGCTCTCCGGCGTCTTCGACCGCTTCCCGCGCCTGAAGTTCGTGATGGCCGAGTCGGGCTGTTCGTGGGTGCCCGGCCTGCTCGACCAGCTCGACGGGATGGTGAAGGCGATCCGTGGCGCCGGTTCGGTCGGCGAGATCCGCTACACCGACGACGAGCGGGTGGGTTCCCTACTCCCCTCAGAGGGATTCGCCCAGAACTGTTGGCTGGGAGTGAGCCAGCCCTCCATGGCCGACGTCCCCGCGATGGCCCAGGTCGGCCTCGACCGCTGCATGTGGGCGAGCGACTATCCCCACGACGAGGGCACCTACCCCCACACGCGTGAGGCGATCCGCTCCCGCTTCGCCGACTGGGACACGACCGACAAGTTCCGGATCCTCACCGCGAACGCCGCCGCGCTCTACGGCTTCGACGTGGAGGCACTCGCACCGTTGGCGGAACAGGTCGGCCCGACGGTCGCCGAGTTGGCCGAGCCGCTGCGCGAGCTTCCGGCGAACCCGAGCCAGGGACTCCTCCGCGGTCTCGGCGAGGTCGCCACGATGTCGGAGGACATGGACGCGAACGCGCTCTGAGCCACCCGTTGACCCGCCCGCCGGGGCGCTCCGCCTCGAGCGCCGGGATTCGGCCCCAGGACGTGGGAAGATCAGTCGATGCAGCGACTCACCGGCCGCGTCGCGGTCGTCACCGGAGCGGGCAGCGGCATCGGCCGGGCAACGAGCGAAGCGCTCGCGGCGCGGGGTTGTCACCTCGCACTGGTCGACATCTCGGCGCCGACCCTGTCCGAAACGGCAACCGCGGTGGCGCGTCATGGCATCGAAGTGTCCCAACACATCGTCGACGTGCGGGACGCCGACGCGGTCGCGCGGCTTGCCGATGCGGCTAACGACGCCCACGGCGGTTGCCAGATTCTCGTGAACAACGCCGGGGTGACCAGCGCGGGCGCGTTCGAAGAGGAATCACTCGACGACCTTCGTTGGATCGTGGACATCAACGTGTGGGGAGTCGTCAACGGCTGCCGTGCCTTCCTTCCACTGCTCCAGCGAGCCGACGAGGCGCACGTCGTCAACATGTCGAGCATGGTCGGGCTCCTCGGCCTCCCGCACAACGCCGCCTACGCACTCACCAAGGGCGCCGTCCGAGCCTTCAGCGAGTCATTGCGCAGTGAGTTGGCGCCGAGCGGAATCGGGGTGACGACCGTCTTTCCCGGAGCGATCCGCACCAACATCACCGAGTCGGCCCGTGGAGCGAAGGCCGGCAAGCTCGCCGAGATGGG
This sequence comes from Actinomycetes bacterium, assembly GCA_029782335.1. Lineage (GTDB taxonomy): Bacteria > Actinomycetota > Acidimicrobiia > Acidimicrobiales > Microtrichaceae > JADLFH01. The sequence goes on along the minus strand of JAKOVA010000261.1, from coordinate 9,303 downwards.
CCGCTCGCGGTTCGCGCCCGTGGTGATGCGGCCGCCGTCGAGCGTCGCTCGCCGCATCGTGTCCGCCATCGAAACCAACCGCGGCCGCGTCGTGGTCGGGCCCGACGCGCATCTCATCTCGCTGTGGTCACGTCTCGCTCCCGGACGGGCCGGGTTGATCGGACGGCTCACCGCTCGGATGTGACCACGGCCGGGGCGCCCGCGCCGGTTCAGCTTCGCCCGTGCCGATTCAACCTGCCGTGCCGATTCAACCCGCCGTGCCGGTTCAACCTCGTCCGATCGCCACCAGCCAGGGCCCGAGCCACTCGGTCGCCAGACGCACCGACGCGTCGCGGGTCAGGTGTGCACCGTCGGGGCGGAGGTCGGGAGCGAACTCCCCGCCGGGCCGCGACCTGAGCCACCATGCCAGCTCCAGGATCGAAACGTTCGGCAGGTCCGCGACCGACCGACGAAGGATGTCGTTGTAGCGATCGGACCGACCCGGGGTCGCTTCCGGGTACGGGGGTGGCCCCATGAAGATCGACGGGTCGTAGACGGGCCGCCACGTCGGCGCCGTCGTCCACACCACCTTCGCTCCGGTCGCACCGACGACCGCGGACAGGTGACGGAACTCACCCGCCAGGTAGAGGTCGTAGCGGGGTTGTCCCACATGGGTCCAGGTCCGCATCCCCTCCAGGAGGCGATCCGACGCGTCCCACATTCCGCCCGCCAGCACGACCACGTCGGGTCGGAACTCGGCCACTGCGGTGAGGAGGCGGGCATCTTGGGATCGGCACTCGGGTGGCCACTCTCGGTCGAGGCCTGCACCGCGATTGCGGCCACCTCGCCCGAACGGGCACCCAACTCGGGCCTCATCGCGCACGATCAACTGACCGCTGTCGGTTCCGTAGCGGTCGAGGCCCTGCCACACCGTCATCCCAAACGAGTCGCCCACGACCATGACCTTCAGCGGCTGTTGGTCGGGGCGCAGTGGCGCGACCGCCGGCGGGGCGGGAGGTTCGCACGCTGCTGCCACCGCCATGCTGAGGGCCGCGACCACGACGACTACCCGGCTGCGGATCATGCGAGAACTCCCTCCGGCGGCCTTCGGCGCCATTGCCACACGGGCCGATCATCGTAGGGCGCCTCCGGCCGACCGAACCCGAACCCGGCAGCCTCAGGCCGAGATCCCGGCCCCACGCTGCTGAGAACGAGGCCGGTCGGGATCGAAGCGACATCCTCGTGTGCGAACATGGCCCCGTGACGGGCCTCAGCGCCTTCAAGCGCTTCTACGACGAACAGGTCGTCCCCCGAGCGATCGACAAGGTGTTGGGGTCCAAGCCGCTCGGGAAGCTTCGGCAGCGTGCGCTCGCCGAGGTCGAGGGTGAAGTGCTCGAGATCGGATTCGGTTCCGGCACCAACCTCCCCCACTACCCCGATGCCATCACCCGCATCATCGCGGTCGAACCTTCCCCGGTCGGGCGTCGGCTCGCCAGGCGACGACTGGACGCCACCTCGATCCCCGTCGACTTCGTCGGCCTCGTCGGCGAGTCGATCCCCCTCGACGACGCGTCGGTTGACAACGCCGTCAGCACCTGGACCCTGTGCTCGGTGCAGGACGTCGCCCGGGTCGTGGCCGAGGTTCGCCGGGTGCTGCGCCCGGGTGGACGGCTGTTCTTCCTCGAACACGGCCTCTCTGACGATCCCCGGCTGGCAGACCGCCAGCACCGACGCAACGCGATGCAACAACGTCTCGCCGGGGGCTGCCAGCTCATTCATCGCCACGACGAGTTGCTCCGCGACGCCGGCTTCGAACCCGTCGAGTGCGCGACCTTCGTCATCGCCGGCCCGAAGACCATGAGCCAGATGTACGCCGGGACGGCGCGGAAGCCCTCTGGCTCCGCCACCCCCGCCGCCAGCGCCGCCGGGGAGTGACCCTCGCGACGCGAACCTGAGTGTCTCGACGCTTCCACCCGTTGCCGGGCGGGGCGAAACGGGTTAGACCGAGAACGTGAGCGGCCCTGTGACAGCCGGCGGCGACGAGCTGCACGCGCTCGACACCCCTCGTCGCTGCGACCTCGAGGTCATCGACGGTCGAGCCGCCGAGGTCGGGGGCATCCCGGTGCGTCGGATGCTTCCCCTCCGCGCGCGGCGAACGGTCGGTGCGTGGTGCTTCGCCGATCGGATGGGGCCCACGGCGGCCGGCGGACGGGCGCTCAACGTCGGGCCCCACCCCCACATCGGTCTTCAGACGGTCACGTGGCTCCTCGGCGGATCGCTACTGCACCGTGACTCGCTCGGCTCCGAGCAGGTGATCCGGCCGCACCAGCTGAACCTCATGACCGCGGGCAACGGCGTCTCCCACTCCGAGGAGGCGCTCTCGGATTCCTCCGACCACCTCTTCGGCATCCAACTGTGGGTCGCCCAGCCCGAACGCACCCGCCACGGCGAGGCCGCGTTCGAGCACCATGGCGAGCTGCCCCAGGTCGACCTCGGCGCTGCGGTGGCAACGGTCCTCGTCGGCGACTTCGCCGGCACCTCCTCTCCCGCACGACGAGACACCGACCACGCCGGCGTCGAAGTGACGCTCCGTTCGGGGAGTGTCGAACTGCCCCTTGAAGCAGCGTTCGAGTACGCCGTCGTCCCCCTCGACGGCACCGTCATGGTTGACGGCTGCCATCTCTCCGGCAGCGGGATCGGCTACCTCGGCACCGGACGCGACGAGTTGTCGTTGTCGGCGACCACGTCCGCGCGGGTCATGCTGCTCGGGGGTCGACCACTCGAGGAAGAACTCGTGATGTGGTGGAACTACGTGGCCCGGGACCGCGCCGAGATCACCGCCGCCCACGAGTCGTGGTGCTCCGAGGACGGCCGTTTCGGGCATGTCGCCTCCCCACTCGACCGAATCACCGTTCCCGGCCCATCGTGGGCCCCGAGCAACCCCAAAGGACCACAATGAGCCTCCCCGAACCGGCCCCCACTACCGCCGCGTTGGTGACCGGCGCATCATCGGGCATCGGCACCGAGATCGCCAGGACGCTCGCTCGGCGGGGCCAGAACGTGATCCTTGCCGCCCGCTCCGAGTCGAAGCTGCGTGAGCTCGCCGGCCAGATCGAAGAACTGGGCGTCACCGCGACGGCGCTCCCGGTCGACCTGAGCGATCGAGATGCCCGAGCCGAGATCCCGGCGCGCGTCGACGCCCTCGGGCTCGAGGTGAGCATCCTGGTCAACAACGCCGGGCTTTCGACGATGGGTCCGGTCCATCGCGCTGATGTCGCCGCCGAGATGAACATGGTCGAGGTCGACGTGATGGCCGTCGTCGACCTGTGCACCCGTTTCCTGCCGGGGATGGTCGAGCGCGGCAGCGGTGCGATCCTCAACGTGGCGTCAACCGCCGCCTTCCAGCCGCTCCCCGGGCAGGCCGGATACGCGGGTGCGAAGGCGTTCGTGCTCTCCTACACCCAGGCGCTCAGCGGCGAGCTTCGGGGCACCGGCGTCACCGTCAGCGCACTCTGCCCCGGTCCGGTGGAAACCGGCTTTGCCGAGACGGCCGGGATCACCCAGGACGAGGCGGAGTCCTCGCTCCCTAAGTTCATGTGGGAGCCTGCCGACGCGGTTGCCCGCTGCGGGGTCGACGCGCTCGCCGAGGGTCGCACGGTGGCGATCCCGGGGGCGGCCAACCGGGCGGGAGCGTTGCTGAGTCGCATGGCGCCACGCCGGCTCCTCGTCCCGCTCCTCGCGAGCCGCCACCCGCGGCTCAAGAACTGACAGAACCCGGCCGCCTCAGCCCAGTCACGCCAGCACGGTCACCTCACCCACCGTCGCCCTCGACCTTCGAGCGCGCCTCGTGGAGGGCCGCCGCAATGATCGGGTGCCAGTCGATGTCCTCGGTGGAGTCACCCCGCTCGTGGGTCTCCGCGCGGATCGCCGCGAGCGCAGACGCAGCCACGCCCACCTCTGGGCCGATCACCTCTGCGATCTGGTCACGGATCCAGCGTGCGAGCGCGGGGCTGGCGCCGCCGGTGCTCACCGCGATCGTGACCGACCCGTGGCGTTCGACCGCCGGCAGCAGGACGCTGCAGTGCTGCGGGTCATCGGCAGCGTTCACCCAGATGCCCGCAGCAGTGGCCTCGGTGGCCACCGCAGCGTCAACCTCGGGAACTCCAGTCGCCGTCACGACGAATCGAATCCCGAGGAGATCCGCGCTCCGGTACGCCCGGGAGCGCCGCTCGGTCTCGGAGGGAAACGAGTCATCGAACGACGGAGCGACCGCCGTCACCGCTGCACCGGCGTCGAGGAGCGAACGGGTCTTCCTAGCGGCGATTCGGCCGCCACCCACGACGAGCACCGGCACCCCCCGAAGGTCGAGCACGACCGGAAACGGATGCGGCAGCGGCGGAGTCGACCGTGGGCTCATCGGGACGACGTTACGGAGCGGGCCGCCCGTGAGGAAGCAGCGCCGCATCGCCATGGCCCCAGCGAGTCCCCAGGTCATTCTCGATAAAGTTGACCAGATAACTCAGCTTTATCTACGGTGCGGGACATGCCGACACCGTTCGCCTCCCCCCAGGCGCTTCCGGAGCTGGAGCACGCAACACCCGCAGAGATCGTCGGGTGGGCGGCAGAGACGTTCACGACCGGCCTCGTCGCAACGGCCAGCTTCGGCGACGCCGCGCTCGTGCACCTCGTCGCGACCCACGCCCCGGAGACCCCCGTCGTCCTGATCGACACGCAATACCTCTTCGCCGAAACGCTCTGGTACGCGCAGCACCTCTCCGAACGCGTCGGGGCGAATCTGACCATCATCGGGCCCGACCCATCGGTCGTTCCCGACGACCTGTGGTCCCACGACGTCGAAGCGTGCTGCGCCGCGCGCAAGGTCGAGCCGCTCCGCCGGGCGCTGTCGGGCAAGTCGGCATGGATCACCGGCCTTCGCCGGGCTGACAGCCCGCTGCGGGCCGGTACACCGGTTGCTGCGTGGGACCCTGGCCACGGCCTCGTCAAGGTGAACCCGCTCGCCCGGATGACCGACGACGAGGTCGAGCAGTACCACCTCGATCACAACCTGCCCCGAAACCCCCTGAGCGATCGCGGCTACGGCTCGATCGGCTGCTGGCCGTGCACCCGGCCGGTCGCACTCGGCGAAGACCCACGCTCGGGCCGCTGGGCCGGCACCGCCAAGACCGAGTGCGGGATTCATCTCACGACGGCGCCCACCCCCACGGTCCCGGCGCCCTCGATCACGTTGACGACCACGGAAGGGTCTGCACATGTCCGGTGACGTCGAAGCGGCCAAGGCCTCCAGTGTGCAGCTCCGGGGGCATCTCGCCGAGGAGCTCACACGACCGTCGGATCCCTTCGACGACCACAGCGCGCTGTTGTTGAAGTTCCACGGCATCTACCAGCAGGACAACCGCGATGTCCGCCGCGAGCGAGCATCGAAGAAGCTGCCACTCGACTACTCGTGCATGGTGCGGGCGTCGGTTCCGGGGGGCCGCCTGAGCGCAACGCAGTGGCGTGCACTCGACCGTGTGGCCGAACTCGCGGATGGCTCGCTGCGCCTCACCACACGGCAGGGCGTCCAGTTCCATTCCACCCTCAAGGGGAACCTCAAGCCGCTCATCTCGACCCTCAACGCCGAACTGGTCACCACCCTCGGCGCCTGCGGCGACGTGGTGCGCAACACGGTGGCCTGCCCGCTACCCCACGCGGATGGCCGCGAGCGGATCCTCGGGTCGACCGTCGCAGCCATCGCCCGCCATTTCCGTCCGCGGACCGCCGCCTACTGGGAGGTTTGGCTCGACGGCGAGCCCGCCGTGAGTGCCCATCCCGAGACCCCCGATCTCACCGCGGCCACGGGTGTCACGGCCGGAGATTCCGCCACGTCGGCGGTCGCCGGCCCGGCCGAAGAACCGATCTTCGGTGAGGTCTACCTGCCGCGAAAGTTCAAGATCGGCTTGGCGTGGCCCGGCGACAACTGCATCGACGTCCATGGCCACGACGTCGGCCTCGTCCCGACGCTCACCGACGGCTACCGAGGTGAGCTGACGGGATGGACGATCCTCGTGGGCGGTGGCCTCGGGATGAGCCACGCCCGCGAGGAGGACACCTATCCCCGTCTCGCCACGCCCGTCGCATGGGTGGAACCCGAGCGGCTGATTCCCGCGATCGAAGCGGTGGTCACAATGCAGCGCGACCACGGTGAACGCGTGGACCGTCAACGCAACCGTCTCAAGTACCTCGTCGACGATCGCGGCCTTGCGTGGGTCCGTTCCCAGATCGAGGAGCGCCTCGGTGCGCCCGTCTCCGACCCGCCCGAACTGCTCCCCTGGTTGGAGCACAACGAACACCACGGCTGGAGCCCGACCCACGACGGCGACTGGGTGCTCGGTGTCCCGATCCCGTCGGGCCGCCTGCGCGACGACGAGGAGTTCCGGCCCCGAACGGTGGTCCGTGAGCTGCTCGACGCCTCCCTGGTGCGAGAGATCCGCGTCTCGGCCCGTCAGGACCTGCTCTTGACGGGGATCGCCACCGCGGACCGCCCCGAGGTCGAACGCCGTCTCCGAGCCGCGGGCGTCAAGCTCGAGGAGGAGGTCACCCCCCTGCAGCGCTTGGCGATCGCCTGCCCCGCGCTGCCGACGTGTGGGCAGGCCCTCGGGGAGGCGGAACGAGTGCTGCCGCAGCTCGTCGAACGGCTCGACAAGGTATTCGCCGAGGGCGGAGCGGAGGCGACCCCGGTGCGCCTCAACATGACTGGCTGCCCCAACGGTTGCGCGCGGCCGTACAACGCGGAGATCGGCATCGTCGGACGCACCAAGCGCACCTACGACGTGTACGTCGGCGGTGCGGCAGCAGGTGACCGACTGGGCTTCCGTCTGCGGGCGGACGTCCCCCTCGACGACATCCCCACCCTGCTGGCCCCGGTCGTCGAACGCTTCGCAACCGACCGCTCCGACGGGGAGACCTTCGGCGACTTCTGCCGGCGAGCCGGTGCGGAGTCGTTGGAAACACTGCTGCCCGAACCGACTGTTCGACGCAGGGGGCGATCATGACCGTCTGGCTGGTCGGCGCGGGTCCGGGCGATCCCGACCTGCTGACCGTGCGCGCCGCACGGGTGATCGCGTCGGCCGAGGTCGTCGTCTACGACGCCCTCGTCGACGACGCGGTGTTGGCGTTGGCCCACCCCGACGCCGAGTTGATCGACGTCGGCAAGCGCCCGGGGCGGCCCGTCGCGCAGGAGATGATCTCCGCGCTGCTCGTCGAGCTCGGTCGAGGGGGCCGCGAGGTGGTGCGCCTGAAGGGGGGCGATCCGTTCGTCTTCGGTCGCGGTGGCGAGGAGGCGCTTGCCCTCGCTGCGGCAGGCATCCGCTGCGAGGTGGTACCGGGACTCTCCTCCACGATCGCTGCGCCGGCCGCCGCGGGGGTCCCCGTCACCCACCGCGGCGTCGCCGCCTCCTTCACCGTGGTGACCGGCCACCGTGTCCCCGATGCGGACGAGCCCAACTGGGCTGCCCTCGCCGCCGGCGGCGGCACGATCGTCATCGTGATGGGCGTCGCCCGACGCGCCCGGATCGCTGCCGCGCTCATCGCCGGCGGACTGGACCCCGCGACCCCGACCGCGGTCACGATGTCCGCGGCGACGAGCCGGCAGCAGGTCCTGCGGTGCCGTCTCGATGAGCTCGGTGCCGCCGACGTCGAGTCGCCCGCGGTGATCGTCGTGGGCGCCGTCGCAGGCCTCGACCTCGGCCTCTGCCTCGAGGGCACCGCAGCACACTCCGGCGCTTCCGAGCTCCGGACGCTCGCCATCCCCTGAACGCCTCCCACCGGCACCGTGCGGGGGACCGCTACCCGGCGGCCTCGCTCGATCCGGCCAACACCTGCGGGGTAACGTCGCCGCCAAGGTGGGGTGGCGGTGAAGGCGATCACGACGACAGGGGTCACGGTGGGTCGAAAGAAGTCATGGCTGGGTCGTGCGGTGTGGGCCCCGGTGCTCGCGGCGCTCCTGCTGCTGGTCGGCATGCCGCAGGCGTCGGCTGCCGACTCCTTCTACGACTACAAGAGCGCGGCATCCCTGGCCACGATGAAGCCCGGGACGGTGCTCCGGGTCCGTACCGTTCAGGTGCACCTCGGCCCGATCCCGCTGCCCTACGACGCCGTGCAGATCCTCTACCGGTCGACCGACATGCTCGGGAACCCGACAACCAGCGTGACCTCCGTGCTCAAGGCCCGCAACCGGCCGGTCTCTCAGAAGGTTATCGCCTACGGCTCGTTCTACGACTCGCTCAACCCCCGCGATCAGCCGTCACTCGCCCTCGCCGGTCGCGGCAATACGCAGCTCGGCGGGGGTATCGCCAACGTGGAGACGCTGCTCACCCTGGGCTATGTGAACCAGGGCTACACCGTCGTCGTCACCGACACCGAGGGCCAGACCGCGAACTTCGCTGCCGGCCCCGAGTACGGCCGCAACACCCTTGATGCGATCCGGGCGGCACTCGCCACGAAGCAGACTGGGATCACCGACAAGGCGAAAGTTGCACTCGTCGGATACTCGGGTGGAGCCATCGCCACGTCGTGGGCGGCAGAACTCGCACCGACCTACGCCCCCGACATCCAGCCGAAGCTCATCGGGGCGTCGATGGGCGGAGTGCTCGTGCACCCGGGCCACAACCTCGCCTACGTCGACGGCAGCCTCATCTGGGCAGGGGTGATGCCGATGGCGGTGGTCGGTGTCGCCCGAGCATTCAAGATCGATCTCACCCCGTATCTCTCCAAGCGCGGCCTCAGCGTCTTCCGGCAACTCGAGCGCGCCTCGATCATCGACATCATCCGTTTCCCAGGTGTGACCTGGAAGTCGCTCGCCAAGCCCCAGTACGCGAAGCCCGAGATGGTGCCCGAGTTCGTCCGCTCCGTGAACCAACTCATCCTGGGCAAGGGCACGCCGCGAATCCCGCTGATGATCTACCAAGGCGCAGGTGGTGTCGCCGAGGGCACACCGGTGAACAAGCAGTACGGGCCGGGCGACGGGGTCATGGTGGCGGGTGACGTCCGTGAACTCGCTCGCACCTACTGCGGCCGCGGCGTGCCGGTCGAGTACCGCCAGTTCAACAGCCTGAGCCACGTGGGCACCGCCCCGAAGTGGATCGACGCCACGGCGAGATGGCTCAAAGACCGCTTCGCCGGGGTGGCCGCGACGTCGAACTGTGGATCTGTCACCCCGGGGAACTCCCTCGCAGCCGTGAAGCTCCTTCCGGCGGCGAAGTAACCCCGACCCGCTCGATTCTCAGCAGTTCTCGGCCGACATCTCGGCCGGAGCCTGCCGAGAAC
>JAKOVA010000249.1 GCA_029782335.1 Actinomycetes bacterium | reverse complement strand
GGCTTCGTGTTCTACGTGCTCGCTACCGTTGTGCTGGTCTTCAATGCGTCGGCGAGCCCGATCTGGGCGGCGCTCTGGTGGATCGGCGCCCTGATGATCTGCGTCGGCGGCTACTGGTTCTGGTTCTTCATCCGCGTCGACGTCGCGGCCGAGGGCCACTCGCCTTTCAGGATCGTCAAGGCCGACCTGTTCATCCTGTCGCTGCTGGCCAGTGCGACGCTCGCGCTGATCTGGGCGCTGGCGGGCGGCGGCGCCGGTGTGCTGTTCGGCTTGTACATTCTCGCCACGACGGTGCTGTTCGCCGGCGTTCCGTGGTCGAAGTTCGCGCACATGTTCTTCAAGCCCGCGGCCGCGCTGGAGAAGCGCCTGTCCAGGGCCGACGGGTCCGCCGAGAACCTGCCCACGCAAACGCGCGACGACCCCGAGCAACAGAAGAGGCACTCGATGCAGCTGTTGCTCGACGCCCCGATGGACATGGGGCTCGGCATCAAGCGCGAAGCGCCGCGACACTACTGACAACAGATCAGCACCCCGAAACTTCTTCTGGATCAGATAAGGAGCTGGACGAATGCCAACCTTCGTCTATATGACGCGATGCGACGGATGCGGACACTGCGTCGACATCTGCCCTTCGGACATCATGCACATCGACAAGACCTACCGGCGCGCCTACAACATCGAGCCGAACATGTGCTGGGAGTGCTTTTCCTGCGTGAAGGCCTGCCCCCAGCATGCCATCGACGTGCGCGGATACGCCGACTTCGCTCCGCTGGGACACAGCGTGCGCGTCGACCGGGACGAGCGGCGAGGCACGATCGCCTGGCGGATCAAGTTCCGCAACGGCACCGAGAAGAACTTCCTGTCGCCCATCACCACCAAGCCCTGGGGCCAGGCGATTCCGAAGCTCGCGGAGGTTCCGCCGCCGCCCGAGGAGATGCGCAACAGCGAGCTCCTCTACAACGAACCGAAGTACGTCCGGCTGGACGACGGCGGTCTGCGCACCCTGCAGGACGCAGGCCTCAAACTGAAGAAAGGCGTTTACTACTGATATGGCCTACCAAACCATCATCGAAGACGGCATCGACATTCTGGTGGTCGGTGCGGGCCTGGGCGGCACGGGAGCGGCCTGGGAAGCGCGTTTCTGGGGGCAGAACAAGAAGATCGTCATCGCCGAGAAGGCGAACATCGATCGTTCGGGTGCGGTCGCCCAGGGCCTGTACGCGATCAACTGCTACATGGGCACGCGCTGGGGAGAGAACCAGCCGGAGGACCATGTGCGCTACGCACGCATCGACCTGATGGGCATGGTGCG
>JAKOVA010000245.1 GCA_029782335.1 Actinomycetes bacterium | reverse complement strand
AAAACGCCGTAAATCCTCGTTCTGTAAAGTTGCGGGACTACGAGCGAACCTCGACCTTGAGCATCTCGTGGTCGTCCCCCAGGTGCACGACGACATCGGCGTGATCGCGTTCCGGTGCGATGTGGCTGCGGAGGTTGACGAGGTTGATTGATCGCCACAGGTGTTGTGCGGTTGCGACGACGGTCTCGTCGTCGAGCGCTGCGAAGAGCCGGTAGAACCCCGAATCGTCGAGCCGTGCCTGTGCGACGAGTTCGACGAATCTGCCCACGTACCAGCCCTCGAGTGCCGCTTCCGATGCATCGAGGTACACGACCGCGTCGAGCAGATCGCCGGCGAAATTCCACAGATGTAATCCGTCGAGGATGACGACCTCGTCGGGCTGCACCGTGTCGTACTCCCCCGCCGAAATGTCGTAGACGACATGGGAGTACCTGGGTATGGAAACGGCAGTGCCACGACGAAGTTCGGTGATCGCATGACGCAACGCTGCGACGTCGAACGTGTCGGGAAACCCCTTCTCCATCGTGAGTCCCGCCACGTCGAGGTCGGCGTTGGGACGCAGGAAGCAGTCGGTCGTGAGGATCTGCGCGTGACCGAGGGCCACGGCGAGGGCATTCGCGAGGGTCGACTTGCCGGCGGCGACCGAGCCCGTGATCCCGATCAGATACGGCGTGGTGGTGGCCGGTCGTGTGGCTGCGAGTGCCTCGAGAAGCCGTTCCACGGGTCCCGCACGCTAGTTCGGACACCGTCGAGCGGCGATGAGTATTCCGCGACTCATGTCGTCGGCGTTCGAGGGGTGGATGATCCGCGTTGGGTGAAGTCCGGGAGGTTGGAAACATGAGGTCACGGCAGCATCGGAGAAGCGTCCGCGCGATGTGGGTCGGGTGGGTGGCGGTTGCGGCGATGCTCGCCGCCTGCACCACGACACCACCGTCGAGCGGCCCGGATGTCACCCCTCCCGTGCTGACGCTCCCCGCGGCGATGATGCGTGGCGCTCCGAGTGGCGACGGTGCGGTGGTGACCTTCGAAGCGACAGCGAAGGACAAACGCAGCGGCGTCGTCCCCGTCACCTGTGAACCGGCATCGGGGTCGCTGTTTCCCATCGGGACCACGAGTGTGTCCTGCCAGGCCGTCGACACCGCCGGCAACGTCGCGTCCGGCTCCTTCGATGTGACCGTGGTCGTCGACGCGGATCCGCCAGTGGTCACCGTGCCCGCGTCGATCTCTCGCCCGGCGCTCGACGCCTCCGGTGCGAACGTGACCTTTGTCGCCTCGGCCCTCGACGCGATCGACGGCGCGGTGCCGGTGACCTGCACGCCGCCGTCGGGCTCCCTCTTTGCCCTCGGTGCCACGGTGGTGGACTGTGAGGCAGCCGACTCCGCAGGCAACGTCGGCTCCGCCGCCTTCACGGTGACCGTGGTCGACTCGGCGGCGCCGCTCCTGGACCTACCCGCTCCGATGAGCGTTCCCGGTACGTCGGCAGGCGCGACGGTGACCTACGAGGTCTCCGCCGAGGATGCGGTCGACGGAGCGGTGCCGGTGACCTGCGCGCCCCCGTCGGGCTCGACCTTCGCGCTCGGGCTGACCACCGTTTCGTGCACCGCAGCGGATGCGGCCGGCAACACGGCGTCGGGTACGTTCGGCGTCACCGTCGTTGCGGCACCGCTCACCGGTGTGACTTCGCTCGGGAGCGGCATTGACCACACCTGCGCTGTCATGGCGGATACATCGGTTCGCTGCTGGGGGCGCAACGACTACGGACAACTCGGCGTGGGAACGACGACCAACCGCTCGATCCCGACGCCGGTCCCAGGCTTGAGCGACGTCGTCTCGGTCCGTGGCGGCGCATTGTTCAGCTGCGCACTCCAGGCGGCGGGCACCGTGTGGTGCTGGGGGCGGAACTCCGATGGCCAACTCGGTAACGGCACGACCGACAACACGACGCTCCCCCACCTCGTGATGGGGATCAACAACGCGGTCGACATCGAACTCGGCGCGCGGTTCGCCTGTGCCCTGCTGGCAACCGGCGGGGTCAAGTGCTGGGGTACCGGGGGGTTCGGCGCCCTCGGAAACGGTCAGGGAACGACCTCGGACCGCTACTTCGAGAGCATCCCGGTGGAGGTGTCGGGCATTTCCGATGCCACGTCGCTGGCCGTCGGCGGGTGGCACGCATGCGTGGTGTTGGCATCGGGAGGAGCAAAGTGCTGGGGCCAGGACACCTACGGCCAACTGGGCGATCACCCGTTCATCTACGGACAGCCGGTGTGGTCGAATGTGCCCGTTGACGTCGCCCTGGCCGACGTCGCCGCAATCAGAGCGGGCTACGACCACACCTGTGCAACGGTGGCGAGCGGCTCGCTCTACTGCTGGGGAGAGAACGGCTTCGGTCAGCTGGGCAACGGATCGACGAATCCGAACGGTGAGATCAATCCACAACTCGTGTCCGATGTTCCGGGCATCGTGGAGCTCACCCTCGAAGGCGGAAGTGCCAGTTGCGTACGTCTCGCTGATGGTCGCACGCGATGCTGGGGGTGGAGCTTCCACGGACAGTTGGGCACGACAACGACCGTCAACAAGACACCACGCACGATGAGCGGCTACGCGGACGCCGTGCAACTCTCCCTCGGCGCCTCGCACACGTGCGCGCTGATGGCTGACACCACCGTCCGGTGCACCGGTTGGAACCTCTACGGCGAACTCGGCGACGGAACCAACGTGGACCGCACGAGTGCTCAGAGCGTGATTGCCGAATGACGCCGCGCTGCTACGTGGAGGTGGTTGTGGTCGTGGAGCGGCTCGTCGTCGGCGTCGACCCCTCCGCGTCGTGATCCGCTTCGTCGGTCGGCGTCGGCCGCAGCACCGACGCAGTGATCGTGATGACCATCACCGCCGCAATGGTGGCGAGCGACCAGCCGATCGGGATGTGCACCCAGTTGCTGATCAGCATCTTCACGCCGACGAACGCCAGGATCACCGCGAGCCCCTCCTGGAGGTAACGGAACCGCTCGTGGAGGTCGGCGAGGAGGAAATACAGGGAACGCAGCCCGAGGATCGCGAACGCGTTCGATGCGAACACGACGAACTGGTCGCGTGACACGGCGAGGATCGCAGGCACCGAATCGACCGCGAAGAGGATGTCGGACACCTCGATCACCACGAGCACGAAGAACAGCGGTGTTGCCATGCGGCGTCCGTCCACGTGTGTGAAGAGGCGCTGGCCGTCGTAGCGGTCGGTGCTCGGGATGAACCGTCGTGCGACGCGGAGCGCTCTCGAGGAGCCGGGGTCCATCTCGGACTCGTCGACCACGAGCAGCCGGATCGCGGTGAAGACGAGGAACGCCCCGAACAGGTACAGCACCCACTCCAGGCGATTGAGGATCGCGACTCCGCCGAAGATGAACGCCGCCCGCAAGCCGAGGGCCGCGAAGACGCCCCAGAACAACACGCGGTGCTGGTACGCCCGCGGCACCGCGAAGTACCGGAGGATGAGCGCCCAGACGAAGACGTTGTCGATCGACAGGCTCTTCTCGATCAGATAGCCGGCGTAGTACTCCCCTGACGCCGCTGATCCGAACACGAACCACACGATCAGGCCGAATCCGACGCCGAGGCCGATCCACCCTGCCGACTCCAGCGATGTACGCCGCAGCGTCGGGACGGTCGCGTTTCGGTGCAGCACGAGGAGATCGACCAACAACAGGACGCCGAGGCCCACGAGCAGCGCCACCCACCCCCACCACGGCACCACGATCGCCGCACCGGAGCGGTGGGCGGAGGCGATCATGAGGCGAGCCTACCGACGACCCCTCGATGTCCGGTCGCCGTCGAGAGCACCGCGATACCCTCGGCTTCCCCACCCGGAGGTCACCATGAGTCCCGCCAACACCGACCTCACCCCAGCGTTGATCGACGGCGCCGAGGTGTCCGCCTCCGAGGTGATCGAGGTCCGATCCCCCTATGACGGCCGGGTTGTCGGACGGGTGCCCCTCCTCGGAACCGACGAGGTCGACCGCGCCGTGGCCGTTGCAGCGGAACGTCATCGCGGCGCTCCGCTCCCCGCCCACCAACGAGCGGAGATTCTCGACCGGGCAGCCGAGTTGCTCGCGGCCCGCTCCGCGGAGTTCGGTCGGTCGATCTCGGAGGAATCCGCCAAACCCATTACCACGGCCCTGGTCGAAGCGGCGAGAGCGGTCGACACGTTGCGCTTCTCCGCGGCGGTCGCCCGCAGCGCCACGGGCGAGATGATCCCCCTCGACGCCAGCTCCGCCGGTGTCGGCAAGCTCGGGTTCGTCCGCCGGGTACCGGTCGGCGTCATCGGTGCGATCAGCCCGTTCAACTTCCCGCTCAACCTGGTCTGTCACAAGGTTGCGCCCGCGATCGCAGCGGGCTGCCCCGTCGTCTTGAAGCCCGCGTCCGCGACCCCCCTGACGGCGTTGCGGATCGCTGCCCTCTTCGAGGAGGCCGGCCTACCGCCGGGATGGCTCAACGTGGTGACGTGTCCCGGTTCGGTCGCGAACCGACTGGTTGAACATGACGACGTCGCCATGATCACCTTCACCGGAAGCCCCGAGGTTGGTTGGGGGATTCGGGCGCGCGCGCCTCGCAAGCGGGTCTCGCTCGAACTGGGCAACAACGCGCCGGTGATCATCGAACCCGACGCGGACATCGATGCGGTCGCTGCGAAGATCGCGGTGGCCGGCTACTCGTTCGCGGGCCAGTCGTGCATCTCGGTGCAGCGAGTGCTCGTGCACGAGGCGATCCACGACAACTTCCGTGCCGCGTTGGCAAAGCGGGTTGATGCCCTCACCGTCGGCGACCCCGCCGATCCGGCCACAAACGTCTCGGCACTCATCACGGCGAAGGAAACCGAGCGCGTGTGTTCCTGGATCGCGGATGCCAAGTCCGCCGGGGCGAAAGTGCTCGTCGGTGGTGAGATCGACGCCGACGGCATCTTGTCCCCTGCCGTGGTCGACGGCGTCCTGCCCGACATGGAGATCTCCCGCAACGAGGTGTTCGGCCCCCTCGTCGGTCTGTCGACCTACACCGACGTGGAAGATGCGTTCCGCCGTGCGAACGACACCCGCTACGGATTGCAGGCAGGAATCTTCACGACCAACCTGGCGACGGCGCTGCGCGCCGCGGAAGTCCTCGACTTCGGTGGCGTCACCGTCAACGAGGTCCCCACCTGGCGAGCCGATCAGATGCCCTACGGCGGTATCCGCGATTCGGGCAACACCCGGGAAGGTCCCGCCTACGCCGTCGAGGAGATGACCGAGCGCCGGCTCATCGTGATGCAACCCTGAGCGGCGTCCCCAACGAGGGCAGGTCGCTCAGTTGACCAGCGGATTGTCCGGATAGAGCGACAGGCGGCCGATTCGACCCCCCTGCCGACGGAGGACCTCCCGCCACAGTTCGGTCGGGTTGGGCCCGAACACGTCACCGTCGAACGCGTCGACCACGAACCACGACCCACCCGCCAACTCGCCCTCCAACTGCATCGGCGACCACCCGGAGTACCCGGCGAAAAGGCGGAGTCCGTCCGGCGCCGCCACCGTGCCGTCGGCGAGGCCAACGAGATCGATCATCGTGATGGCGTCGCGGTCGCGCCCGACTCCGATGACGTGGTCCGGTGAGACCGGGCCGCCGATGAAGAACACATCGGGCGGGCTGAGGAACGACTCGAGCTCCGGGAGATGCGTCCCGACGGGGGTCTCGGTCGGACGGTTCACCACCACGCCGAGGGCGCCCTCGTCGTTGTGTTCGAGCATGTACACGATCGTCATGTCGAAGTTCGGGTCGCCGAGGTTCGGCGTCGCAATCAACAGGTGGCCGGCTGTGGAGTCCACCACGGCAGTCTCGCGCCCCTCCCCCGTCGCTTACACGAGATCCAACGACAACATGCGGATCGCGTTGCCGCGCAGGATCTTGTACTGCACCTCTGGCGGAAGGTGCCCCATCATCTCGGTCGCCACCTGGCGTGAGGTCGGCCAGGTCGAGTCGGTGTGGGGGTAGTCCGTTTCGAACGTGATGTTGTCGACACCGACCTGCTCGAGGCTGTCGAGGCCGTGACGGTCACGGAAGAAGCACCCGTACACCTGCCGGTAGTAGTAGGTCGACGGGGGTTCAGGAATCAGGTCCGCGACGCCGCCCCACGCCCGGTGTTCGCGCCAGACATCGTCGGCGCGCTCAAGGATGTAGGGCAGCCACCCGATCTGGCCCTCGGAGTAGGCGAGCTTGAGTTCCGGGAATCGCACCAGCACCCCGGAGAAGAGAAAGTCGCTCAACGACGCCATCGCGTTCCCGAAGCTCAAGGTTGCCGCGACCGCCACGGGAGCGTCACCAGAGGTGGCTGGCATCTTCGAGGAGGACCCGATGTGCATGCACACCACCGTCGCGGTCTCCTGGCACGCGGCGAAGAACGGGTCCCAGAAGCCCGAGTGGATCGACGGCAGCCCGAGGTGTGGCGGGATCTCCGAGAAGCAGACCGCGTGGCACCCTCGGGCGGCGTTGCGGCGAACTTCCGCTGCGGCCAACTCGGCGTCCCACAGCGGCACGATGATCAGCGGAACGAGGTGACCGTCGGAGTCGCCGCACCACTCCTCCACCATCCAGTCGTTGTAGGCCGTGATGCACGCCAGGCCGAGGTCGCGATCGGACGCCTCGGTGAAGGTTTGGCCACAGAAGCGCGGGAACGTCGGGAAGGTGAGCGAGACGTCCACGTGGTTGTCCAGCATGTCCTGGACCCGTGCCTTGGGGTCGTAGCAGCCCGGCCGCATCTCGTCGTAGGTGATCGGCACCGCAGTCATGTCGTCACGATCGAAGCCCACCGCGGCGACGTGCCGCTTGTTGATGTAGACGAGGTCTTCGAAGATCCAGCAGTCGCCCTGTGGGCCGTCGGGGTCGAAGGTCTGTTCGTAGGTGCCGCCGCCGACGTGGCGCATCGTGCCGATCCCCCGTCGCTCGACGCGGGGGCCACGATCTCGGTACTTGGCGGGGAGCCAGGTCTCCCAGAGGTGGGGCGGCTCGACGACATGATCGTCGACGCTCACGATCATGGGGATCTCGGTGCTGCTCACTGCCGCTTCCTCCAGAATCTGACGGGTCGTCAGATCGTATTCGGCAGGGTCGAGCGGCTCACGCCGTGACGACGACCGTGCGACAGACCTTCGCGTCGCCGAACAGCGCGCTGAACCCGCTCCCCTCGGGTCGCGTGACGCCGAGACAGACCTCGTGGGTGCCGGGCGCGGCCGACACCGACAGCGTCACTCCCTGCGCGCGCGGGCCGGCTGCGGCGATGGCGTCGGGCCGCTCCACCCACTGGAGCGGGCCCGTGGGCCCCGAGTCGACGAGCACCGTGCCGTCCAGGGAGAACGCGACCTGGTCCATGTTCTGGGTCAACGTCGCAACAACGTGTCGGTACCATCCCGCAGCGCTGATCGTTGCGCCGTTGACGTCGACGACGTCGAGCGACGCCGAATCGAAGGGCTCGTAGGGAACGTCGACGCTCCGACAATCCAGCGGCGTGAACGGTGTGATCGCCGCGTCGCGTGGGGCGACATCGAGGCAGATCTCGTGGGTGCCTCGGCGAAGCGCCCAGGCGGTGAGTTCCCCTCGGAAGCCGGTCGCCCCCGGCCCGCGTGCCGACTCGACGTCCGGGCGGGCGACCGCGGTGCCGGTGAGCCCACACACCTGACTGGGGCTGGACGCGACCCCGTCGACCGACCAACGGAGGGTGAAGCACTCGTCCGCAGGTCGATCTCCGGAGCGGGTGTCTCGGATCCACCCGTCGGCCCGGACCGCGAGACCGTCGACGGACAACGCGTCGAGGTGACCCTCGTAGCCGTATCGGTTGCACCCGCCGGCGAGCGCTGCGGTTGTGAGGAGCGCAATCGCAGCACGCAGGACGGTGGATCTTCGATGCGGGTTCACCGCACATCCAAGCGGGATTGTCCATCGGTGGACCACCAGCTTGCGGTGAGCCGGGTACCGCTCGCGGACAGCGGTCGGATCGTCTCGAACGTACGCCGGTAGCCGGTCGCCTCGATCAGCCAGCGGCCCTCGTGCTTGCGGTAGCGATCCTCATAGAAGCCCGCTCCCGTCAGGAAGAAGTCGAACTCGCTGTCAACGTTGACGTCATCCATCGCCCAGGTCGCGGTCGCCGCCGTGTCGTCGAGCAAGGTGATCTCGGGATGGTGGACGCGGTGGCTGGAGTGGAAGCCGGGGCGGTCCATGTTCGTGCGCATGAACTCGACGATCGCCTCACGTCCCTCATAGCGGTACTTCCCGCCGCTGTAGGAAGCGACCGCCCCGTCGGGGACGAACAGTTCGAACATCTCATCCCAGCGCTTCTGGTCGAGGCAGCGGAAGTACGCGTACTTCAGGGCCTTGATCGCCTCGTGCTCGAGCAGTGACGGCAGATCCGTCGGGGCGCCCATCGGCGAAGCTTGCCACGGATGTCTCCGTGAGCGCGTCCGGGGAGCCGGGGGCTCGTAGTGTCGGACCCATGTCGATCGCCCTCCTCTTTCCCGGCCAGGGTTCCCAACGCGCCGCGTCGGGCGCGGCGTGGCAAGCCAGCGCGCACTGGTCGCTGGTCGACGCCGCATCGCGCGCTGCGGACCGCGACGTCGCTCACCTGCTGACCGGCGCCGACGACGCTGAACTGCTCGACACCGCGAACGCCCAACTCTCCACCTACGTGATCTCCCTGCTCGTCGCCGCCGCACTCTCGGACGCCGGCGTCGTCGCCGAGCACGTCGCAGGACACAGCCTCGGCGAGTACACGGCGCTGAGCGCCGCAGGGGTGCTCCCGCTGGAGCACGGCGCGCGACTCGTTGCCGCACGCGGCGACGCGATGCGGGTTGCCGCTGCGACGAACCCCGGAACGATGGCGGCGCTCATCGGCCTCGAGGTCGATGTGGTGGAGGAAGTCTGTGCAACAACCGGCGGCGACGTGTGGGTCGCGAACGACAACGCGCCGGGCCAGGTGGTGGTCGCCGGCGCAGCCGAGGCGATCGACGCGGCGGGTGTGCTCGCCAAAGAGCGTGGCGCCCGGCGGCCGATGCCCCTTCAGGTGGCGGGGGCGTTCCACACGCCGTACATGCAACCCGCGCAGGCCGCTCTCGACGCGGCGCTCGCGGCCGTGGAGTTCCAGGCTGCGACGGTGTTGCCGTGGGCGAACGTGGACGCCGCAGCGCACCCGTCGCCGACCGACGTGGACGCTGCCGGATGGGCGACGGTGCTTTCGGGCCAGCTCTGTTCGCGGGTGCGCTGGCGCGAGGAGATCGCCGCGATGGCCGCAGCCGGCGTCGACACGTTTGTCGAGGTCGGTCCTGGGACCGTGCTGAGCGGGATGGTGAAGCGGATCGTTCCAGACGCCCGACGTTTCGCCTGCGCGACGCCCGAGGAGGTCGCGACGGTCGCTCAGAACCTGCGGTAGTTCGGTGCCTGTTCGGTGATCGTGATGTCGTGGGCGTGCGACTCGCGCAACCCTGCGGCCGTCATCCGGACGAACGTCGAGCCGTTCTGGAGGTCGGCGATGGTTGCCGAGCCGGTGTAGCCCATCGCCTGGCGGAGGCCGCCCACGAGTTGGTGGACGATGTTGTTGAGCTTGCCTGTGTAGGGCACCCGACCCTCGATCCCCTCCGGAACGAGCTTCTCCGAGTCGCCGACGTGCTCTTGGAAGTAGCGGTCCTTCGAGAACGAGCGGGACTTCATCGCCCCCATCGAACCCATGCCGCGGTACTCCTTGAAACGCTCACCCTGGTAGAGCACGACATCGCCGGGGCTCTCGTCGGTACCGGCGAGCAGGCTGCCGAACATCGCGACATCGGCTCCGGCCCCGATCGCCTTTGCCAGATCGCCCGAGTACTGCATGCCGCCGTCGGCGATGACGCTCACCCCGCGCCGGTGCGCCACCTCGGCACACTCGAACACGGCGGTGATCTGCGGCACGCCGATGCCGGTGACCATGCGCGTGGTGCAGATCGAACCGGGGCCGATCCCCACTTTGATCGCGTTCGCCCCCGCTTCGATGAGCGACTCGGCTGCCGCAGCGGTCGCCACGTTGCCGGCGACGAGGGGGCCGTCCCAGACGCTGCGGAGCTCACGGACCGTCTGCGCGACCAGTGACGAGTGGCCGTGAGCCGTGTCGACCACCAACGCGTCGACGCCGGCCTCGATGAGCGCCTTGGCACGGTCGAGGGCGTCGCTGCCCGTTCCGATCGCGGCGGCGACCCGCAGCCGGCCGTCGTCGTCCTTCGTGGCGAGGGGGAAGTCGATCTTCTTCTGAAGGTCTTTGATGGTGATGAGGCCGCGGAGGTAACCGTCGCTGTCGACCACCGGCAGCTTCTCGACCTTGTAGTGGCGGAACAGGTCTTGCGCCTCGGTGAGGGTGGTACCGACGGGGGCGGTCATCAACCCCTCGGAGGTCATCACCTCGGAGATCGGTCGGCCCGGGTTGTCCTCGAAGCGCAGATCGCGGTTGGTGAGAATGCCGACGAGACGGTTCGCGTCGTCGGTGATCGGCACTCCCGAGATGTGAAAACGGGCCATCAGATCGAGCGCGTCCTGCACCCGTTGGTGGGGCCGCAGCGTGACCGGGTCGGTGATCATGCCCGACTCGGAGCGCTTCACCCGGTCGACCTCGTGCACCTGGTCGTCGGTGCTGATGTTTCGGTGGATGACGCCGAGGCCGCCGAGGCGGGCGAGCGCGATCGCCATTCGCGATTCGGTGACGGTGTCCATCGCGGCGCTCACAACCGGGATCGACAGCCGGATGTCGGACGTGAAGGTGGTGGAAATGTCGGCGTCCTGGGGAAGGATGTCGGACGCCGCCGGCATCAGCATGACGTCGTCGAAGGTGAGACCCAACCGGCCGAACTTGTTCTGGACAGAATCGGCGAGCCCGGAGTCGTCTGGGTCGAGCATGTGGGAGAACCTCGCTTCGCCGTCGGGCCGCCAGATTAGCGCCGCCGCACAGCGGTCTTGACCCGCTCGATCAACGACAACGTGAGCGCGACGGGCAGGCCGATCACACCGTCGTCGCCGGAGCCTTCCACCGACGCGATCAGGCCCGCGTCGTCCTCGATCCGATAGGCGCCTACGCAGTCGAGCGGCGTGAAGCGCTCGACGTAGGAGCGAGCGGCCGCCCGGTCGAAGGCGGCCATCGTGACGAGGTGGCCGTCGAGCGCGGTCGCCTCGGGCCCGTCCGGGGCGCAACGCACCACGATCCCGTTCAACAGCAGGTGCGTTCGGCCCGAGAGGGCGACGAGCTGGTCGATCGCGGCCTCCTCGGAACCCGCCTTCGTGAGCAGACGTCCGTCCGCGACGGCGATCTGGTCGGCGGCGACGACGATCGTGCCGGCAGGCACCGTGGCGGCGGCCGACGACGCCTTCCCGCGCGCCACCTCGATCACGTAGAGATCCGGTCCCCACGTCTCGAAGTCGCCGTCGAGGCTTCGCTCGTCGAAGTTGGGCGCAACGGTCTCGACCTCGATCCCTGCCGCCCGGAGCACCTCCGCCCGGTACCGGCTCGACGACGCCAACACCCAGCCCGGGTTCGCCGGCGGGTCGTCCGAGCTCACCATCGAGGCCTCAGGAGGCGGCGAGCGGTCGGATGATCTCGGCAGCGTAACGTTCGAGGCCGTCGACCATCGCCGCGACGCTGTCTCCGGGCACCGTCACGGTGATCCAATTGACGCCAAGATCTTCGAGGCGGCCAAGCTCGTCGAGGAGCTCCGCGCTCGATGCTTCACCGGTCGCGTACCGGGCGCCGGAGAAGGAACCGAAACAGATGTCGAGCGGCTCGTCGCGGCCGGCGTCCTCGCAGAGCCGACGGAACGTCCCGATCCGCTCGGCGAGTTCTTCGATCGTCGAGATGTCGGCTGTCTTGGCGGTCTTGGAGAGCTGTGGTGCCGTCGGAAACGGTGACCAACCGTCGGCGAAACGCGCGGCACGGCGCATCGCGGCGGTGCTGTTGCCGCCGACCCAGACCGTGGGCGACCCGTCGGAGACCGGGACCGGGAGCTGTTGGACGCCCCGCGCCAACCAGCCGAGACCCTCCCCCGCGACCTCCTCGCCGGCCCACAGGCGCCGGAGGAGACCGAGGGCCTCGTCGAGGCGCTCGTTTCGTTCCTCGAACGGCACGCCGAGCGCCGCGAACTCGGCGCGGAGATAGCCGGCAGCGACGCCGACGATCATGCGACCACCGCTGATCCGCTCGACGCTCGCCAAGGAGCGGGCGGCGAGGAACGGGTTGCGGTACGCCAGCACGTAGATGTTCGTGTGCAGCCGCAGGCGGGTCGTCACCGCCGCCGCAGCGGCGAGCGCAACCGTGGGCTCGAGGGCCTGGTGGCCGCCACCTGCAAGCCAGCGCGTGTCGGGTGCCGGGTGGTCGGTGACGAAGACCGCATCCCACCCGCTCGACTCGGCGGCGGTCGCGATCGCGGTGATCGCGGATCCGGTGACGAACTCGTCGGGCGCGGCGTGGTGGTCGGTGGGAAGGGCGAGGGAGAACTTCATCGTTTCACCGCCGGGGTGGTGAGCGAGGCGAGCCATACACGGGCGTTGGCGGCCATCTCGTCGGTCGGGGCGTGCGTGGCGTCGAACTCGTGGTGATCGACCGACACCCCTGCCGTCGAGAGCATCGCCGCGAGATCCGCGGCGAGGAACGCCGGAACCACGTCATCGCCGCGTCCGTGCTGGAGCAGCACCGGCACGTCCTTCAGGCGATCGAGGTGCCACTCCCCCTCCGGCGGCTCCGGGAGGAACCCACTGATACAGACCACCCCGGAGAGGCTTGCCGCCGGTGTCGAGGGCGCGGCGAGCGCTGCGAGCAGGGCCGCTGCGCCCTGGCTGTAGCCGACGGCGAAGACCGGCCCACCCTGGTCCTCGCACAACCCCCGGAGGAGGGAGGCGACGGTGTGGGTCGCGTCGGCGAGCGAGTCGGGCTGATCGCCGAACCACGCTCGTCCACCCGACACCGACACCGGTCCGACCGGCACCACGTGGTGGAAGGCGCGGTCGGGGTCGATGCGCTCGGCGAGCGAGCCGGCATCGAGGGGTGAGGACGCGTGGCCGTGAAAGACCACCAACAACGGTGACGCTACAGAACGGGAGGGCACTGCCGACGGTTCTAGTAGAGCCGGGCGCGCCGTCGCACCTGGCGACCGATTGTGTTGCGCCGAACTCGATCCCGGCGCCGCGGCGTTGCCGACGGCGGGACGGACCGTCGCCTCCGCGCGCTCGTCGACGCTCACGCCGCCGCCGTCTACCGCACGGCAATCGCTGTGGTGCGCGATCCGGCGCTCGCCGAGGACGTCGTGCAGGAGACCATGATCAAAGCGTGGCAGCACCTCCACGAGCAGCGAGAACCCGGCGCTGAGCGGGCCTGGATCCTGCGGATCGCGCACAACACGGCGGTGTCGGCGCTCCGGCGCATCCGCGACGAGGCCACCGATCCCGACCAACTGCCCGAGGTCCACGACCATCGCGATCCGGCGCGGCATCTCGACGGTCGCGGACGTCTGGACTCGCTCCGGGAGGCGATCGGGGCGCTCGACGAACTCAGTCGCAGCGTGCTGGTGCTCCGCGATCTCGAACATCTCTCGTACCAACAGATCGCCGACGCGCTCGGCATCACCGTCCCGACGGTCAAGACACGTCTGTTGCGTGCCCGGCGCGAGGTGCAACGGCGTCTGCAGGTGGAGGAACTGGCATGAACGACCAACGGCTGGGCGACCCACCGCCCGATGACACGCTGGACGCCGAGTTGGCCCGCTGCGAAGCCGGCTGGGACAACGAACTCAGCTCGGGGCTGGCCGAACTGCTCGCAGTCCCCGAAGACCTCGCCCAGCGCACCACGCGCAAACTCGGCGACGCGCTCCTGACCCGCTCGACGCTCGCGACGGCGATCGACCTGTTGGGGCTCGGCTGGCACACGATTCGGCACCTCAGCGGTGCCACGGATGTGGAGGAACCGCGATGACCAACAACTGGATCTTGGCGCTCGTCGTGCTGGCGAGCGGTCTGCTGCTGGGTGAGATCGCCGGACGCATGATCCGCGGTTCGATGTCGCGGCCGAAACGCAGCGCGGCCATCCGTGAGCTGGCGCGATCGGTCGGGACGTTCGCGTTCTGGACGGGAACGGCGACCGGCCTGTTCGCTGCCGTGGCGACGGTGAGCCCCGCGACCATCCACGACGTTCCGAAGCGTTCCCTGGCGGTGGTCCCCGACCTGATGCTCGGCGCCCTCTTTCTGATCGCCGGGTACGCGATCTCCATCGGGGTTTCGGCGGCGGTGGGTCAGTCGGCGTTGCGTGCGACGGGTGTTCGGCACCGATCCCTCGAGCGGCTGCTGCGAATCTCGATCATCGCCGCGTCGGTGGTCGTCGCCCTGAGCCAGGTGGGCGTCGACATCCGCATCCTCGTTGTCGTGCTCATCGCCCTGCTCGGCGCGCCGGCGCTGGCGGT
Organism: Actinomycetes bacterium; assembly: GCA_029782335.1. Taxonomy (GTDB): domain Bacteria; phylum Actinomycetota; class Acidimicrobiia; order Acidimicrobiales; family Microtrichaceae; genus JADLFH01. Next base: position 82,106 of record JAKOVA010000245.1, on the reverse strand, counting down.
AGCGCTGTTGACGGGCCTCGGTGGTCGCGAGGTCGCCGGCAACCTCGCCGCGGGGCGGGCGCTTCGCGGGCAGGTCGTCGAAGGCGCCTACTTGGTGGGGCGCGGGGTGGACGGGCGGATCGTGCGCGGAGAGATCGTTGCCGTTCACCCGGTAACCGTGGAGTTGCTCACCGACGACATGGCGACCCTCCACCTCCCGCTCCGCCTCCTCCTCGAGCATCCCTTCGAGGTGCAGCCGGCCCGCAACGGGGCACGCCGCTGAGCGTCCACGAGAAATCTCGCGACTTTCGACCAGCGAGTTGCGTCCATTCCGTACAGCTCGCCACTTGGTGTCTGGTGCGACCCTCATGTTGGCGATCCGGAGAATGCCTTGCTCACCCCGCCGGTTGTGGTGCCCGGCGGGGTGCTCGGCTCAGCGTCGCTCGCTGCGCTCGACGGCGAGGAGCGCCCGTTCGGTGAGGACCCGGGCGAGGTGCTGGCGGTACTCGGCGCTTCCGGCGAGGTCGCCAACCGGCGAGGTCCCCACCGTGGCTTCGACGGCCGCCTCCGCCGCGGACGTTCCCTCGGCGAGGGCAGCCTCGACCGCCGTCGCTCGAATGGTCGTGGCGCCCATGTTCACGAGCGCCACCCGCAGCGTCCCGCGGCTGCGGACGGCGAGCGACCCGACGACCGCCCAGTCCTGGGCGCGGCGGGTGAACTTCTGGTACTCGCCGGCCTCGGCGTAGGGCACCTTGATTTCGACGATCATCTCCTCGGGCGCGAGCGTCGTCTCGAAATAGCCGGTCGCGAGGTCTCCCGCGGGCACCTCGCGACGCCCCGTAGTTCCGGCGACGACGATCGTCGCGTCGAGGGCGACCGCGACCGCCGCGAGATCCCCCGCCGGGTCGGCGTGCGCGAGGGTGCCGCCGAGGGTGCCGCGATGGCGGACCTGGGGGTCGCCGACGAGGTGAGCCACCGAGCGCAGAACGGGAACACGCTGGGCGACGAGCGAGTCGGTTTCGAGGTCGTGGTGGCGCGTGAGGGCACCGATGGCGAGATGATCGCCGCCGTCTCGGACGTAGCGGAGCGAGTGGAGACGGCCGACGTCCACGACGGCCAGCGGCGCGGCGAGGCGGAGCTTCATCATCGGGATCAACGAGTGCCCACCGGCCAGCACCTTTGCCTCATCGCCCAGCTCGCCGAGCAACGCGAGGGCTTCGTCGAGCGTTTCGGGTCGGTGGTAGCCGAACGCGACGGGGATCATTCGGCACCGCCCTGAGCTGCGGCGTCGAGCACGGCTCGGACGATGTTGTGATAGCCGGTGCAGCGGCACAGGTTTCCTTCGAGCGCGGTGCGCACCTCGTCTGCGTCGGGGTGGGGGTTCTCCGCGAGCAACGAGACGCTCGCCATCACCATGCCCGGTGTGCAGAACCCGCACTGGAGTGCATGGTTCGCTCGAAAGGCAGCCTGCACGGGGTGCGGGATCTCGCCGTCGGCGAGTCCCTCGACGGTCGTGATCGTCGCCCCGTCGGCTTGGAGCGCGAGCATCGTGCACGACTTCACGGACGCTCCGTCGAGCAGCACGGTGCAGGCGCCACAGGAGGACGTGTCGCACCCGACGTTCGCGCCGGTGAGGCCGAGCTGATCTCGGAGGTGATGGATCAGCAGGGTTCGGGGTTCGACGTCGTGGTGGTAGCGCCGACCGTTCACGGTGATCTCAAGCTGCATGTGGGGATGCTCCTGGTTGGATCGACGTGTCCCACGATCGGGCGTCGAGCCCTGAGTCTGTGTCACCCGGGCAGGCCTTGCGAGCCGATCGCGCGCCGAAACGCCTCGACCGCTCGCCCGAAGGTGTCCTCGTCGCTTCGGCGCTGCCCCGTGACGGGCAGGGCGAGCCGGAAGTCGCTGATACCGATCGCCGCCAACTCCGGTGCCGCCGCCATCGTCGCGTCGAGGTCGATCCCGCCGTGACGGTCGCGGACACGGCGGAGCGTTCCGGCGATCCGAAGCCGCTCGACTCGGTCCCCTTCTGCGTCGAGGAGCGCCGACATCTCGCTGATCGCCGCAGCCACATCGACCGCAGCGTCGCCCCAGGGGATCCATCCGCTGGCGCCACGAGCGAGTCGCCTCGCCACGCGCCGGTGGACCGAACCGCCGATCCAGATCGGGATCCCGCCGGTCTGCAGCGGCTTGGGCATCGTGTGGATGCCCTCGAAGCTGAGGAGCGTGTCGTCGAATGACGCGGGGGTGTCGCGCCACAGCACGCGAAGCACGTCGAGCGTGTGGTCGAGTCGTTCACCCCGCGTGTCGAAGGGAACGCCGGCGACCTCGTACTCGGCGCGCTGCCATCCGACACCGACGCCGAGGTCGATCCTGCCGTCGGTGATCGTGTCGAGTGTCGAGAGGGTCTTGGCGAGCACCGCGGGGCGTCGCAGCGCCGCCAGCAGGATGTTGGTCCCGAGCCGGACACGCGTCGTTCGCGCTCCGATCGCGGCGAGCACCGTGAGTGGCTCGAGCCAGTGTCCGTCGGGGCCGGTGGGCTGGCGTCCACCGCGCATCCCGCCGAGCTCCGGACGGGCGTAGTCCTCGAGATGGTCGCCGAACGCGAGGTGCTCCGAGACGAGGAGCCGATCGATGCCGGCGGCATCCGCCGCCTCGGCTGTGGCGACGACCCGCGCCCACTCGAGCGGTTCGTCGGCGAAGGTCACCAATGTGACCGAGAGTTGCGGTGCGTGTCGTTCCGCGTCTGACATCGAGATGCTTTCGTACGTATGTTTATTTGCCGAGGCAAAGGATCTTGCGTCGGGAATGCTCTAAATTGTGACGTGTGTCCGCGTGACACGCGTCACCGGCTGCGCTACAGTCGGGTGCTTGAAGCTCGGCTTCAACCACCGGGTGACCACCGGACATTCGTCCCCACCACGATTGTGTCGGCACTCACCCGCAGCCGGATAGGCCGTGTCGGTAGCTCGGGGGGTTCTGCCGACACGGCCTCCGGCTTTCCTCATTTTTCGGTGACAGACGGGGCATGCGGAATTACCCTGAGCATGCCGGTCTTCGACTCAAGCCGCCCCTTGAATCGAGGGCCGGCACCTTTGTGTTCGACTCGCGGCAACAATGGCCCCGTGCAGATCACCAAGCTCCAGGGGGTCGACGGTTTTGTCGTCGTCGACCTCGACGGCGCGTCCCGTTCATCCGGCATCGTTCGCTCCGCAAAGAAGATCCTCCGCGACGGTGCGGTGAACCTCGCGAGACACCTCACCTACGCCTACGCGGTGCTCGGCATCGAAGCGTCGGGTGCGTCCGCAGCGGTCAATGCGGAGGAGGCTGACCGGCCCGCGGCGTTGGACGCCTTCGTCGAGGAGGTCCGCGATCTCGGCGTCAGCTTCGACCCCGGCAAGGGCGTCACCGCCTCCCAGCTCGAGGCGCTCGCGGCGAACGACTCGCGTGCCGGGGTCGCGGCCGGCTTCCGAGACGACCTGCTGGCGGTGTCGCTGCTCACCGCCTTGCGTGCGGTCGGCGACCTCGATTCCCAGACCGTGGTTTCGGAAAGCCCGCTGTCGGAGGCGGTCCAGCGCCAACTGGAATCGTCGGGGGCGACCTGTCGCATCGTCGAGGCCGGCCGTCTCGACGAGCCGTGCGACGTGCTGATCGCCGGCTCCGCCCAAGGGCTCATCGACCACGAGAACGCCGCATCTGTCCGTGCCCGTGTCGTGGCCCCGGTCGCACCGTTCGTCGTCACCACCCGCGGCCTCGCCGCGTTGGGCCGCCTCGGTGCGACCGTCATCCCCGATTTCGTCTCGCTCTCCGGCCCCCTCGCCGCTCATTGGCCGGCGGGCGATACTTCGCTCGATGCGCTGAGTGCCGAGGTTTCGACATGTGTCGATGCGGCGATGCAGCATGCTCTCGGCCATGACGCCGGCCCCGTCGTCGGCGCAGCGGAGCATGCCGAGACCTTCCTGTCGACGTGGCGTGACCAACTCCCCTTCGGGCGGCCGATCTGATGGAACCGGCTCCCGCGGCACCACGCGTTGCGCTCCCCCCACAGCCCGACGGCGTCGATTGGCCGACCCTTGCGTGGGCGACCGGTGAGCAGTGCAGCGGCGACCCCGAGCGTCTGGAGGCACTGCTCGGCACCGCCTTCGACCACAATCCGAATTCGCTGCTGGGACGTTCGCTGGCGCTCGTGGTCGTCCAAGGTGGCCGGGTCGTCGCGGAGCGCTATGGCGGTGGTGCCGCGTCGACGACCTCGTTGATCTCCTGGTCGATGGCGAAGTCGATCACCCACGCCGCGCTGGGTATCGCGATCCGCGACGGCCTCGTCGACTTCGATGCCACTCCGGTCGCACCGGAGTGGAGCGGCCCGGGCGACCCTCGCGGTGGCATCACGTTGGGCAACCTCCTCGAGATGCGCTCCGGGCTCCGCTTCTCCGAGGACTACGTCGGTGAAACCCACAGCGACTGTCTCGAGATGCTGTTCGGAACCGGTGCCGCCGACATGGCGGCCTATGCCGCGTCCCAGCCGCTCGATCACCCGATCGACACGGTGTGGAACTACGCATCGGGGACGACGAACATCATCTGTCGCTTCCTCGGTTCGCGCGTCGGGGCCGGCTCCGACGGCATCGGGGCGTTCCTCCGTCGCGAACTCTTCGACCCCATCGGCATGCGCGGCGCGCCGCGTTTCGATGACGCGGGGACCTGGGTCGGGTCGTCCTACCTGTACGCGACCGCTCGGGATTTCGCCCGCTTCGGCTACCTCTATCTCCGCGACGGGGTCTGGGACGGGCGCCGCATCCTCCCCGAGGGATGGGTCGACGACGCCCGCGCTCCACGGTCCGCGGATCCGGAGGTCCCGCAGTTCTACGGGCGCCATTGGTGGATGGCCGACGACGACCTCGGCACCTTCTGGGCGAACGGATACGAGGGCCAGCGCATCATGATCGTCCCGGGGCTCGACACGGTGATCGTGCGGCTCGGCAAGACCCCCGCCGAGCACAGCCCTGAACTCCGAGCCTTCTACGCCTCGCTGATCGACGCGTTGCGTTGAGACCTGCCTCTTGACCACTCGGTCAAGTTCGGATCAGATGCGCCCATGGATTGGCCTCTGCGATGCGGCATCTTCATGGCGCCGTTCCACCCACCCCGCCAGAACCCGACCCTCGCGCTCGAACGTGATCTCGAACTGATCGTCGCGCTCGACCGTCTCGGCTTCCACGAGGCGTGGATCGGCGAACACCACTCGGCCGGCTACGAACTGATCGCGAGCCCCGAGGTCTTCATTGCCACCGCCGCCGAACGGACCCGCAACATCCGCCTCGGGACCGGCGTGGTGTCGCTGCCCTACCACCACCCCTTCATGACGGCGCAGCGGCTCGTGCTGTTGGACCACCTGACGCGCGGTCGGGTGATGCTCGGCGTTGGCCCCGGCGCATTGCCCTCCGACGCGTTCATGCTGGGGATCGAGCCGGCGGTGCAGCGCGATCGGATGAACGAGGCGCTCGGGACGATCCTCGAGTTGTTCCGCTCCGAGGAGCCGGTCACCCGCGAGACCGACTGGTTCACTCTGCGCGACGCCCGTCTGCACCTGCTCCCCTACTCCCACCCGTACCCCGAGGTGGCGGTCGCAGCGATGATCTCCCCGTCGGGGCCGCGTGCCGCCGGGAGCCACGGCTGCTCGCTGCTGTCGATCGGCGCCACCCAACGCGCCGGGATCGACCTGTTGGCCCAGCACTGGGACCTCTACGCCGAAACCTCAGAGGAACACGGCTACACCCCGCAACGTGATCGGTGGCGGCTCGTCTCGCAGATCCACCTCGCGGAGACCAAGGAGCAGGCGTACCGCGACGTCGAGTTCGGGCTCGGCGACTACGCCCGCTACTTCCGCGAGGTCGCTGCGTTGCCGTTCTTCCCCGACGGACCGACGTCGGACCTCGCCGATCAGATGAACAACACCGGGGGTGGCGTCATCGGCACGCCCGACGATGCGATCGCATTCATCGAGCAGTTGATCGAGCAGTCCAACGGTGGCTTCGGCACGTTGCTGATCCAGGCGCACGAGTGGGCCGACGTCGAGGCGACACATCGCAGCTACGAGTTGTTCGCCAGATACGTACTGCCGCACTTTGATGCCCACACCGAGCGGCCCCGCGTCTCGATGGAACACGTCATGGCGCACCGGCCCGAACAGATTGGCGCTGCGATGGGAGCCATCGGCGATCAGTTCAAGCGGCTCGCAGCGGATCGGGCCGCGAAGGCGGCACGCGAGTAGCCTGCGACCTCACAACCGAGGCCGTCGACGGCAGGCGCGAGAGTCCCGACTACGTCGGGCACCGTAGGAGCAACCACCCCGGAATCTCTCAGGTCCCCGCACCGCCTGCACGAGGCAACTCTGGAGCGCGGGCGACAGAGGGGGAACCAACCGCTTCCCGGGAGGAACCCATGGCCCTCAGCGCCCACCAGGACCGTTTCGCCAACCGCCACATCGGCCCGTCGAACGCCGACCGGCTCCGAATGTTGAAGGTCGTCGGCTACGACTCGCTCGAGTCGTTCATCGACGCGGTCGTTCCCGCCTCGATCCGATCAGACGACGCACTCGGGTTGCCCGCGGCGCTGTCCGAGCCGGACGCCCTCGCCGAGTTGCGCTCGATCGCCGGCCGCAACCGAACCGCCCGTGCACTGATCGGTGCCGGGTACTCGGGCACGATCACGCCGCCGGTGATCCTCCGCAACATTCTCGAGAACCCGGCGTGGTACACGGCCTACACGCCCTACCAGCCGGAGATCTCCCAGGGTCGTCTCGAGGCGTTGCTCAATTTCCAGACGATGATCTGCGATCTCACCGGGACCGACATCGCCAACGCGTCGATGCTCGATGAGGCGACGGCCGCAGCCGAGGCGATGACGATGGCCCGTCGGACCTCGAAATCGTCCTCCTCGACCTTCTTCGTCGACGCCGACTGTCATCCGCAGACCATTGCCGTCGTCCGCACGCGGGCCGAACCGTTGGGGATCGACGTCCGCATCGGCGACCCGGCGGTCGATCTCGACGGCGTTGACGCCTTCGGTGTGCTGCTCGCCTCGCCCGGCACCAGTGGCTCGGTCCGCGACGTAGCGCCCCTCGTCGCCGCGGCGAAGGCGTCCGGTGCCTTCGTCGTGGTCTCGACGGACCTGCTGGCGTGTGTCTTGATGACCCCACCCGGTGAGGTGGGTGCCGACGCGGTGGTTGGTTCCGCGCAGCGATTCGGGGTGCCGATGGGCTTCGGCGGGCCGCACGCAGGGTTCCTCGCCACGCTCGACGCCCACAAGCGGACGCTGCCGGGGCGCCTCGTCGGCGTGTCGGTCGACGCCGCGGGCCGCCAGGCGCTGCGACTCGCGTTGCAGACCCGTGAGCAGCACATCCGTCGGGAGAAGGCCACCTCCAACATCTGCACCGCCCAGGTGCTTTTGGCCGTGATGAGTTCGATGTACGCCGTGTATCACGGCCCCGAGGGCCTGCGACGGATCGCGACGCGGGTCCACGAGTTGACGGGCCGTCTCGCCGGCGGGCTTCGCGACGCCGGGGTGGCCGTGCTCAACGAGCACTTCTTCGACACGCTCACGGTTCGGGTCCCCGGCCGGACCGCGCAGCTCGTCGCGATGGCACTCGACGCCGGATACCTCCTTCGCTCGATCGACGAGGACACGGTCGGTGTCGCACTCGACGAGACCGTCGACGAGCACGACGTCGACGCCCTCTTGGCGATCTTCGGCGCCACGGCAGGCGACGAGCCCCTCGTTGGCCTCCCCGCCGGATTGCGACGCAGCTCGGCGTTCCTCGAGCACCCGACCTTTCACCGGTATCAGTCCGAGACCGAGATGCTCCGCTACCTGCGCCGTCTCGCCGACATGGACATCGCGCTCGACCGGGCGATGATCCCGCTCGGGTCGTGCACCATGAAGCTGAACGCGACGTCCGAGATGATTCCCGTGACGTGGCCGGAGTTCGCCTCGCTGCACCCCTTCGCGCCCCTGAACCATGCCGAGGGGTACCTCGAGCTGTTCTCGCAGCTCGAGTCGTGGCTGGCGGAGATCACCGGATACGACGCCGTGTCGCTGCAGCCGAACGCCGGCAGTCAGGGGGAACTCGCCGGACTGTTGGCGATCCGCGGTTACCACCGCAGCCGGGGAGAGGTCGATCGCGACGTCTGTCTCATTCCCTCCTCTGCCCACGGCACCAACGCTGCGTCTGCGGTCATGGCGGGAATGCGGGTCGTGGTGGTGGCCTGCGATGACGACGGCAACGTCGATGTGGAGGATCTGCGGGCGAAGGCCGACCAACACGGGCGGAACCTCGCCGCCCTGATGATCACGTACCCCTCGACCCACGGGGTCTTCGAGGAGTCGATCCGTGAGATCTGCGACGTGATCCACGAGGTAGGTGGGCAGGTGTACCTCGACGGCGCAAACATGAACGCCCTCGTCGGCCTCGCCCGTCCCGGACGCTTCGGAGCCGACGTCAGCCACCTCAACCTGCACAAGACCTTCTGCATCCCCCACGGCGGTGGCGGGCCGGGCGTCGGGCCGATCGGTGTCCGGTCACACCTCGCGCCGTTCCTGCCCTCCCGCTCCTCGATCGAACCGTCACGTGAGCCTCGCGGGTCGAACGGCGCGGGCGTCGGCCCCGTCGCCGCTGCACCGTGGGGATCGGCATCGATCCTGCCGATCTCGTGGACTTACATCCGCATGATGGGTCCCGACGGCCTCCGCGAGGCGACCGAGTCGGCGATCCTCGCCGCCAACTACGTCGCGCGCCGTCTCGCCGACGCATATCCCGTCCTGTACACGGGCCGGACCGGGCTCGTCGCGCACGAGTGCATCATCGACATCCGGCCGATCGAGCGCACCTGCGGCGTCACCGGGGAGGACATCGCGAAGCGCCTCATCGACTACGGGTTCCACGCGCCGACGATGTCGTTCCCCGTGGCCGGAACCCTCATGATCGAACCGACCGAGTCCGAATCGCTCGAGGAACTCGATCGGTTCTGTGACGCGATGCTGGCGATCCGGGCCGAGATCGCGCGTGTGGAATCCGGGGAGTGGGCCCTCGCCGACTCGCCGCTGCGTCACGCCCCGCATCCGGCCGAGGACGTGGTCGCCGACCACTGGGACCGCCCCTACTCCCGCGAGCTCGCGGCCTATCCGGTGCAGTCCCTGCGCATCGGGAAGTACTGGGTTCCGGTGAGCCGCGTCGACAACGGCTATGGCGACCGGAATCTCGTGTGTGCCTGCCCGCCGATCGAGGCCTTCGCCGAGGAGTGAGCCTGACGCGCTGAGCCTGCCGCGCCGCCCGCGGGCACGCTCACAATGCGGTACCGACGAGGTGCCCGACTCCGAGCGACACCGCCATCGCGGCGGAGCCCCCAACGAGCACCCGTGTCGCCGCGCGGGCCACTGAGCCGCCGCCGATCCGCGCGCCGGTCGCTCCGAGGGTCGCGAGCGCGATCAACGTGACCGCCACGATGGTGGGGATCCGTGCCTTCGAGGAGGCGATCGTCGCAGCGACCAGCGGCAGGGCAGCCCCGAGGGCGAAGGAGAGCATCGAGGTACCCGCAGCCTGCAGCGGGTTGGCCGGCCGGCCCGGGTCGAGATGGAGCTCATCACGCAGGTGCGCGCCGAGCGCATCGTGGTCGTGCAACTGACGGGCCACTTGCGCTGCGAGCTGTGGGTCGAGTCCCCGCCGGATGTAGATGTGGGTGAGTTCGGAGAGTTCGGCTTCGGGGAACCGGGCGAGTTCGGAACGTTCGATCGCCTCGTCGGCGCGCTCCACGTCTCGCTGTGAGGCGACCGACACGTACTCCCCCGCCGCCATCGACAGGGCGCCGGCGACGAGGCCGGCGAGCCCCGCGATGAGAATCGCCCGCCATTGGGCCTCCGACGCCGCCACCCCGAGCATCAGGCTGGCGGTCGAGACGATCCCGTCGTTCGCCCCGAGCACCGCCGCTCGGAGCCACGCCGCACGCGCCGAGCGATGCTGCTCGCTCACATGGGTGAGGTGGGGCATCCGGCCACCGTAGCGGCGGGGCGAGTCGCCATTCGCCGTGCAGGATGGGAGAATCTGCTGATGGACATTCGGCGGTGGATGCGGAGACTGGACTGAGATGACTCCTCGCGCCCGTCTCGTGATCGCCGCGGTGATGGCCGTCGGCCTGGTGGCCGGCTGCTCCTCCTCGGTCGAGGTCGATCATGTTCAGACGTCCCGGAGCCGCCAACCCGCGTGGGTGACTGAGGGCCTGGCGCTGGCCCGGGCGTCCTCGGCTCGTGCCGCTGAACGTGCGGAACTGCCACCGCTGCCCGATCCGGAACCCGCGGCGGGTTCGACGTTGATGCCGATGCCGCAGTTCGTCGCGGCGCTCGGGGCGCTCGGGCTCGACGCGACGGCAGCGACCTGCATCTACAACGGCATCGTCGGCACCCCGCTCGCGGACACCGTCGGCAAGCTGCTCGCCGCGGCGGGCGATCCGGTCGCTGCGGCAACCACCGGCGCGATCGACGAGGGCTCCCAGCGTCAGATGCTCGTCGCGCTCGCACCGTGTCTCTACACGAACACGCTGCTCACGGTCCTCGCGGCGGTCACGGGGATCGGCGGGTCGAAGCCCTCCGGCGACGGCAGCATCAACGCGCTCGTCGGGGCGGTCGCGGGTCGGCTCGCGACCGGTGGCGGGGTGAGCGGGGATCCGGCGGCGCTCGCCCGTCAGGCAGGTGTGAACCTCACCCCGGCACAGATTCAGGCGCTGACCGCTGCGATCGCAGCGCAGGGTGCCAATCCGCTCGACACGTCGAAGATCGACTTCTCGAAGATCGACGTCACGAAGCTCACTCGGGATCAGATCGTCACGCTGCTCGTCGCGCTCCTGCGGGGGTTGACCCCCGAACAGCAGGCACAGTTGGGACGCCTGACCGCCGTGGACCTGCAGTCGTTGAATCTCGACGTCGACACGTCGAAGCTCTCCAAGCAAGAGGCCGGCGCGCTGTTCGTCGTGCTGCTCCCGTTCATCTCGGCGGGAATCGCGATGCCGACGAACGAGCCCCCGCCAGGAGTTGATCCCGGTCAGATCTACATCCCGCCGGGCACCGACCTCTCGGCGATCAACCCGCTGAACTTCGTGACGAAGGCGAACCTGATCGAGGGACTCGGCACCCAGTACGGGATTCCTCCGGCTCAGGCCGGCTGCATCTATGACCGCCTCCGCCTGATCGATCCCCGTCTGATCGGTGAGGCGTACCTGGGCCGCAGCGAGCAGGGCGCGGCGCAGGTGGTGCTCGCGTTCGTCAGTTGCGTGGTGGCGACGGGCTGAACCACGGCGATGCCGCCGGGAGCCGGTAGCGTCCGGTGGCTGTGACTGCCAACTTCCGTGTCGTCGCGATCGCCGCATGCGTGTTGGGTGTGCTCACGTGGGTGTCGGTGACCGCGGGCGATGACTCGAGCGAACCCCGGGTGCTGAACGCCGCCCCGTCGCTGCCCACAACGACACGTCCGCCGCGGGCACCGGCGAACCAGCCGGCACGGTCGACGGCGACGACGCAGGCGGCGACGACGACCACTGCTCCCGCTCCCCCGACCACCGTCGCTGGCCCACCCTCGGATCAACGTCGACTGACGAAGGTCCACACCATCACGGGAGGACTCACCCCGAAGTCGATCATCTACGACGGCAAGGGCCGCATGTTCGCCCAGAACATGGTGTACAGCCACACGGTCAACGTGTACGACCGGACCTTCGAGCGGGTCGCTCAGCTGAGCGATTCGGTCGACCTGTCGGAGTTCGGACGACCGGGCAAGCACCAGGGCGGACCGGTCGAGGCGGCCCGTTCGGCTGACGACACCCACGTCTATGTGACGAACTATCAGATGTACGGCCCGGGCTTCACTCGGCCCGGCAACGACAAGTGCTCCAAGGGCAACTGGGATCCGAGCTTCGTGTACCGGGTGGCGCTCGACACGCTCACGATCGACCAGATCATCGAGGTGGGCCCGGTGCCCAAGTACATCGCGACCTCGCCCGACGGTCGTTGGGTCCTCAACTCCAACTGGTGCGGCTACGACCTCAGCGTGATCGATGCGAAGCTGGGCAAGGAAGTGCGTCGGGTTCCGCTCGGACGCTTCCCCCGCGGGATCGCCGTGCTCCCCGACTCCTCGAAGGCCTACGTGGCGGTGATGGGTTCGACCGACATCGCCGTGGTCGATCTGTCGAGCTTCGAGGTGTCGTGGATCCGCGGCGTCGGGCAGGGCCCACGGCACGTGGTGGTGAGCCCCGACGGGAAGTTCGTTTACGCCACGCTGAATCGTGCCGGACAGGTGATCAAGATCGATGTCGCCACGAACCGGGTTGTCGCGAGGGTGTCGTCGCCCACCGAGCCGCGGTCGATGGACATCTCCGCGGACGGCAGCGCGTTGTACGTCGTCAACTACGCGTCGGATGCGATGAGCAAGATCCGCACGTCGGACATGACCCAGATCCAGCGCGTGCCGACCAATCACCACCCCATCGGCATCGCGGTGGACCCGGGTACCGGCCGTGTGTGGGTGGCCTGCTACTCGGGATCGATCCTGGTGTTCGACGACCTCTGACCGTCGGTCGCCGGTGACGCTGCCGGCGGGGCGTGCCGGGCGCGGGACGGCGCGACCCGTGGTGGTTCGCCGGGCATCTTCGGATAGACGGGCGGCCATGGCGCGTCGAGCAGTCCCGCCGCGAGGTCGCGCTCGGACATCTCGAGGAACGGCTCGAGTGACTGCGGCTCAAGCGTCGACCACGGGTCACCGTCGGCGGCGACCCGCCGCAGCACACGGTCCATGGTGAGGGCCTCGGGGTTGATCGAGTCGAGTTCGCCCCACGCGAAGGGTGTCGAAACCTGCGCGCCGACGCGGGGCCGCACCGACCAGGCACCGAAGATCGTCTTGTGCGGTGCGTTCTGGTTGAAATCGATGAAGACGCGGGCCCCGCGTTCCTCCTTCCACCACGACGCCGTGATCAACTCCGGCCGACGACGCTCGAGCTCCCGCGCAACCGCAACTGCCGCGGCCCGCACCTCGATCGCCGACCAGCGTGGAAGCAGCGGCACGTAGATGTGGATGCCGCGGTTGCCCGTAGTTTTCGCACCGCCCGGCGAGCCGAGTTCGTCGAGGAGGCGGTGGACCTCGTGGGCCGCCTCACGGACTTGGGCGAAGGTGACCCCGGGGCTCGGGTCGAGGTCGATCCGGAGCTGGTCGGCATGGGCCGGGTCTGCGGCGTGATACGGCCAGACGTGGAATCCGAGGCATCCGAGGTTCACCGCCCAGGCGACGTGGGCGATGTCGGCGGCTACCAGGGCGTTGGCCGTCGTGCCGTTGGGGGTTTCGACCACCGTGGTGTGGAGCCACTCCGGTGCGGTCGTGGGGACACGCTTCTGGAAGAAGGAGGACCCGCCAGCACCGTTGGGATAACGCTCGAGGAGTACCGGCCGCCCGCCCATCGCATCGAGGAGTGGGCCGGCGACGCCTTCGTAGTAGCGGATCAGGTCGAGCTTGGTGGCGCCGGTTCCGGGGAAGAAGACCTTGCCGGGGTTCGACACCCGGACCACTCGCCCGGCGAGTTCGAGTTCGATCGGTGACTCGGCCGGCACCGGCCTCACCGTATCGCCCCTCCCCGCCCCCGAACTTGCGCCTTCCCCTCCCCCGAACTTCTGCCTCCCCTCCCCGAACTTCTGCCCTCCCCTCCCCCGAACTTGCGTTGGTTTCCGTCGGTGGGGGTCGGTTTTGTACGCAGGTTCGTTGGGGTGGGGTTCGGCCGGCAGCGGGTCTCCCCATCCCCGAACTTGCGGGCGTTTCCGTCGGTGGAGGTCGGATTTGTACGCAGGTTCGGGGGAGGTGACGGGGGCGGGTCCCCCATCCCCGAACTTGCGTTGGTTTCCGTCGGTGGAGGTCGGTTTTGTACGCAGGTTCGCTGGGGAGGTGGCGGGGGCGACACCCCATCCCCGAACTTGCGTTGGTTTCCGTCGGTGGAGGTCGGTTTTGTACGCAAGTTCGGGGGAGGTGACGGGGGCGACACCCCATCCCCGAACTTGCGTTGGTTTCCGTCGGTGGAAGTCGGATTTGTACGCAGGTTCGCTGGGGCGGGGTTCGGTCGGCAGCGGTGAGGTCGCCCTCTCGCCGAGCGTCGCGCTATCGGTTGTAGTGGCGCGGGGAGCGGTACGTGCCGCCACGTTCCATCCGCCCGGTCCTCGACGTCCATCGCCACTGCAACGACATGCGCCCCGCCGTGCGCCCCGCAACCTTCGGTACCGCGTGCTCCCAGTCCGCCTGACACCGGCCGCCCATCACCAAGAGATCCCCACCCGCAGGAGCGAGGTCGTGCGTTGCGCCGTGGCGCCCGTCGTCGGCGAATCGATTCGCCCGAGGCCGCAACAGAAACGGTCGCTGTGCGCCGAGCGTGAGGATCGCGATGACGGTGTCATCGAGCCATCGCATCTCCCGGTCACGGTGAAACGCCACGCTGTCGGCCCCGTCCCGGTACCACGCCCATGCGCAGCCGTCGAAGCGCACCCGGTAGCGGTGCTGGAGCCACCGATGCGCGTCGAGGACCACCGGATGAGCCGCCTCGACGCCGACCTTCCAGTACCCGCCGAGGCGTGGTTCGTCCACCCAGTGGTCGTATCGGTACACCTGGCCACCCCGCCATTCGACGCCCGTCGTCGCGGCGTCGAACACCTCGTCGCTGTCGAGCACCCAGCCGCGAACCACATCGACCCAGGAGCGATCGTCCAGCTCGATGCGCTCAACCGTCGGCTCCGGATGAAGCGTCGCCACCTCCGCAGTGTGGTCCACCCACGCCTCCATCACGAGCGCGCCCCCCGATGAGCTCCGGCACCGTCGCGATGTGCGATCCTGTGGGGATGCGAGCCTTGGTCATCTACGAGAGCCTGACGGGCACCACCAGGTCGGCGGCCCGCCGGATCGCGGAGCAGCTGGTGGAGGCAGGTTGGGAGGCGACCGCCTGCAGCACCAAGCAGGTCGACCTCGCCGCGTTGCAACGCGCGGATGTGGTGGTCGTCGGAACGTGGGTCGACGGGCTGATTCTCGTCGGACAGCGCCCCGGCGGACGCGGGCGATTGGGCTCCCTGCCGCTCCTCGGGGGCAAGCCGACCTACGGATTCGTGACCTTCGCGGTGCACCCCGGCAAGACGCTCGACAAGCTCACCACCACGCTCGAATCCCGCGGCGGCGACGTCAAGGGCGCCATGACGATTCGCCGCGACCGCCTCGAGGAGGGCACTGCCGAGTTTGTGGATCGCCTCGTGGCGGTCACCGAGCCGGCCTGAGTCTTGAGCATCCGCAACGTCGCCTCGCTGCGAGCCCGACTCGCAGCGTCGCTCGCCGTGCTCAGCCTGCTGGTCGGCTGCAGCGACACCTCGTCGAGCGACTCCGCCGATCGCTCCGCCGCCACCACCGCGGCGCCAACCACCACGACCGTGCAACGCGACGCGCCGGTGGCCACGCTGTCGGGGCCCATCACCGGTGGGACGACCGGCGTGCCGTTCAACTCGATGCCCGAGGATCTCGCGGCGCGCTACGGATACGAGGAGCACGAGTACTTCGCGACCGGAACGGCCCGTTCGTTTCGCGTCGCCGGAACCTGGGATGAACAGGGGCACTGGCCGGCGGACGCGGGTGGTCCGACCGGCGACTACGTGACCCGACTTGTGGTTCGTCGCCCCACGGACCCGAAGCGTTTCAACGGCACCGTCGTGCTCGAGTGGCACAACGTCAGCGCCGGCCTCGAAGCCGATCCCGACTTCGGCCTCGGCCACGAGGAACTCCTCCGCTCCGGGTTCGTGCACGTCGGAGTGTCCGTGCAGCGCACCGGGATCGAGGGTGGCGGTGGCCTCATCGAGATCCCGAACTTTCACGCACCGCCGCTCAAAGAGGTTGATCCGCAGCGTTACGCGCCGCTGCATCATCCTGGCGACGAGTTCAGCTACGACATCTTCAGCCAGGTCGCCGCGGCGATCCGTCAGCCCGGATCGGTTGACGCCCTCGGTGGGCTGCGGCCAACAGCGCTGATCGCTGCCGGTGAGTCGCAGTCCGCCGACCGAATGACCACCTACGTCAACGCCATCCAGCCGCTCACCCGGATGTTCGACGGTTTCCTGATCCACAGCCGGTTCGCAGGCGGGGCGCCCCTCAACGCCGATCGATCGGTTCCCCAGCCGGCCCGCACCTTCATCCGAGCCGATCTCGGTGTCCCGGTGCTGCAGCTCGAAACCGAGACCGACCTGTTCAAACTCGGCTTCGCTCCCGCCCGTGAGCCCGACACGTCACAGCTGCGAACCTGGGAGATCGCCGGTGCCTCCCACGCGGATCGCAAGGTGGTCGATTACGGGATTCTCTCGGGTCGTCGCAGCCTCCCGGACGCGAACTTCGACATCGCCGCTGCGTGCGGCCCGGTGAATGACGGGCCTCAGACCTACGTGGTGCGCGCCGCCTTTGCGGCGCTTCACGCCTGGGTGAGCCGCGGGGAGGCCCCTGCCAAGGTCGCGCCGATCGAGACCGCGGACGGTGCGATCGTCCGTGATCCGGACGGCAACGCCCGCGGCGGGGTTCGCACGCCGGCGGTTGACGCCGCGACCACTCGCCTGAGCGGTGAGACCAACGCCGCAGGCGGGATCTTCTGCGACATCTTCGGATCGACGGAACCTCTGAGCGCCGACACCCTCCGGGCCCGCTACCCCACCCACGAGTCCTACGTCGACGCGGTGAACGCATCGGCTGATGCCTCGGTCGCCGCTGGAACGTTGCTGCCGCCAGACCGAGACGAGATCGTCGCGGCCGCGAAGTCGGCCGCACCCTTCTGAGCGTCGCTGTCGTCGATGTTGACGCGTTCCGTCGCCAGTGCGTTCGCGACGGTCTTCCCCGCGGAGCTTCCCGACAAGACGATGATGGCCACGATCGTGCTCACTACGCGCTACCGCCGCCTGGCCTGGGTGTGGGGTGGTGCGGTTGCGGCGTTCGCGGTGCACGTCACGGTCGCCGTCGCTGCGGGTTCGGCCATCGCGCTGCTTCCCGAGGTGCCGGTTCGGGTCGCGGTGGCCGCGCTGTTCGCGCTCGGTGCCGTGATGTTGTTCCGGGAAGCCCGCCGCTCCGGCGAGGCCAGCGACGAGCTGGAGACGGCCGTCGAGGGTGGCTCGGCCCGCGCCGCGTTCGCCGGCAGCTTCGCCTTGATCCTCCTCGCGGAGTGGGGGGACCTGACTCAGCTCGCCACGGCGAGCCTTGCGGCACGTTCGGGTGACGCGGTGGGTACCGGCGTTGGTGCCCTCGCCGCGCTGGCGGTGGTTGCCGCGCTCGCCGCGACCTTCGGTCGACGCCTGGTGGCGCGGGTTCCCATCCACAAGGTGAACTACGTCGGGGCGGCCGTCTTTGCTGCGCTCGCGATCTGGACGGCGGTCGAGCTCGCAGCCTGACCGGTTGCGACCGTAGGATCGCACAGCTCGATCGGAGGACCCCATCAGTACTGCAACGTCCGACGCCGGCTTCGCCGCGATGGGGCTGTGTCCCGAACTGCTCGACGCGCTCGGTGAGCTCGGCTACGAGGAACCGACGCCGATCCAGGAACGGGCGATCCCGGTGGTGCTCGCAGGTGACGACCTCCTCGGCCAGGCCGCGACGGGCACCGGCAAGACCGCTGCCTTTGCCTTGCCGACGTTGCAGCGGTGGTCGGAGCGGCCGGATCGGCGCAGCCTCGACGATCCCTCCGTGCTCGTCGTGGTGCCAACCCGTGAACTCGCGATGCAGGTCTCCGAGGCGTTCCACCGTTACGGCCGCGGGCTCGGCGCGCGGGTCGTGCCGATCTATGGCGGCCAGCCGATCGGTCGCCAGCTCCACGCGCTCGCCGCGGGCGTCGACGTGGTCGTCGCCACCCCCGGCCGCGCGATCGATCATCTCGAGCGGGGAACGCTGCGCCTCGACCACGTGCTGTCGGTGGTGCTCGACGAAGCCGACGAGATGCTCGACATGGGCTTCGCCGAGGACCTCGACGCCTTGCTCGGTGCCCTGCCGCCGCAACGCCAGACCGTGTTGCTGTCGGCCACCATGCCGCGCCGCATCGAGCGTCTCGCTCGGCACCACCTCAACGATCCGCAGCGCATCGAGATTAGCTCGCCCCGCCACACCGCAGCCGACGACGCACAGATCCGTGAGACGGTGTACGTCGTGCCCCGTTCGCACAAGCCGGCGGCATTGGGACGGCTGCTCGACGTCGAGGCACCCGCCGCGACCCTGGTGTTTTGCCGGACCCGCACGGAAGTCGACCAGCTCAACGAGACCATGAACGGCCGCGGCTACCGCGCCGAGGCACTGCATGGCGGCATGAGCCAGGAACAGCGCGAACGGGTCATGAGCCGTCTGCGCGCCGGGACCGCGGAGTTGTTGTTGGCGACCGACGTCGCCGCCCGCGGCCTCGACATCGATCTGCTCACCCACGTCGTGAACTTCGACGTGCCCTCCGCTCCCGAGTCCTACGTTCATCGCATCGGCCGGGTGGGTCGCGCCGGACGAGCGGGGGTCGCGATCACCCTTGCCGAGCCCCGTGAGCATCGACTCATCAAGAACATCGAGGCGTCCATCGGGCGTTCGCTGCCGGTCCGGAAGGTGCCGTCGGTCGCAGATCTCGCCGCCCGCCGCGTCGAGCTCACCACCGAGGCCATCCGTGAGCGGCTCGTGCGCGGCGACCTCGAGTCCATGCGCGCAACGATCGACTCCCTCGCCGACGAGTACGACATCGTCGAAGTCGCGCTCGCTGCGGCACAGCTGCTCCACGATCAGTCGGCTGCTGAGGACGACGCAGAGATCCCCGACGTGCCCCTGCGTCCCCAGCGCGGCGAACGCACCGCGCAGCCGTCGCGATCGGCCCGCCGTGACGGCCGGCGTGACAGCGACTGGCGTGATCGGGACGGCCGCCGCGGGCCCGACGATCGTGATCGGGGCGGGCCGATGCGAGGCGATCGCGCTACCCGCGGCGCCGGCCGCGGCCGCCTCGGCCCACCCGCCAAAGGCAAGGTGCGCCTTTTCGTCAATGCCGGCCGCGCAGCGGGCGTCCGGCCGGGCGATCTCGTCGGGGCGATTGCCGGCGAAAGCGGGTTGTCGGGCCGTGACATCGGGCCGATCGACATCGCGGACCGCTTCTCCCTCGTCGATGTCCCCGCCAACCGTGCGGATCACGTCGTGGCCGCGATGCGGGAGACCACCATCCGCGGCAAGCGGGCGAACGTGCGTCGCGACCGCGGCTGATCCCCGCGGATCGCCCGTCGATCAGCGCCTGATCAGCCACGTCCGCCGATACGCTCGCACCATGTGCGACACGGCGGTCGCGTTGGGTCCCGACGGTGTGCTGTTCGCAAAGAACAGCGACCGCGACCCGAACGAAGCGCAACAGATCCGCTGGTACCCCGCGGCGGATCACCCGAACGGTTCGACCTTGCGGTGTACCTGGATCGAGATCCCCCAGGTGGCGCACACCCATGCCGTCGTCGTGTCGCAGCCCTGGTGGATGTGGGGCGCGGAGATGGGGACCAACGAGTTCGGCCTCACCATCGGCAACGAGGCGGTGTTCACGAAGTCGAAGGCCGGCCCGCCTGCGCTGCTGGGAATGGACCTCGTGCGGCTCGCGTTGGAGCGGGCCCAGCATGCGGCCGAAGCGGTGGAGGTGATCGTCGGGCTGCTCGAGCGCCACGGCCAAGGTGGGCCCTGCAGCCACGAGCGGCCGGGTTTCACCTACGACAACTCGTTCCTCATCGCCGACCGCGACGGGGCGATGGTGCTCGAGACGGCGGGCAGGGACTGGGCGGTCGAGACGGTTCGTGGACCAGCCCGTTCGATCTCCAACGGGCTCACCATCGCTGGGTTCGCCGAGGCCCACCGTGACCCGCTGCGTGAGTACGTCGCCGCCGGTCGCTCGCGGCGTGCGCGCACCGAGCGTGCGGCCTGCGCGGCGAGCGGCGTCCTCGACATGGTTACCCTCCTTTCGGACCACGGCGCCGGGCTCGGGCCGTCGTGGTCGCTGCTCAACGGGACGCTCGCTGCGCCGTGTGTTCACGCTGGGGGGCTCGCGACGGCATCGCAGACCACCGCCTCATGGATTGCCGATCTCCGCGGTGGCGTCGACGTCTGGGCGACGGGAACCTCGGCGCCGTGCATGTCGCTGTTCCTGCCACTCCCCCTCGACGGCTCGCTGCCCGCGGAAGCGCCGGGGTCGAACCGGTACGACCCGGAGATCCGCTGGTGGCGGCATGAGGTGATCCACCGTGCGGCGCTGGCGGATCTCCCGGCGACGTTGGGGGCGCTGCGGAACGAACGCGACGCGATCCAGGCTCGCTGGATCGACCAACGGCCGGGCATGCTCGACGCACTTGAGGAGGCGGACGCGTTCGACCGACGGGTCTCGGCGCTGGTCGTCGAGGCGGTGCACGGCGATCGGCGGCCCCGCTGGCTGCGTCATCTCTGGCGACGGTGGAACCATGCCGCGGGCGTCGCGGCCGACTCGCCCGTTGCCGTCGCTTATCGCTGAGGGTTACGCGGCGCTCTTCGGTTCCAGCTCCGCTCGGATCCGGCGCACCCCCGCACCGGCGGATTGTTCTTTGACGATGCGGAAATGGCCGAGCTCGCCGGTGTTGGCCACGTGCGGTCCACCGCAGAACTCCAGGGAGAAGCCGGGGACCCGATAGACGGAGACGTCGCCCTCGTACTTGTCGTCGAACAGGCCGATCGCGCCCGCGGCGCGAGCCTCGGGAATGGTCATCACCTCACGCTCGACGGCGATGCCACGGTCGATCTGTTCCTGGACGAGGGCGGTCACCTTCGCCACTTCCTCGGGGGTCATCGCGGCATGGTGGCTGAAGTCGAAGCGCAGCCGCTCACGGGTGATGTTCGACCCCTTCTGCACGACGTGGTCACCCAGCACCTCGCGCAGCGCGGCGTGCAGCAGGTGCGTCGCGGTGTGGTAGCGCACGCTCTCCTCGCTGTCGTCGGCGAGGCCACCCGCAGCGCGCTGGCCGCGTGAGCGGTCGCGGTGCTCGGCGAAGCGACGTTCGAAATCGTCGATGTCAACTTCGAGCCCAGCCTCGCGGGCGACCTCCTGGGTGAGATCCACGGGGAAACCGTCGGTGTCGTAGAGGTGGAAGGCGACCTCCCCCGACAGCACTCCCCCGCCCTCAGCGACCAACGACTCGATCTCGGACTCGAGCTTGCGCATACCCCGGTGCAGGGTGGTGAGGAACCGCTCACACTCGGCGCGGAGCTCGTCATGGATCAAGCTGCGATGGCGCTCGAGTTCGGGGTAGACCTCGCCGTAGAGGTCGATCACCCGCAGCGAACAGTCAGCCCAGTGGTACGGGTCGAGGCCGAGGCTCTGCGCGACGCGGACCGAACGACGAATGAGCCGACGCACGACATAGCCGCGCCCTTGGTTGCTCGGCAGGGTGCTCGTGGTGTCACCGATGATGAACACCGCGGCGCGGAGGTGGTCCACGAGGATTCGCAGCGCGCGAGCGGCGGCCTCGCCGGTGGGGGCTACCTCGAGCGGTTCGGTGATCGAGTTGCGGATCTCCACGAGGGTGGGGATCTCGTAGACCGACGGCAGGTCGTTGAGCATCGCGACGGTGCGTTCGAGCCCCATGCCCGTGTCGACGTTGCGGTTGGGCAGCGGAGTGATCTCGCCGCCGCGCCGCTCGTAGGACATGAACACGTTGTTCCAGATCTCGAAGAACCGGTCGCAGTCGCAGGTGCCGGGCAGGCACTCGTCGCCGCGTGCACACGGCACGCCGGTGCGGTCCATGAAGATCTCGGTGTCGGGGCCGCACGCGCCCTCCGCGCCCGCCGACCACCAGTTGTCGTCCTCGCCCAGAGCGATGATGCGCTCGTCGGGAATGCCCAGGCTGCGCCAGACCTCGGCGCTCTCGTCGTCTCGGGGCACCACATCGTTGCCCTCGAAGATCGTGATCCAGAGACGCTGCGGGTCGATGCCGAGGTACTGCGGATCGGTGAGGAACTCGTAGCTCCAGCGGATCGACTCGTTCTTGTAGTAGTCGCCGAGTGACCAGTTGCCCAGCATCTCGAAGAACGTGAGATGGCTCGGGTCGCCGACATCATCGATGTCGGTGGTACGGACGCACTTCTGGCAGTCCACCAGGCGGGTGCCCGACGGGTGGGTCTGGCCCTTGAGATACGGCGTGAGCGGATGCATCCCGGCCGTGGTGAACAGGACCGTCGGGTCGTCCTGGGGGACCAACGATGCACTGGGGATCACGGCGTGGCCGCGATCAACGAAGAACGCCAGGTACATCTCGCGGAGCCTGACGTCGGTGATGGGCGTCGACGGGGTGTTCAAGGTCGCCAGCCTACCGTCGGGCCCTGTGAGAGCGGTTGAGCCGATGGGGTTCCCGTGGTGTGCTCAGCATCGGACGGACCCCGCCGAGCGGCTTGCCAGGATGTGGTGCACGTGGGCGCGGAGTGGGGCGCCGAGCGCTGCGATCGCGGCGATGTCACCGCGCACCAACGGCGCCTCGACGAGCGGGCCGATCGCCGCGACGATCACCCGCACGTCGAATCGGACGGTCGGGTCGCTCGTGTCGAGCGCTGCGGTGATCGCATCAACGATGCGCTCCTGGATCTCCGCCCGCCGGGCGATGGCGTCGGGGCCGGCGGCGTGGACCTCGACGAGAAAGAGCCGGGCCCACTCGGGTGTCGCAGCGACCAGGCCCAGGTAGGCCTCGATGAGCGCCTCGATCCGATCGGTCGGCGACGTGGGCCCGTCGGTCGTTGCGAGCGCCTCCACCACGACCTCGGCGACGGTGTCGAACGCCGCCATGAACGCATCGAGCTTGTTGTCGTAGAGCTGGTAGAAGGTCTCCCGCGAGACCCCGGCCCCGCGGATGATGTCCGCCACCGAGGTTGCGGCGTATCCCTTCTGGGCCATGGTGTCGGCGATCGCGGCGAGGATGCGCAGCCGCTGATGCGACTCGACCTCGTCGCGCGACAGGCCATGGCGGCCGCGGGGCAGGCTCGCCGTAGCGCTCATCGGTGGTGCGGATCGGGCTGGACGCGCAAGGCCGTAATAGCCGTCGCGAGCATTTCGTAGTGGCCGACGAGCATCACCAACTCGACGATTCGCGGCGCGTCGAGGTGCGTCTCGAGCGCCGCGAAGTGATCGTCGGAGAGATCGTTGGTGTGGTGGAGTTCGTCGACGGCGGCGAGGATCGCACGCTCCCGGTCGGTCCACCCTGCGGCGTCGGGCCCCTCGGAGACCCGTTCGACCTCCTCGGCGCTCACCCCGCTGCGCTGCGCGAGCGAGCGATGGTGCTCGAGTTCGTACTCGCAGCCGCGCAACTCGGCGACCCGCAGAATCACGAGCTCGGTGGTACGTCGGCCGAGCTTCCCGCCGGGCATCAGATGGCCGGCGAACCACATCCACGCCCGGAACAGGCCGCGCTGGCGGCCCAGGGTGAGAAACAGGTTCGGTGGCGGAGTGCGGGCGACGGCGCCCGACGCGGCACTGATCAACCAGTTCACGACGCCGACCTCGCGGCGGGTACCCGGAGCGATCCGCGGTTCGGGCGTTGCCCGCTCCACGAGATGCCCCGACCCGCCGGCGGGCTGGTCGTTGGTGCGTGTGGTGCTGCCGTGACTGGTGGTCATGACGACGCCTGCTCCTCGACGATCTGTGGCGTGGTGAGATCGACGATCTCGCGCTCGGCGATCGGCATGACCGCCCCGACCCGGCGCCCGACGGCGAGCTCGACAACCCGCTGGGCGACGGCCCGGAACGGAAGGATCGGTCGGATGTAGCCGGGGGCCACGATGATGCGGCTCCGGTTCGTGATCCCGCGCTCGAGCGCATCGATGCCGACCCGCAGCGGTGTGACCTTCGTGACGACGGAGCCCGGCAGAAACTTGCGGGCGGCCTCGGTGTCGAAGCCGCGGCGTGTCATGTCGGTTTCGAGCTCCGCGAAGTAGGCGACCCCGACCCGCGCGCCGGTCGGTCGGAGTTCCTGACGCAGTGAGTTGCCGAGCGCCTCGACCCCTGCTTTGGAAACGCTGTAGGCGCCCATGAGCGGCAGGTGCACCGCAGCGGCCAGGGAGGACACCAACACGACGTAACCACTGCCGTGCCCGACGTGGGGGCCCGCCGCGCGGGCCGTGTAGTAGTTCCCCAGGAGGTTCACGCGGACGGTTTGCTCGAAGATGCGCGGGTCTCCGGCGACGATGGGAAGCTGGGCGGCAACCCCGGCGTTCGCCACCACCACGTCGAGTCCGCCGAGCGCTTTGGCCGCAGCGTCCACGGCGTGTTCGACCTGGACGCGGTCGCCGACGTCGCAGCGCCACCACGGGGCATCGAGGCCTCCGGCGACCTCCGCGAGCAATTCCGGTTCGAGCCCGGCGAGCGCGACGCGTGCGCCCCGCTCGGTCAGCCGCTGTGCGAGTGCTGCGCCGATGCCGCGTGCTGCGCCGGTGATGAAAACCCTGCGGCCGCTCAGGTCGTGTGTTGTCGCCATTGTCGGACCGTACTCCACGAACAGACTTGTTCGCAGGTTCGTGGTCGGTCATGATCCTCCGAGAAACGGGGGGCAAGGCGTGACGAGACGACGGTCGATCACCAGGTTCATCGCACTCATGTGCACGTTTGTCGTGGTGGGGGCGGCCTGCGCGTCCCCTCCGCCTCCCGACGAGCTCGCACGACGAACCGACGCTCCCTACATCGCCACCTACACCCACAACCTGCGGCTGCGCCTGCCCGATGGTCGCACGCTCGCCGCCGACCTCTACACTCCGGCCGACCCGGAGACGGGGCAGCCCGCGGAGGGCCCGTTTCCCGTCATCGTCGGCTACACCCCCTACAGCAAGAGCGCGGCGCTCCAGCAAGGTGGAACGGGCGGGAGCGGACTCAACCTCGACCTCGTGCGCCACGGGTATCTCGCCCTCGTCGTTGATGTACCGGGGACCGGAGCGTCGGAGGGGCGATTCGAGTTGTTCGACAAGGCCGAGGCGGTCGCCGGTGCTGCGGTGGTGCGTTGGGCGGCGAACCTGCCGCGCTCCAACGGGCGGGTCGGCATGATCGGCCACTCCTATTCGGCGATCGACCAGCTCTTCACCGCGGCCGAGGTCGGTCCCGACTCGCCGCTCAAGGCGATCTTCCCCTCCGCGGCGACCATCGACCCCTACCGCGACCTGTTCGTGAGCGGCGGTGCCCTCAACGTCATCTCGCCGCTGGGGTTGTTGTTCGGATACGGCGGCGAGCGCTCGACCAATCCGTTCCGTGAGGCCGACACGATCGAGGAGGCGGTGCGCCTCGCCGGGGCCAACGTCGAACAGCTCTCGCGTTTCGAGGCGGTGATGGCGAGCGACATGCTCAACAACGGTCCCCGCCGCTACAACAACGAGTGGTGGCAGCAGCGGGCACCCCAGACGGTGTTGCAGCGAATCGTCGACAACAACGTCGCGGTCTACCTCGTCGGTGGTCTCTACGACGTGTTCCAGCGGGGCGAACCGTTGCTGTACAGCGGCCTGCAGAACGCTGCGGCCGGCCGCCCGGTCGACGCTCCGATGGACCCGACCCAACGCCCCGACCCGCGCTTTCAGCTGCTGTTCGGTCCGTGGCATCACGGCAACGTCGGTGACGGTGCAGATCTGACGGCGATCCAACTGCGTTGGTTCGACCACTGGCTCAAGGGCGTCGACAACGGCGTGGACTCGACCGACACCCCACTGCACGTGATCGAGCCCGGAGGCGCACGGTGGTCGACCTCCGCCTACCCCGTGGCAGACGCCGTCCGGCAGCGGTGGTGGCTCGATGGCGGCGGGACCCTGAACGCGAACGAGCCGACCGTTGGGGGAAGCGACACGATCGCCTACACCGGCGTCGGCCCGGGGTGTTCGGCCTCGACGGTGCAGTTCACCGCCGGCATGGTGGCCAAGGAGTGCCCGATGCCCGCGTTCAAGCCGACCCGCACCGACGGCGAGGTCACGTACACCACCGGGCCACTCACCGAGCCGTTGCAGCTCAGCGGACCCATCGCCGTCCACCTCCGTGCGACCTCGACCCGCTCCGATGCCCTCTTCGCGGTCACCGTCGAGGACGTCGGCCCCGACGGCCGCTCGACCGATCTCAGCGGCGGGGCGCAACTCGGTTCATTGCGGGCGCTCGACGAGGACGCCACTTGGTACAACGCCGACGGATCGGTGCTCCGGCCGCAGTTGCAGCTGACCCGCGCCGCGCGAAGCCCGGTGCCCGTCGGTGCGGATGTGTCCTACGAGATCGAGGTGCGTCCGACCTTCGCCACGATTCCGGCTGGACACCGGCTCCGTCTGCGCATCGCGACGGCGGACTTCCCCCACCTCATCCCCCTCGCTGACCTGGAGCATCTCGCCGGTGGTGTTTACGGGGTACTCCGAGGTCCGGGCCTGTCGTCGGTGGACCTGTCGGTCCGACACGCCGGAACACCCTGATCGGCCGGGGCGATCGATCGCCTCAGTGCCCCCGAGTGCCCAGGGCGCCGCCAGCTCCCTGGCTCCGCGGCGTCTCCGGGGTGCACCCGTTCACGAGCCGGAATAGCGCGGCGTGCCCGATCGTTTGATGAGTACAGACGTTTCATCATTCGAAAGGAATCGCCATGAGACAGTTCTCGGTTCGGCCGGCGATCACCGTGAAGGGCCGGAAGTTCAAGGGGCTCCGAGGTTGGGCCGGAAAGCCGACGCACCCGCCGCTCACCGATATCCCCATCGGCGCCTACGTGCTGGTGGCGATCCTCGACGTGCTCTCGGCGATCGGTGGCGGGGATCACGACTGGGCACTCGCACTGTGGCGAGCTGGGAGCTTCATCATGGTGATCGGCCTCGTGGTGGCGGTGGGTGCAGCGCTGACCGGTCTGGTCGATCGCAACAGTTCCTCCGAGGCCGGCACCCAGGCGCGACGGACGATCAACACGCACGCGGCGATCATGGTCGTCTCGACGATCCTCGCGATCGTCGACGCCGTGTGGAGGATCAGCGCCTACGGCGACCACCTGGCGACGCCGGTCGGCGTGATGATCCTCTCTGTGGTGACCGCCGCGCTCGTGGCGTGGGGTGCGACCTATGGCGGCAGCCTGGTGTTCGACTACGGCTTCAACGTGGAGACGGCTGGCGACCACCCGGTCTGGCACGTCTCGGAGGACGACGTCTTCCCCGGCTCGCACTGACCCCCAGCTCCCGGTTCCTGACCCCTCCCCGCTCCTGACCCGCAGCTCCCAGCTCCTGACCCTCAGCCCCCGGTTCCTGACCCCTCCCCGCTCCTGAACTTTGGGTCGTACGTCCCGAAATCGGGACGGTGGACCCAAAGTTCGGAAGGAGGGTTCGGCCGGTAGGGGGGTTCGGCCGGTAGGGGGGTTCGGCCGGGAAGGGGGTCGCTCAGGCGTCGAGCAGGTGACCGTGGTTGAAGTCGTCGTACGCAGCGAGGTCCAGGAACCCGTGGCCCGAGTAGTTGAAGAGGATCACCTTCTCCTCGCCCGACTCCTTGCAGGCGAGCGCCTCGTCGATCGCGGCGCGGATCCCATGCGCGGTCTCGGGTGCCGGCACCCGACCCTCGACGGTCGCGAACTGCCGTGCCGCCTCGAAGACCTTCCCCTGCGGATAGGCGACCGCCTCCATGCGGCCCGCCTTCACGAGCGCCGAGATGATCGGCGAGTCGCCGTGGTAGCGCAGACCCCCCGCGTGAATGTCGGGCGGCATGAAGTCGTGGCCGAGCGTGTACATCTCCATCAGCGGGGTCATCCCGGCGGTGTCGCCGAAGTCGTACTCGAAGTTGCCCTTCGTGAGCGTCGGGCACGACGTCGGTTCCACGGCCACGAGCCGCACCGCGGCGTCTTCCATGAACGGCAGCGTCACCCCGCCGAGGTTGGAGCCGCCACCACACGGGGCGATCACCACGTCTGGCCGCTCCTCCCCCGCCATCGCGAGCTGATCCTTCGCCTCGAGACCGATGATCGTCTGGTGCAACAGCACGTGGTTCAGTACCGACCCCAGCGCATAGTGGGAATCTTCACGGCTCACCGCGTCACGCACCGCGTCGCTGATGGCGAGGCCGAGCGACCCCGGCGAGGAGGGGTCGTCGACCGGTGACGGCACACACTCGGCGCCCCAGGTCTCCATCAACACCCGCCGATACGGCTTCGAGTCGAACGAGGTGCGGACCATGTACACCTTGCACTCGAGGTCGAACTGGGCGCACGCGAACGACAGCGCCGTGCCCCACTGGCCGGCACCCGTCTCGGTGGTGAGCCGCTTGGCGCCCGACTGCTTGTTGTAGAACGCCTGCGCCACCGACGTGTTGGTCTTGTGTGACCCGGCCGGGCTCTGGGACTCGTCCTTGAAGTAGATCCGCGCCGGCGTGCCGAGGGCCCGTTCGAGACGCTCCGCCCGCACGAGCGGAGTCGGGCGCCACAGGCGGAGGATGTCGATCACCTCACCGGGAATCTCGATCTCGAGAGCGGTGGACATCTCCTGTTCGATGAGCGCCATCGGGAACAGCGGCGCGAGGTCATCGGGACCGATCGGTTCGCGAGTGCCGGGGTGCAGTGGCGGCTGCATCGGCTCGGGCATTCGCGGCAGCGCGTTGAACCAGGCGGTGGGCATCTGATCGACAGGAAGATTGAATCGCACGGGCCGAACCATAGATCGTGGCGGCCGCCTCCCGTTGCCCGAGGCGCGGGTCCCTACACTGCTGCGGTGAGACGAGTCGGACCCACCGCGGTGAAGGAAATTCCGTCGCTGTGGAGCCCGGCATTCGTGCTGGTGGTGAGCTGCGGGCTCGCCTACTTCCTCGCGATCGGCACCCTCCTGCCCACCGTCCCGAAGTTTGTGCAGCAACGACTCGGGGGCGGTTCGGTCGGTGTTGGCGTCGCGGTGGGTGCGTTCTCGTTCGGTGCCGTGGTCCTCCGGCCTTTTGTGGGTCGTCTCGGTGATCGGCTCGGCCGCAAGATCCTGATCGTTGGCGGTGCGCTCATCGTGGCGATCGCGTACGCGGCGGTTCACCTGGCGACGAGCCTCCCCGCCCTGGTCGCGACCCGCCTCCTCGCCGGCGCGGGTGAGGCGGCGTTCTTCGTCGGCGCCGGCACGATGGCAACCGACCTCGCCCCCGCAGAACGTCGCGGGGAGGCCGTCTCCTACTGGTCGGTTGCGGTCTACGGCGGCTTGGCACTCGGCCCGGTCCTCGGGGAGAAGGTCCTCGCCGGCGGGAACTTCGGTCGCATCTGGACGCTCAGCGCGGCCCTCACACTCGGAGCGGCGGTGCTCGGAACCTTCACGCGGGAGACGCACCGAGCCACGGCGGAGGAGCGGGCGTCGAGCGATGCCGCCTCCACGATCCTCTACCGCCCCGCGGTGGGCCCCGGCGTTGTGCTGTTCCTCGGAATGATCGGGCTCGCCGGGTTCGCCGAGTTCGTGCCGCTCTACGTGCACGAGATCGGCATGGAGGACTCCGCGACCGTTCTGTTGACGTACGGCTTGTTGATCCTCGCGCTGCGCCTCGCCGGCGCGAAGGTGCCCGATCGACTCGGCCCACGGGTGACCGGCACCCTCGCGACGGGCCTCTCCGCGCTCGGCCTGGTGGTGATGGGCCTGGTTGCGACTCCGCTGGGCCTCTACGGCGGAACGGTGATCTTCGCGGTGGGAATGTCGCAGCTGTACCCGGCGATCCTGTTGTTGGCGTTCGACGGCGTGCCGGTGAGCGAGCGGAGCGCGGCGATGGGCACCGTGTCGAGCTTCTTCGACGCTGCCAGCGGCCTCGGGGCGATCGCCCTCGGTGGCGTTGCAGCGATCACGAGTCATCGCGGTTCGTTCATCGCCGGTGGCGTGATGTGTCTCGCCGCGCTGGCCTTGCTGCGGCGGGTCGCTCCCTCCCGCGAGCGACTCGTCGCGACGACGTGACCCACCGCCCCACCATCGCGCCGCCCACCGCGGCGCCCCTCAGCCGGGTGCGGTCCGTTCGGCTCAGCCGTCGAGGGGCTCGTCGCGGCGGTGGTCGGTGAATCGTTCGACCGGAAAGCGGCCGTCCCAACTGTCGTGGTAGGTCCAGTCAGGTTGCTTGTCGGCCTGACGCTCGTTGAGTGTGACCTCCCCGTCGTCGACGTCCCGCAACTCGGCCACAAAGACCGGGTCGACCCCCTCGACCCGCCGGTGAACGTGATCCTCGAGGACATCGGAGAAGTGGTCGAGGAGGCTCTGGACGACTGCCTGTTGCTGGCGGCCGAGGTTGCACCGTGCGCCGAACGCGACCGTGTCGACCCGCTTGCGGATGGTGGCGAGGTCGGTCTCGTTGCCTGCGGAGGCGGCGATTCGCTCCAGCGTGTCGGCCAAGGTCAGCCCGTCGACCTTGCACGGTGTGCACTGACCGCACGACTCGACGGCGAGAAAGCGGGAGACTCCGGCAACCGCCGCGACCGGGTCGACCGAATCGTCGAGGATCCAGAAGCCGGCCGAGCCGAGCCCACTGCCGATCGACGCCATGTCCTCGTAGGTGAGCGGGGTGTCGAAGCGCTCCGCGGGGATCAGCGCTCCCGAGACGCCGGGCATCGCGGCGGTCAGCGTCCGACCGGGGAGGGCGCCGCCGCCGATGCGGTCGATGGCGTCGCGCAAGGTTGTGCCGAGTGGGACTTCCGCCGTGCCGGCATGGCGGACGTGTCCGGTGATCGTGCAGAGGATCGTGCCGGCGGAGCGCTCGGTGCCGACCTGCCGGAAAGCGTCCGCGCCGCGGAGGATGATCTGCGGCACGTTCGCGAGCGTCTCCACATTGTCGACGAGTGCCGGTGGTGCCAGGTTCTCCGCTGCAGCCCCGGCCATCTCGACGTGCGCGGCCAAGCCGCTCCCCGAGACGGCGTCCTCGTCGTGCTCGACCACCTCGACCACACCGCGACGAAACGGCGGCGCGATCCGGGGGAACGGCGGACGGCCGTCGATCACCTCGAGCAGCGCCGTCTCCTCCCCGTAGAGGTACTCGTCGGGACCCTCGAACACCTCGATCTCCACGTCGCCGCACAGGCCGGCGTCAGTGAACTCGGACACCGCCCGGCACAGCGCCGCCACCACGTCGACGAATGCTGCCTTGGTCGCGATGATCACCTGGCGGGCCTCGACGGCGTGAGCGGCGATCAGCGCGCCTTCGACGACGACGTAGGGGTTTGCCCGCAGGATCGTCCGGTCCTTGAAGGTCCCCGGCTCTCCCTCCGCGGCGTTGACCACAACCGTGGTCGCGAGGACCTCCGATTGGTTGTCGCGGACGGTCTGCCACTTGACGCCCGTCGGAAACCCGGCGCCGCCACGGCCCCGCAATCCCGAGGCGGTGATCTCGGCGATCACGTCGTCGGGCTGCACGGCACGCGCCGCCATCAGCGCGTCAACGCCGCTGCACTCGCTCCGGTACTGCTCGAGGGAGGTGATCGGCGCCGTTGGAATCAGTCGTTGTTCATCGTTGGGCATCACGTGCTCCTCAGGCGTTCGTTGCTGCGTCGTCGTGCTGGTCGGTGGTGTGGTCGAGCGGCCCGGTGCGGGTCCCTCCAGGATCGGTGGGCGGAACCATGACCACCGGCACGTTCGCGCTGTCGATGACCTGCATCGCAGTGCCGCCGATACGCACGCCGAGCACCGAGCTCAGCCCTGCGGTTCCGACGACGAGCAGCTGCGCGTCGGCCGCCGCCTCGAGCAACGCGTGGGACGGGTGGAGGTCGCGGCGGACGACCACCTCGACCTCGACGCCGGCGTCACGAATCGGCTGTGACCACTCCTCGGCCTCGGATTCCAGGTAGCTGCGCCAGCTTCTGGGGTCGCTCTCGCGGACCCACTCGAGGAAGGGTTCCTCTGAGGCCACTGCGGTCACGGTCGCGCCCAAGCCCGGTGCCACGTCTGCACAGAACTGCACCGCGGCGGTCGAGCCCGGTGACCCGTCGACGCACACGACGATCTTGCGAATCG
The DNA here is from genome assembly GCA_029782335.1 of Actinomycetes bacterium. GTDB lineage: Bacteria > Actinomycetota > Acidimicrobiia > Acidimicrobiales > Microtrichaceae > JADLFH01. The sequence goes on along the minus strand of JAKOVA010000245.1, from coordinate 50,122 downwards.
GCTCGCCGCCGGCGGCACTCGAGTTCGGGATGAGGGCCAGCGGCCGACGCGTGTAGTGCGCGAGGTGGTGGGCGTTGCTGCCGAACTTCAACGGCGCAACACCGCTATGGCCGTGGGTCCCGATGACGATCAGGTCGACGTCGTCGTCGAGGGCTGCGGCGAGCAGTCGGTCGGGATTGCCGTTCAACACCGTCGTTCGTGCTTCGACACCCTCTTGGCGGATCGGCTCGGTCCATTCCCCCGCCAGTCGTGAGGCCGTGTCGTCTCGAAGCAGTTCCATCTCCTCGGGAGCTGCCTCGGACTGTGACGGTCGCCACGCGGTCGCAGCGATGAGTTCTGCGCCGGTGGCTCGGGTCAGACGGGCAGCCCATGCGGCAGCGGCTGCTGCCGTCTCCGAACCATCGATGCCAACCAACACTCGCTTCATCGCCGACCTCCTTGTTTCGACCTCCGGATGGAGGGGCACCCCGACAATCGGTGCCGGGTTGGTCGTTCCCACCCTGCCCCCCTTGTAGACCTGGAGGTCTCGTGATACCCTAGGGGGGTATGGTAATGGAGCAAGCTCACCACGCGACTCCTGGCTACCTCAGCCGCAAGGAGGACTACCTCAAGCGGCTGCGGCGCATCGAAGGTCAGGCGCGAGGCCTCCAGCGGATGGTCGATGAGGAGCAGTACTGCATCGACATCCTCACGCAGGTCTCCGCGATGACCAAGGCGCTCCAGGCCGTCTCCCTGGGCCTCCTCGAGGAACACCTCGGGCACTGCGTTGCGAACGCGGTCGCCGCGGGCGGCCCAGAAGGCGCAGCGAAGCTCAAGGAGGCGACCGACGCCATCGGCCGTCTCGTTCGTTCCTGAGGTCCCCCACCCTCCCACCGACCAAACCCCAGCAACCGAAACGGAGCACCCAAATGAGCGAGACCACCACCTACACCGTTGTCGGCATGACCTGCGGCCACTGCGTCGCATCGGTCACCGAGGAAGTCGGCGAGGTCGCGGGCGTGACCGGCGTCGATGTCGACTTGGCCTCCGGCCGCATGACGGTCACCTCCGACGGACCCGTCGAAGACGCGGCGATCCGTGCCGCGGTCGCCGAAGCCGGATACCAGACGACATGAGCACGACCGAGCACGACCCGACGCTCACCGACCAACCCCGGGAGATCGAACTCGCCATCTCGGGCATGACGTGCGCGTCGTGCGCCAATCGGATCGAGCGGAAGCTCAACAAGCTCGACGGGGTGACCGCGAGCGTGAACTACGCCACCGAAAAGGCGAAGGTCACCTTCTCCCCTGCGGTGACACCGGAGGCGCTGCTCGACACCGTGGCGCAGGCGGGCTATTCGGCAACGCTGCCGGCTCCCACCCCTGTTGCGGCAACTGACGAGCACGGTGCCGCGGAGGATCACGAGCTTCGCTCCCTGCGCGAGCGGCTGGTCGTCTCAGCGCTCCTGAGCGCGCCGGTGGTCGCGATGGCGATGGTGCCGCCGCTTCAGTTCCGTCACTGGCAGTGGTTGTCGCTGACCCTCGCCGCGCCCGTCGTCGTGTGGGGGGCGCTGCCGTTCCACCGTGCCGCCTGGACGAACCTGCGTCACGGCACCACGACGATGGACGCCCTGATCTCGATCGGCACCCTGGCCGCGTTCGGATGGTCGATCTACGCGCTGTTCTTCGGAATGGCGGGCGAGCCGGGCATGACCCACGCGTTCGAGTTCACCGTCGAGCGGACCCACGGCTCGGCGAACATCTACCTCGAGGCGGCGGCAGGGGTGACCACGTTCATCCTGGCCGGCCGCTACCTGGAAGTGCGCTCGAAGCGCCGGGCGGGCGCAGCGCTGCGCGCCCTGCTCGAACTCGGCGCCAAAGAGGTCTCCGTGCTGCGGGGTGACCGTGAGGAACGGATCCCCGTCGATCAACTCGCGGTCGGCGATCACTTCGTCGTCCGTCCCGGCGAGAAGGTCGCCACCGACGGCACCGTCATCGAGGGCACCTCTGCGCTCGACATGTCGATGGTCACCGGCGAGTCGGTTCCCGTCGAGGTCGGATCAGGTGATCCCGTGGTGGGAGCAACCGTGAACGCCGGCGGTCGCCTCGTGGTCGAAGCGACACGGGTCGGAGCCGACACACAACTCGCCCAGATGGCGCGCCTGGTGGAAGACGCTCAGAGCGGAAAGGCGCAGGTGCAGCGCCTCGCCGACCGCATCTCCGGCGTCTTCGTGCCGATCGTGCTGATCCTCGCCGTCGCGACCTTCGCCTATTGGATGATTCGTGGCGACGGGCCATCCGCCGCGTTCACCGCCGCCGTCGCGGTGCTGATCATCGCGTGCCCGTGCGCGCTCGGTCTGGCGACGCCGACGGCACTGCTCGTCGGCACCGGTCGCGGTGCGCAACTGGGCATCCTGATCAAAGGCCCCGAAGTCCTCGAATCAACGCGGCGTGTCGACACCATCGTCTTGGACAAGACCGGCACGGTCACGACCGGCAAGATGACCCTCGTCGAGGTCGTCGCCGCCGACGGGGAGAACGAGGCCCAGCTCCTCCGCATTGCGGGAGCGATCGAGGGCGCCTCCGAGCACCCCATCGCGGCGGCCATCGCCGCGGGAGCCGCGGAGCGGGTCGGAGAGCTCGCAACGGTGGTCGACTTCGCCAATGTCGAGGGCCTCGGCGTCCAGGGCATGGTCCGCGACGGCGACCAGACCCACGCGGTCGTCGTCGGCCGTGCCCGGCTGTTGGCGGACTGGTCCCAGCACCTCGGACCAGAACTGTCCACCGCGATGAGCGACGCCGCCGGCCGCGGGTGGACGGCGGTCGCCGTCGGCTGGGACGGCGCGGCCCGCGGCGTGCTCGTGGTGGCCGATGCCCTCAAGGACGGCTCCGCTGAGGCGATCACGCGCTTCCGTGCGCTCGGGCTGACACCGATGTTGCTCACGGGCGACAACGCGGCGGTCGCCGCGACGGTCGCCGATGCGGTCGGAATCGATGCCGAGTCGGTGATCGCCGAAGTGCTCCCCGCCGACAAGGTCGCGGTCATCAAGCGCCTCCAAGACGACGGTCGGACCGTCGCGATGGTCGGCGACGGCGTGAACGACGCTGCGGCGCTGGCCCAGGCCGACCTCGGCCTGGCGATGGGCACGGGCACCGACGTCGCGATCGAAGCGGCCGACCTCACTCTCGTCCGCGGAGACCTTCGGGTTGCCGCCGACGCCATCCGCCTCGCTCGGCGGACCCTCGCGACCATCAAGGGCAACCTGTTCTGGGCCTTCGCCTACAACGTGGCGGCCCTCCCGCTCGCCGCAGCCGGTCTCCTCAACCCGATGCTCGCCGGTGCGGCGATGGCCTTCTCGTCGGTGTTCGTGGTGACCAACAGCCTGCGCCTCCGGCGCTTCGCTCCCCTTCCGACGTAGGGCGCCGCGCGCTGGGGTGACGAGCGTCGCGGCGTCACGCTGGCGCGTGGGACCATCAGGTCGCCGGGTGCGCCGCGTCGTCGTGCGGGGCCTCACGCCAGGCGCGCTCGAAGGGAAGGCGCCAGCCGAACGGCTGGATGAGCCCGTGCATCGCTCGTGGACCCCACGAGCCCCGCTTGTAGAGGTGCACCTCCGGCGGGTCTGCGAGCAGCGGCGCGGCGACCTCCCAGAGTCGCTCGATGCCGGCCGCATTCGTGAACAGCGTGTGGTCGCCGTGCATCGCATCGAGGATGAGCCGCTCGTACGCTTCGAGAACGTCACCGGCCGCCGCCGTCTCCGAGAGGGCGAACTGGAGGCTCAGCTTGTCGAGAACCATGCCGGGGCCGGGCCGTTTCCCGTAGAACGACAGTGACATCTTCGCCGACTCGGCCAGGTCGAAGGTGAGGTGGTCGGGCCCCTTCATCCCGACGCCCGACGCACCCGGGAACATCGAGCGTGGCGGCTCACGGAACGCGATCGACACGATCCGGGCGCCTTCGGCCATGTGCTTGCCGGTGCGCAGGAAGAACGGCACCCCCGCCCATCGCCAGTTGTCGATCTCGCAACGCAGCGCCACAAAGGTGTCGGTCTGGCTGTCCGGATCGACGCCGTCGATGTCGCAGTACCCCTCGTACTGGCCACGGACCACGTGATCGGGCCGTAGTGGCAGCATCGAGCGGAAGACCTTGTTCTTCTCCTCGTTGATCGCGAACGGCTCGAGGGCCGTCGGTGGTTCCATTGCCACGAACGCAAGGATCTGCATGAGGTGTGTGACGACCATGTCGCGGAACGCCCCCGCCGACTCGTAGAACGCTGCCCGGTTGCCGACCGAGAGCGTCTCGGGGACGTCGATCTGCACGTGGGAGATCATCTGGCGGTTCCAGATGGGCTCGAAGAGCCCGTTCGCGAAGCGGAACGCGAGAATGTTGAGGGCCGCTTCCTTGCCGAGGAAGTGGTCGATGCGGAACACCTGGTCTTCTTCGAACACCTCGTGGATGATCAGGTTGAGCTTCTGTGCACTGTCGAGATCGGTGCCGAAGGGCTTCTCGAGCACCACCCGTGCGCGCTCTGCCAATCCGGCCGCGCCGAGGGTGCGGATCACGTCCGGGGCTGCGAACGGCGGAACCGACACGTAGTGGAGGCGGCGCGCGTCGACGCCGAGATCGTCCTCCGCGTCATGCACCGCGGCCGCGAGCGCCGCAGGGCCATCGCTCTGACGCACGTATCGGAGCCGTTGCGCGAAGTGCCGCCACGCCGACTCGTCGGGTGGGCGACGGGCGTACTCCCGGCACGCCGCGAGCGTCAGTTGCCGGAAGTCCTCGTCGTCGAGGTCCTCCAGGGAGGTTCCGACGATGTGGAACGACGACAACAACCCCACCTCAGCGAGGTGGAACAGTCCTGGCAGCAGTTTCCTGCGGGCGAGGTCACCGGTAGCGCCGACGAGCACCACAACGTGAGGGTCGACCGGCCGCATCACGTGACCCTGGGCGTCCACAGGGTTCTCGAAACGAGTCGGTGCACTGAGCGGCTCGGCCACAGGAGACCTCCGGCGATCCGGCCGACGGGGCGGCACGTCGATCAGGGTTCCATCGACCGCAATGCCTCGCGATCAAGCGGCGAGCGCGAGCAACTCCTCGAGGCTGCGCCGAATCCCCGAGACCAACTCGCCGAGGTCATCGAGGAGATCGGGGCACGCCAGCAGCCCGACGTTCAACACGCCGTTGCTCGAGAACACCGTGATGTTCAAGCCGGTTCCCTCGGTGAGGAGGCCGACCGGGAACAGGCCGACGACCTCCGCACCCGCGATGTAGAGGGGGCTCGGTGGGCCCACCACATTGGAGACGATCAGGTTCTGGATCGGCGGCAGCAGCGACGGGAGGTGGCTGCGGCCATAGGCGCGACTTCCGAGACGCAGCAGGGTCGTCGGAATCATCTCGACCGCATCACCCAGAATGCTGCCCCCGAGCGCTGCGTGGTACTGCTTTGCGCCCTCTGCCGTTTCGTGGACCGCGGCGAGTCGATCGAGAGGGTCCGCGAGGTGCACGGGGAGGTGGACGAACAGGCTCGACACCTGATTCGTCGAGCGGTCCGCGTCGTCGTGGCCGTGGGTGGAGACCGGCACCGAGCACACGAGGGGTCGGTCCGGAAGCGCACCGCGCGCGTCGAGATACTCGCGGAGCGCCCCGCTGCACACGGCGAGCACGACGTCGTTGACCGTCGCCCCGAAGGCCGTTCGGACGCGCTTGAAGTCGTCGAGGGGAAGCTGGGTGAACGAGGTGGCCCGACGAGTTGTCAGGACCCCGTTGAGGGGTGTTCGGGGAGCATCGAGGGGACGTGCGGAAGGCGTCGCCCCAGAGCGTCGGCGGGCAGTTGCGGTGGTTGCGAGGTTCGCGATCGACGACGCAACGTGTGCCGCCGCTCGAAGCGGACGCATCGGGGTGATCGCTCGATTCCACAGCGCTCCGGTGACGAGTTCGGTGCGACCCGGGACTCGCTCGGCTCGCTCGGCTCGCTCGGGCGTGTCCGAGGGTCGGGATGTGCTCGCCGTCTCCTCCGCGGTCAGATCGATCAGCTCGCCGAGGATCGCGAGGCCGCTCGCCCCGTCGACGAGGCAATGGTGCAACTTGACGACGATCGCGATCCGCTTGCCCTCGAGGCCCTCCACCAGCGCCATCTGCCACAGGGGTTTCGAGCGGTCGAGCAGCGGAGAGAGGAAGCGGCCGACGAACGTGTCGAGATCCGCGGGCTCGCCCGGCCGGCCGAGGATGTGACGTGAGAGATGGTGGTCGAGGTCGAAATCGGGGTCCTCGACCCACACGGGATGGTCGATCCCGAACGGAACCTCAACGAGCCGCCGGCGCAGCGACGGGATGGTGGCGAACCCGCGGGCGATGTGGTCGCGCAGGCGTGTGGGGGTGAGACGCCTGCCAGCGGTCTTCGGCTCGAGGATCATCACGCCCGCCACGTGCATGGGCACGGTGGGTGACTCGACCTGGAGGTACCACGAGTCGGCTGCGGTGAGGCGCTCCACGCGGATCAGGTCTCAGCGAGGCCGGTGCTCTCGTCGCCGGGGGTCGGCGTCGCCTGTCGGGGCTCACGGTGGAACTCGATGGCGAAGGTTGCCGGCCCGACGAACTCGACGTGGTGCTCGCGACCCGGTGGGATCACCTGAGTGCCGCCGGCCGTCACGTCGATGGGATGGTCAGTGTCGTCCTCGAAAACGAAGCGGACCCCGCCGGTGTGGACGAGCAGGCGACCCCAGACGCCCTCGGCGACCCGGTGGGCGCGCAAGAGACCGGCCGGGTGCTGTTCCTGATCGAACACGTCGGTGGTGCGGACGTACTCAAGGCCGTCGGGCATGACTTCATTCATGGGCGATGCTCCTCTCTGGGGGTCGGGAGTCGGGCTCGCGTGATCGACCGTACCGGATCGACTGCCCCTTCGTAACGGCTCGACCCGAGGTATACACTGTTCAGTCCGGGCGGGCGGTACCGACGGAACCTGGGGGACGCGTGGATCGTCGAGACTTTCTGAGGGGCGCGGCGAGTGGTGGTGCGCTCATCGTGATCGGTGGTGCTGCGCTGGGGTGCGCGCCGGCAAGCCCGCCGGATCCGTTCGGGTCGGGCCCGCACCCTCTCCCCACACCGCTCGGTGGTCGTGACCGTTGGGCCCGACTTCCGGCGGCCTTCAACCGCCGGGTGACGACCGAGTTCGCGCCGAGCGAACTCGGGGTGCTCGAGGGCCGCTTGCCCGATGACCTCGCCGGCCACGTCCTGTTCCAATCGTTGTCGCTGTTGCCGAGTGATGCGGGCTTCAGCGGCGACGGCATGGTGTGGCGTCTCGACCTCGACGGGCCGACTCCCCGGCTCACCTCGCGCCTGTTGCGAACGACCGACTATCTCATGGCCCGCGCGTTCGAGGACACGCCCTACCGGTTCGAGTCCCGAGGGATGACCCGCCTCGGGCGCCTCGGGCTGCAGAACCAGGCGAACACCGCCCTGGTGTCCCTCGACGGCAACCGGCTGATCGCCACCTGCGACGGCGGCCGACCCTGGGAGATCGACCCCGCCACCTTGGATCCGCTCTCACCGGTGGGCCGACTCGACGACTACCGACCGATGGTCGACCCTCCGATCAATCGGTTCCTCGCGCCGATGGGCGTCGCGAGTGCCCATCCGCCCTACGACCGTCACACCGGCGAGTACTACGGCGTGTCCCTGTCGATCGTCCCCCTGCCGGGGATGATGTACTTCGAGGTGTTGGCCTGGGACGGCCACGGTGCCATCAAGCGGGTGCCGGTGACGATGCCCGACGGGTCGCCGCTCGCGATCACCCAGAACGCACACCAACTGTGCGTGACGCGACACCACCTCGTGGTACTCGACGCTTCCGGGACGATCGAGGCCGGAAAGCTGCTCAACCCACCCGACTCGTGGGAAGCCGGCCAGACGATCGTGCCGCGACCCGAGTCGTATCTCTACGTCATCAGCCGCGACGACATTCGGACCACCCGCGGCGGCGTCGTGGCGCGACGAGCGATCATCCCGCGCGAGTCGGGCCACTTCATGGTCGACTACGACTCGACACCAGATCGGCTGGTCGTGCACAGCGCGCACACCAGCGCCAGCGACTTTGCCGAATGGGTCCAGCCGTACGACCGCCACCCCCACACCGGCGAGCCGGTGCGCGAGGAACTGGTCAACGCCATCACCCCGGTGAACTACGACATCGGCGTCGTCGGCCGCTACGAGATCGACGCCCGCCGGGGCGCTGTCGTGGATCAGCACGTTTTCTACAGCGACGCCACCTGGGGCACCGGCGGGTTGGTCGCCCGCAATCCGCTCCACTCCGAGGACACCCTCGGCGACGTGTACCACGCGACCTCCGGCTTCCCCACCGATCTCGCGGTCCGGCGTGTGGGCACCGGCTTCATCCGGCACCCCTACCGGCTGGTTCCCTATGAGGAACTGCCGTGGGAAGGCGTGCCATCAGGGCTGGTGCGGATCGACCACGATGCGGGCTCGGTCGCCGACGCGTTCTTCTATCCCGGTGACCGCTTTGGCTGGACGCCCACCTTCGTCCCCCGCCGCGGCACCGCCAGCGGCTCGACCGACGGATACGTGGTCGCCGTTGTCTACAGCGACCACGTCACCGAACGCTCCGCCGGAACCGAGCTGTGGGTCTTCGACGCAGCACACCTCGCCTCGGGCCCGGTCGCGAAGCTCGGCCACCCGGAGCTGGCCGTCCCGCTCACGCTGCACTCGATCTGGTTGGACTCGACCCGCTCGGCCGGGCCCGACTCATCGGTTGACGTGCGACGGGAACTCGTCTCTCGAGCGGCGACGTGGCGCTTCGATCCGCAGGTGCGCTCGATTCTCGAGCGTGACGTGCTCGGCCCCTACGAGGCGCTCCTGCGCTGATCCCCCGACCCGCTCTCCGAGGGGTGCCCCACTTCGTCGGCGCCGCCGCTCAGATCCTGCGATCAGTCCCAGCCCACCACGGGTCGCGCAGCCCGCGCTTGAGCAGCTTCCCGGACTCGTTGCGGGGAAGCTCCTCGTGGACTTCGTAGCCCCGGGGTCGCTTGTAGCCAGCGAGCCGCTCGCGGCACCAGGCGTCGAGGTCGGCCTCGAGCGAGTCGGACCACTCGATCCCGTCGCGCAGCACCACCGCCGCGTGCACCGCCTCGCCCATCTCGGCGTGGGGGACACCGAACACCGCGACATCGGAGATCGCCGGATGCTCGTGGAGCGCGCCCTCGACCTCAGCGGGATAGATATTGACGCCACCGGAGACGACCATGTCGATCTTGCGGTCGGCCAGGTAGAGGAATCCATCCGCGTCGAGGTAGCCGACGTCGCCGAGCGTTCCGAACCCGTCACGGTGTGCTGCGTCGGTCTTGCCAGGGGCGTTGTGGTACTCGAAGTCGGAACCCAGGAGGTTCCGGAACCAGATCTCTCCGGTGTGTCCGGCTTCCACCACGTTGCCCTCGTCGTCGAGGATGCGAACCTCGACAACCGGCAACGGCCGTCCGACGCTTCCGGGGCGCTCCAGCCAGTCCGCCGATTCGATCAGGGCGAGGAAGCCGCCTTCGGTGCCGCCGTAGTACTCCGAGACGATCGGCCCCCACCACTCGATCAGCGCCCGCTTCAGCGCCGGCGGGCACGGGGCAGCGCCGTGGAGGACGGTTCGGAGCGTCGATGCGTCGAAGCGCGCTCGACGCTGGGCAGGCAGGTCCAGGAGGCGTGACATCTGGGTCGGAACCAGATGCAGGTTCGTGACGCCGTGCTGCTCGATCAGCTCGAGGACCTCCCCGGCGTCGAAGCGGTGCTGCAGCATGATCGTCGCTCCGCACAGCAGCGCGAAGTGGGCGAACACCCACTGCGCCGAGTGATACATCGGTCCGCAGATGAGCTGGCACCGCCGAGGGTCCTCCGCGGACCCAAGCGGCGGTACACCGATCGTCGGGCCCATCGAGTGTGCGATCAGCAGGCTCAGCTCCGCGGGGCCACCGACCGCGCTCAGGGTCGACTTCACCCCCTTGGGGAAGCCGGTGGTTCCGGATGTGTAGAACATCGGGCCGCCCTTGAGGGGCTCGGGGCCAGTCTCCGGCGCCCCCGAGAGGAGTTCCTCGTAGTGCACCCACCCCTCGTCGCGCCCCTCGCCACCGCTCCCCTTGTCACCGCGCTCCGCGCCGACCAGCACCCGGAGGGCCGGCGGGTGCTCCGCGATGGCGAGCGCTTCAGATGCCACGGCCTCGAAGCGTTGGTCGACGATGATCGCCGATGGGGTGGCGTCGTCGATGACGTAGGCCACCTCGCGTGCGACCCAGTGCCAGTTCAGCGGCACGAGCACCCACCCGCCCCCGAGGGCCGCGAGGGACAACTCGACCATCTCGTGCTGGTTGCCGAGCAACGCGACGATCCGGTCATCCGCTTCGACGCCGCGTGTCGCGAGGGCCGCCGACAAGGCGTCAACCCGCTCGTCGAGGGTCCGCCACGACAGCACCGAGGAGTCGTCGATCACCGCAGCCTCGTCGCCGCAGAGCGCCACCAGCGGCGCCAACAGCACGCTCATCGTGCCGCCACGAAGCTGCCGTGGAAGCCGAAGGGCACCCGACGGGGAAGCACCACTCGGGCCACTTCCTCGAGGGTGGGTGCGTCGAGCACCACCACCGAACTCTCGTCGCTCGCCAGATCGTGCACGAAGTTCAGCAGCCAACCTGCGTCTTCTCCGGTGCCATTGGGATCCGGGGCGAAGACGGTCTCGCCACACGCCGCGGAGTCGCCGTAGAGGTGGAACCGCGAGGTTCCCGCCGCCAGGTCGTGCTTCACGACGCCGTCGAACATCGCCTCGTCGCCCGACCACATGCGGGTGTGGCCCGAATAGCCGTAGCGGTGCGGCAGTCCGCTGTGTGCGTCGTTGATGCGGGGGAAGTCGGTCGGCGCGTCGTCGAGTTGCTGGCCACCGAGCGACCCGGCAGCGGCGTCGATGCGCCAGCGGTACAGCATCGGCTGAAGGCCGTCGATGGTGGCGTCGTCGCCGAAACTGGTGTTCAGCCTCGGTGCCCGGCACCCGGTCACGGTGATCGAACCGTCGGGCTCGTCGTACGCGTTGAGGAAGTGGAACACCCAGAACGGGTCGGTGTCGATCCAGCGGATCGACGTGCCGGGTTCGCCCCGGCGCAACACCCCGACCCGGGCCCCCCGATCGGGCTCCCAGTAGATGCTCGTACCGCCAGCCAACATCGCTTGAAGATCGAAGACCGCTGGCAGGTCGAAGATCACCACGTGGGTCGCCGTCACGGCGAAGTCGTGCATCATCACCGGCCCCGGGAGTTCCACCTCTGTCGTCCAGGTGAGGTCTCCGTTGCGATCCGCTGTGTGAACCCGCAGGAACGGTGGCACCGGCGAGTACCCGAAGAAGACCAACTCGCCGGTCGTCGGGTCGGCTTTGGGGTGCGCGGTCATCGCACCGCGGAGGCGGCCGCCGAAGTCGAAGGGCCCGATGGTGTCGAGGTCGGGCGCCACCTCGATGGGGCCGGCCCCCTCCATCAACGCCAGGATGTGTCCGGCGTGGGCGACCACGTGCGTATTTGCGGTGTTCTTCATCGGGCCGGCGACGGCCATCACGTCGGGTGGCGGCAGGCGGAACTCAGCGAGGCCCCCGAAGAGGGCGCGGCCAGCGGCACGTTCGGCGTCGAGCCCGTCGTTTCGTATCCAGCGGTTGGCATACGCGGCGCTGCCGCTGCCGTCGAAGACGACCGAATGGATCATCCCGTCGCCGTCGAAGAGGTGGTAGCGGCCCAGTGGCGGGAACTGCGGGTTCGGTCCGTTGCGCAGGAAGGCGCCGCGCAACCCGTCGGGCAACGAGCCCTGCACTTCGAGGTTTGGCGCGTCGAGTTCGTCGGCGACGGGCGCGTAGTGACCCTCGAGCCACGGGTTCGACGGCCAGGCCGATGCGGGCGGAGTTTCGGTGCTGCTCACGCGTGCACCATAGCGAGACTCGAGCGGGAAGTTAACGCTGTTCAGTCAGTACGTTGCCCCGGATGACCCCGAGCGCCCCTCGTGCCCCCCTCGATCGAGGGACCATCATCGCCGCTGCACGCGATCTCATTGCCGACGCCGGCCTCGAAGCGCTGTCGCTACGACGCCTCGCCGCTCGCCTCGGCGTCACCGCAGCGGCCCTCTATGCGCACGTCCAGGACAAGCGCGACCTGCTGCGCGGCGTCGCCGAAGGCGAGTTCTCCCTGCTGGGCGACGCGTTCGATCGCGTCGCCGAGCGCGATCCTCTCGAGCGAGTCCGTGCGCAGGCCCGTGCCTACGTCGACGTCGCGCGACGGCGGCCCGAACTGTTCCGGGTGATGTTCCTCTTCCCGCCCGGGCCACTCGGTCTCGACGTTCCGGGTGACGCCGAGTTGCCGGGCGCGACCCGGGTGTTCGCAACGGCGGCGGCCACCATCGAGGAGGCCGTCTCGGCGGGTCTCTTGCATGCCGAGGATGCCCTGCTCGTCACGCTCACCTTCTGGGCGGCGGCACACGGTGTGGCGACCGTGGTGCAGTTGGGCCTCGCCGAAGTTGATCAGGAGCGACTCATCGACGAGATCGTTGATCGACTGCTCGCCGGTTACGGCGCGACTCCCCGACCCAGCTGAGCTAAACACTGTTAGCTTGAGCTGCCTCCGGTCGGAGGTCGGCCGGAAAACACGGGGGAACCGCGACGTGAGGCGCTTCACAACCTGCATCGCCGTTGTGGCAGTCATGGTGCTCGGATTGTCCTGCAGCGAGGCCGACCCCGGGGGTGGGGCGACGCAACGCAGCACCATCGCGACATCGGAGCTGTGTCGTGCCGACGACCTCGTCGCGTGCGCTCGCCGCTCGTCGCTCGGTGAGCTCATCGTCGAGTCCCCAACGCCGGCAACCGGTGACCCGCTCGTGATCGGAATGATCAACCAGGAGAACACTCCCGCTGGCAGCTACCCAGAGTTGTCCCAGGCAGTGCAGGCCGCGGTGAGCTTCGTGAACGAGCAACTCGGTGGCCTCGCTGGGCGGCCGATCCGCGTCGAGGTGTGCAACACCGGCTTCTCGGCCGAGGGCTCAACCGACTGCGGACAGAAGTTCGTTGAAGCGCGAGTGCCCGCGGTCCTCGGCGGTATCGACGTCTTCGGCAACGCGGTCGACGTCCTCGCAGCAAACGGAGTGCCCTATGTCGGAGGCATCCCGGTCAGCATGCAGTCGGTCCGTTCCGACAACTCGTTCCAGTGGAGTGGCGGAACGTGGGGCGCTGCAGTCGCGTTCGCGCACCACGCCGTCGAGGCGCACGCCACATCGGTGTCGATCGTCTACGGCGACTTCGGTTCGATCGCAGACGCCGCCAAGGTCGGTGAGGCCGTGTTGAAACGGGCTGGGGCGACGGTGCAGATGGTCCCCTATCCGGTGCTCACCACCGACCTCACCGCTGCATTGTCGGCCGCGGTCGGCAGCGACCACGATGCCGTGATCGTGTTGGCGGCCGACACCGGGTGCCGAGCCGGCCTCGAAGGACTCGCGGCGCTCGGCACTCGCGCCACGCGGTATTTCACCGGGGCGTGCGCTGCGCCGTCGATCACCGAGCAGGTCGGCAACGCGGCGACCGAGGGTGCGATCTTCAACGTCGAAGGGCCGATCCCGAAGGGGGTTGATGACCCCGACCGCGACCTCTACAACGCGGTGGTCGCCCGCTACGGCGACGGGTTGAACCCCATCGGCGCCGGAACCGTGACGTTCCGCTCGTTCATGAACCTCTACCGCGTCCTCGTCGGTCTCGGCGCCGACCCGACCGCGTCCGGCGTGTCGACCGCGTTGCGTTCCCAGGCCGGCGCCCCGAGCTTCGACGGCCACGCGTCGACGTGTGATCGCAAGCAGTTCCCTGCGCTTCCAGCGATGTGTGCCCCCCAGCAGATCCTCGCTCGAATGCATAACGGGCAACTCGCTCAGATCGGCGACTGGATCGACGTCGGGTCGATCGCCCGCGGCTGAGCCCATCCCACGTCGATGTCCTCATCGCTCGGCGCCCTGCTCGCGGGACTCGGCGGGGGCGCGGTCATCGCGTCCCTCGGGGTCGGACTGGTCCTCACCTATCGCAGCTCGAACGTCGTCAACTTCGCGCACGCGGCGCTCGGGATGTATGTGGCATACGCGTACTTCGACTTCCGCGAGACGGGTGATCTGGTGCTGCCGGTGCTCGGCCTGCCCGCTCGAGTCCACCTCGTGCCGCGGCCCACACTCGCCACCGCGCTGGTCTTCGCCCTCGTGTTGGCCGCAGCGCTCGGGGCCGTGGTCTACCTCGTGATCTTTCGGCTGCTCCGCACTGGCGCGCCGCTCGCGCGGGTCGTCGCGTCGCTCGGGCTCCTGCTCTACCTTCAGGAGGTGGTGCGGGTCCGCTTCCCGGTCGCGGGCGCGGGCGTCGTGCGACGCCGGCCGGTGCTGCCGACGGCCCCGGTTCGCCTGCTCGGGACCGTGGTCACCGTCAACCGGCTCGCGCTCGCGTTGCTCGCGGTCGCCGTCGCGGTCGTGCTCACGGTGTTCTTCCGATTCAGCGCCCTCGGGCTGGCGATCCGGGCCGGCGCTGCGAACGAGAAGGGCGCGTTGCTGCTGGGAATCTCCCCGAACCGCCTCGGCGTGGTGTCGTGGGCGGCGGCAACGGTGCTCGGTGGCGCGGCCGTGATCCTGATCGAACCGATCTCCGGGTTGTCTCCGAGCACCACTCCCCTGCTCGTCGTCCCGGCATTGGCGGCGGCACTCCTCGGCGGCCTGCGCTCCTTCGCGCTGACCACGGTCGCCGGCTTGGGGATCGGCATGGCGCAGTCGCTGATCCTCGACCTGGCGGTGCGGCCGGACGCGACCTGGTTGCCTGGATGGCTGCCGACAACCGGTCTGCAACAGGCGGTCCCCGTCGTGGTGATCATCGGCGTCCTCGTTCGCCGGAGCGACGTACTGCCCGACCGTCGCGGCGTCCTGGCACAGCGGCTCCCGCCGTCGCCGACACCACGTCATGTCACCGGTTGGGTTGTCGCGATCGGTGCATTGGCGATCTGGGGGCTGTGGACCGCCGGAGCATCGGGTCGCCACGGCATCATCGTCTCGACGATCGCGGCGGTCGGCTCCCTGTCGGTGGTGGTTGCGACGGGCTATGTCGGTCAGATCTCGCTGGCGGTGCAGGCGATCGCCGGTATCGCTGGCTTCACTGCCATCCGCCTGATGGAGCAGCGCGCCCCCTTTCTCGTCGCGGTGGTCGCGGCAGTGGCGCTCGCGACGCTCGTCGGCACCTTGGTGTCGTGGCCGGCGACCCGAGTGCGAGGAATGAGCCTCGCCGTCGTCACCCTGGCCGTGGCGGTCGCGATCGAGGGGCTGGTCCTCGCGAGCGACGCGGTTTCGGGTGGCGCGGCGGGTCGCTCCGCTCCCCGCCCAGAGATCTTCGGGTGGGACCTGAGTGTCGGGGCGGTTGGCGCCGCCAACTTCCGGCCCCGCTACGGGGCGGTCTGCCTGGTCGGGTTGGGCCTCGCAGCGGCAGGTGTCGCGAACCTCCGCCGGAACCGAACCGGGCTTCGGTGGCTTGCGGTGCGCTCCAACGAGCGGGCTGCCGCAGCAGCAGGCATCGAGGTCGCTCGGGCGAAGCTGGGCGCCTTCGCCGTCTCGTCACTGCTCGCCGGCCTCGCCGGAGTACTCACCGCGTTCGCCGTCACGACCTTGTCGCCGAACTCGTTCATGGCGATCGGGGCACTCGTGATCGTCGCCTTGACCTATCTCGGTGGTGTGGCGGGGATCTCCGGCGCGCTGATCGCCGGCGTCCTGACCCAGGGAGGTGTGCTCTCGGCGTTGGGCGGGGACTCCGGCGCGACGACGGGTGAAGGTCCGGTCCTCGCGCTCAGCGGCATCGCGTTGATCGTCGCGGCGATCCTCGTGCCCGGCGGGATCAGCGGCGCCGTTCGCGCGTGGCTCCCGGCGGCGCGCTCGCCGCAATCGCAGCCTCGCCGTGTTCCCCAGGAGTCGTCGCGGTGAGCGCGCTGTTCGAGGTGCGCGGCCTGACGGTGCGCCACGGCGGCTTGGTCGCGCTCGACGGGGTGGATCTGTCGGTCGAGCGAGGGTCGATCGTCGGACTGATCGGACCCAACGGTGCTGGCAAGTCGACCTTCATCGACGCGGTGTCGGGGTTTGTGACACCGTCGGGCGGCACGGTGGCGGTCGACGGCCGCGATCTCACAACCATGTCGCCCGCCAAGCGTGTTCGAGCCGGTCTCTGCCGCACGTTTCAAGCGGTCGAGCTCTTCGACGATCTCACCGCAGAGGAACATCTCCTCGTCGCTGCCCCAGCGCCCTCGTGGCGTTCGACGATCACCGACGTGTTCTGGCCGAAGTCCTCCCGGCCCACCGCGGTCGAAGAGACGCTCCGGTTGCTCGGCATCAGCGACCTTCGAGCCGCGCGTCCCGCAGCGCTGAGTACCGCCGAGCGGCAGCGCCTGGCGCTCGGTCGCGCCGTCGTCTCATCGCCTCACGTGGTGCTCGTCGACGAGCCGGCGGCAGGTCTCGACGGGACGGAAACGGCAGCGATGGCCGACCTGCTTCGCTCGATCGCTGCAGCGGGGATCGCGGTCCTGGTGGTCGACCACGACATGTCGCTGATCATGTCGGTGTGTGACCGCGTTGATGTGCTGGACCTTGGTCGCCGAGTGGCCTCCGGCACTCCCGAGGCGGTTCGGCGTGATCCCGCCGTGATCGACGCCTACCTCGGGGCGAGGCGATGACCGGACACCTGCTCGCCCTGCGTTCCGTGTGCGCCGGGTACCGCGAGAGACCCGTGCTCCACGACGTGTCGCTCGAGGTCCGAGCTGGCGAAGTCGTCGCACTCCTCGGATCGAACGGGGCCGGCAAGACCACCACACTGCTCACCGTGTCGGGGATGACGCAGCGGAGCGGCGGCACGATCGAGTTGCTCGGTCACTCGACCGAGCAGCCGGGCCGGCGGCGTGATCCGTGGCGATCGGGGTGGCGGCCCGCCCGGTGGGGGCTCGGCCATGTCCCCGACGACCGAGGGCTCTTTGCCGAGTTGACGGTCACAGAACACCTTCGGCTGGCGGGCTCAGCGCGTCGCTCGACGCGCTCGGCAACAGCGGACCCGGCCCGCGTCGCCAACTGGTTTCCGGCGCTCGCTCCACTCGCGAAACGGCGGGCCGGGCTCCTGTCGGGCGGTGAACAGCAGATGTTGGCGCTCGCGACTGCGCTGAGCGCGGGTCCGAAGCTGCTGCTGATCGATGAGCTGAGCACCGGGCTCGCACCGATGATCGTCGAGCACCTGTTGGGAGTGCTGCGCTCCATCGCCTCCGAGACCGGCCTCGGGGTGCTCGTTGTCGAACAGCACGTGCAGACGGTCCTGGAGGTCGCAGACCGGGGCTATGTGTTGCGGCGGGGTCGAGTGGTGCTCGAGGGCACCGCGGAGTCGCTCGCCGCCCAGCCGGATCTCCTCGAGGCCGGCTACCTCGACGCCTGAGCGTCGAGGTCCGAGGCCACTTGTTGGACCGCACGCCGTTGCGCGTCATCGAGGCCGGCGAGGCGTGCCTCGTTGATCTCGTCGGAGAACCGCAGTCGATCCGCGTCGCGGCGGACGGCACCGTCGGCCTGCCATGCGGAGTGCAGGATCAGCGGCACGCATTCGCGACGGGTACCCCGAAGCGTCGCGATCGGTCCCGCGCCCACCGCCGCCGCGTCGAACAACTCAACGCGGAATCCGCTGTCGCTCAGGACGGGCTGTACCACATAGCCGTCGTGGCCGCCGGGGTGATTGGCGGTGTCGCCCGCGTGAGTGCCGCCCTCGCTGCGGTCGTCGGTGGAGCGTGTTCGGGGAACGAATGTCGGCGACGAGATCAGCTCTGCGGTGTCGGGGTACTCCCACGCCGAGACGACCTCGAGGCTGCCGCGACGGAAGGTGACGAGGCGCCCCGGGGTCTCCTCGCCGAGCTGGGCCCGGTCGATCCGACCGTCGTAGAGGGTGGCCGCCCGCTGGCTGACCGCTCCCGGCCGGCACCCCTGGAAGTCGACGTGGTGGTAGGTCGGGTGCTCCTGGCCCGCAACGCTCCAGTCCATCGCGGAGAGCTGCAAGTTGAACGCCCACTCGTCGCGCCGCACCGCGCGCTCCGTCACCGCTCCGCTCGTCGGGTCGAAGTGGACCTCCATCAACGTGGAGGGCGCCATTGCCATGTTGTAGAGCCGGGCCGCGGTCGGGGCGATCGGCCGTCCATGGATATCGAGGTCGTCCGGCCGGAGCGACAGGCCCAGGTCGGTGAGATCCATCCCCTCCCAGATGACCGAGATGCCCTCGCTGTCGTCGTAGCGGGCATAGAAATGGCCACTCGGGGGCGCGACCCGGAGACAGATCGCATCAACCGGGGTGCCGGGTGGTGTCGCCAACAGCTGGTCCTTTCGGACCAACCACACCGGGGCGTCGTCCTCGACGGTGACGGTCCGTTCCCCACCGAACATCTCACCGGGGTCCGCTCGGAAGTTGCCCGAGTCCGACAAGACCAGCCAGTCGCGGGTTTGGCTCACGGTGTGGGTCGATCCACCAAACACGATGTCGCGCAGCGGCCACACCGCAACCTCGGTGCCTTCGCCGTCCCACCACATGACCGACAACGCCATGCCGAAGCTCGGGCTGAGCACCGGTCGAAGCCGTGTGCTCCACATGCCGTTGCGATCCGGATCGATCACCGGGTGTGCCGAGGAGAGAATCGTCGGCAGCATCGTCTCGGTACCGAAGATCGGTCCGCCCCAACTGTCGATCGATCCCACGTCCGCGAGATAGTCGAGCGTGGCCGGGTCGAGTTCCACGGGCCGACCGGCGTCCCAGGTGCTGAAGAGGCGGTCACCCCACACCAGCGGCGCGGTGTTCGAGGCGTTCGGGGGGCCGAAGGGCGACTGGTAGCCGACGGAGTTCGCCGTGAAGACATCCGGGACCAGGTCGTGAAGGCGCTTGCCTGGGCTCTCGATCGTACGAACCCGCCAGGCGAACCGATCAGCCGGCGCGCCGTGGGTCGCCGGTCGAAGCGCGAGACGCGCCACGCAGCCGAACCCGAAGAGACCCGACGGCAACGCGTCGTCGAAACGGGGTGCGGAGAAGATCACCTCCCCGGCGATGTCGGAAGGCCACGCCCCGCTCGTCACCTCGAGGTCGAAGTCGTGGTGCTGGGCGGTGGTCAGGCTGTCCGGCGTCGGCATGGGAACCCCTTTGGTAAACGCCGTTTACCCTAGTACGTCGTCGGCACACCTCCGCAGGGCCGCCACCTCGCGGGCAGCGGTCTCCACCAGGATCGCCACGTCGGGCACGGTGCCGGCGTCGCCGGTCACCCCGAACGCGATCCGACCGTTGTAGGACAGCGCTGCCGTGCCGACACGCACCCCGTGGGTGATCGGGACGTACGGGAGCGCCGCCAGCATCTGCCGACCGAGGCAGTACAGGGGAAACTGCGGGCCGGGAACGTTGGTGGTCACGGTACTCACGGAGCGCTGCGGCAGCCGATGCATCACCCGGGTGACCCACCGGCTGATCGGCCCGACGATCATCGGCGGCGCGAGCTCCCCCACCGCGGTCACGACCTCGCCCGCCTCGACCATGTGTGAGGCCTTGAGCGACGCCATCTCCGAGCGGACCGCGCCGAGACGCTCGAGCGGATCTGCCACCGCCACGGGCAGGTCGATCAACATGAGCGAAACCCGGTTGTCGGCGACACCTTCGCCATCGGCCCGACGGGTGGAGACCGGCACGAGTGACCGCAGGACCGCCTCGTCGACCACGTCGCCGTGATGGCGGAGCAGAGCCGCATAGCCCGCCGTGAGGGCGCTCAGCACGACGTCGTTCACGGTGACGCCGAACGCCTCGCGGATCCTGCGCACATCGTCGAGATCGACCGAGGAGTGGGCCCAGACGCGGTGCGGGCCGATCGAGCCGTCGATGGTGAGTGGCGCCGTCGCGCCGAGTTCGGCGGCGATACGGCCACCCCCGCGGAGGGTTTCGAGGGTCACGGCCGCGGCGCGGACGGGGTGCCGCACGGCCGACACGGCATTGCCGACGTGGCGTCGGGCATCCTCGACGGCTCCTTGCCACGCGCCCAGGACCTTCGCCGCTACTCCGGGCTCCGGCGCCGGTTCCCACGGACTCGGCGAGCCGACCGTGCGGTCCGGGGAGACATCGAGCAGCGCTGCCAACAGCCCGACCCCGGCGATGCCGTCGACCATGCAGTGGTGCACTTTGAACACCATCGCCCAACGGTCGTCTTCGAGGCCTTCGACCCGCCAGGCCTCCCACAGCGGTCGGTTGCGGTCAAGCGGCTGGGACATCAGCCGTCCCATGAGGCGACGGAATGCTGCGTCGTCGCCCGGCGCGGGCAACGCGGTGTCGCGGAGGTGGTAGGAGAGATCGAAGTGTGGGTCGTCGGCCCAGACCGGTCGCCCGAGTTCGAGGGGAACGGTCCGTACGCGCTGGCGGTACCGAGGGATCTCGTGGAACTTCGCCTCGAGGAGCGCCGCCAACTCGTCGAAGGACGGAGCGGGACCTTCGAACACGCACGCGCCCGCGAGGTGCATGTGTCCGACCCCATCGTCGATGAGCAGAAATTCGGCGTCGAGTGCGCCGAGACGATCGGCGCGGAGGGTGGTGAGGGTCATGCCTGCTCCTCTCACGGTGCTCGCTGCGTATCGTCGCAGCGGACACCGGCCAGAAACAGGGCAGAACGTCAGGAGTTCGCGGCGCTCCAGGTGAAGGTCACCGCGAGCGGTGGGTGGTCGCTGAGATCACCGCCGCCCGGATACTGGAAGCGTTCCACGGGCATTTCGTGATCGACCGCCCGCAGCTCGACAGCGCCGCCACTGCGGAAGGCGATCTTGTCGATCGAGCCGGTGTCGGGACAGTCGGTGGCGTGGCAGGCGTCGGTGAGGCCGGTCTCGCGGAGGAACCTCTGCCAGATCTCGATGTCGGCACCGTGGCCGCCGTCGGCGGTCGTGAGGTCGGTGTGGAGGTTGGTGTCTCCACCGAGGATCACCGCCCGTCCAGCGCTGTGCGTCGCGATGAAGGCGGCGAGCTGCGCATAGTCGGCCGCCTGGAGACGCTGGTCGGCGGGCTGGCCCCCGGCTTCACCGTGCAGGTCGTAGACGTCGACCTCGTAGCCGTCGGCGAGGGTCATCCGGACAACGCCGAACCCCTTCATCGCGAGACAGTCCGCCGCTCCGCCGTCGGGGAGCGGCCCGCCGTTGCAGCCGGTCCACGGAACACGCTGCTCGCCGGTGAAGGGGTAGCGCGACAGCCAGCCGAGCCCGTCGCCCACCAACAGCGGACGCGAGGCGGGGTTGAGACCCACGGCGAGAGGCCCGGGGTGTTGTGCCGACCGATACGGATGGGTTGCCTTCGAGCGGAGACGCTCGTGGTAGTGGGCGAAGTCGAGGATCCCCGCGATCGGCTGCCACCAGTCGAAGTTCTCCTGGGTCAACACGACGTCGTAGTCGTTCAGCAGCGGGCTGATCAGCGACATGCTCCACTGCGGGTGTGCGCTGGAGATGCCCTCCGGGAGCCCAGCGACGTTGTAGGACAGCACACGGAAGGTCCCGGGCGGCGCCGGCAGCGGCACGAGCGTGGTGGGTGGGGCGCCGGGGCCGCTGCCCGGCGGGTTCGTGCACCCGGCGATCGTCGCCGCCGCAAGTGCGATCACTGCCATCACGGTCGGAGTGACTCGCCGTCGTCCCCGCCGCACTCCCCCAGTCGAATGCCGCATGCGGCAAGGGTAGATCCTGCAGTCGACCCGGTGTCCGGCCCGCCCTTCCAACTTGTCGAAGTCCCAAATAGCGAGGTACTCGAACGATTCACCCGCTGAGCCCGCAGGCGGAGCGCGCTCCGTCCCTCCAGCCGACCGCAGCGATCAGTGTTCACACTCGACGGGACGCTGCCGATAGTGCCGGGGTGAGATCGATTCGTGCGAAGGTGCCCATCATTGTCCTGTTGGGCGTACCGCTCGTGGTGTTAGCAGCGTTCCGCATCCGGCCCCGGCTCGACTGGTTCCTCTTCGCTCCCAACATTCACCTGCTGATCGCCGTCCTGACCGCTGCGTGCGCGTTGGTGGTCGCCCTCGGCGCGGCGGTGACCGCCGCTCGGGTTCGAGCTGCGGGAACGGTCTGGCTCGCCCTCGGGTCGCTGTCGGTGTGTGTCGTGTTGATCGGCCATGGGTTGACCACACCCGGAGCGCTCGGCCAGCCCCAGAATCTGTGGGTGGGGCGGCTCAGCCTTCTCACCGTCTTTGCCCTGACCTTCGGGTTGGTCGCGACCGGATCCTCGCGCCTTCGCCGCTTCGACCGCGTCGTGTTGGCGCACTGGCGTGCCGTCCTGGCGGTTCCGGCCGTGGTGCTGGCGGTCCTGGTCTCCTGCCTGAGCTACGACCCACGCTGGCTGCACGGCGTCTCGCCGCTCCCTGCCGAGCAGCTGATCACCGACGTCCTGGTGGCGATCAGCTGCGTGCTGCTCCTCCGGGTCATCGTCCGGCACTGGCCGCGTTGGCGCCTGAGCCGCGACGTGTTGCAGTTCGCGTTCGTGGCGTCGGCGACGATGACCATCGCCGCGTTCGGTGCGCTGCGTTTCGGTCAGCCGGGACGGCTGTCGTGGTGGAACTACCACGGCTATCTCCTGGCGGGGTTCGCGGGGAGCATCTACGCGATCCGTCGCCGTTCGCGTCAGGAACGCAGCGTCGTCTCCGCGCTCAGCGCGGCGTTCAACCATGACACCTTCGAACTGATCACGGCTGGCTATCCCGAGGCGTTGCGATCGATGGTTCGCGCCGTCGAGGTCAAAGACGCCTACACCCACGGACACAGCGAGCGCACGGCACGTCTCGCGGTGCGACTCGGCGTGCGACTCGGCCTCGATGCGGACATGCTTCGAATCGTGGCCTGCGGCGCCCACCTGCACGACCTCGGCAAGATCGGGATTCCCGACGAGATCCTCAACAAGCCGGGCCGCCTCACCGACGAGGAACGCGCCGTCATCGAAACCCACCCGCAGCTCGGCTACGAGATCGCCCGTCCGGCACAGGTCTTGAGTGAGGCGCTGCCGATCATCCTGCACCACCACGAACGCATGGACGGCAAGGGGTATCCGGACGGCCTGGCCGGCGCCGAGGTGCCCCTCGGTGCCCGGATCGTCACCGTCGCCGACGTCTGGGACGCCCTGACCTCGAAGCGTTCCTATCGCGACCCGATGCCGGCCGCCGACGCCCTCGCGCACATCGTGGCCGGCTCAGGCACCCACTTCGACCCGCTTGTCGTGGACGCGTTGCAGGACGTGATGCGCGACGAGGGTGTCGTGGTGCCGAACGCCACGGCGGGTCTCGCGGAGACTGCATGGGAGGCAGCACAGAGCTGCCACGAGATCGACGCAGCAGAGCGGGAGCTGGTCAACGCCTGATCGACGCCCTCGCCGACACGCCCTGATCGTCGGTGCGCTCCGTCCCCACGCCGCTCTGTTCGCTCAGGCGGCGAACCCGGCTCGTTGCAACCGGTGGGTGATGATGCGGCCACCCGCCCACTGCAGTGCCGGCAGGCGGAGCGGCCGGCGGAGCCGCAGCGCGAGCGAAGCGGGAAGTCGGCGGGCGGGCGGATAGGTGAGGCGGGACGCGAGCCGGATCCGTGCGAAGAGTGCGTCGAAGAGCCGTTGGTCCCGCGCCGACCACGAGAGGCCGTACTGCTCTCTGATCCGGTCCGGAAGCAGCCCTGCGGTGACGAGGGTCTGTGGGAGAGCGGCGAGGCCCGCGATGCCAAAGGGGAAGGGTGGGGCCAGCACCGCGATCGCGACGGTCTGGGCGCTGTCGACGACGTGCAGGTCCGTCTCGACGACCTCGGCGAAGTAGCGCTGGAGGTCAGCCCAGGTGGCCGGGCACTGCTCGTAAGAGACACCGACCGCGACCGCGAGCGCCTTCGATTCCTCGTAGTACTGGGCGATCTCCGCGTCGGAAAGTGGCCCGACGCACAACCGGTACATCTCGACCGCGGTGTCGAGCAGGGTCGCCCACACCCACAACAGCAGCGACGGGTCCAGCGCCCGGTACTTCGTGCCGTCGTCGGCGATCCCGACGACACCCTCGTGGAACTTCATCAGCAGGTCCTGATGGCGGCGGCTCTCCTCCGCCGAACCGAAGGTCATCTTGCCGACGACGTGGAGCGTCCCGAAGAGGCGCCCCCATGGGTCGCGTTTGTAGCTCGAATGCTGTTCGACGCCGGCCGCGATCGCCGGGTGGGCCACCTGGAGGAGCAATGCCCGTGCACCCCCGAGGATCACCGTTGGTTCGGAGTTGATCCGCCACGCCATCGAGTCGCGGCCGAGGGGCAGCTCGCCGCGTGCGGGTGCGGAACGCTGTGTGACGGTCGCCATCGGCCCAGTCCACCCCGCAACGGCGAGGCCGTCAACGGGTTCGTCGTTCGATCAAGGTCGGCCAGCGCGCGGCGCAGCGTTCCAGAGGTCGAGCGTCGGCTCCGCGCCGGAGCGGGTGATGAGCGAGATCGACGCCGTGGAGGAACCGAGGTGTCGCCCGTCGCGGAGGGGAAGCCCGAGCGCGACGAGCGCGAGGAAGCGGCTCATGTGGCCGTGGGTCACCGCGACCGCGAGGCCGCTGCCCGCGAGGCGTTCCGTGAGAAAGCGGTGTGCGCGCCCTGCGACGTCCTCGGGGTGTTCCCCGCCAGGGCAGCCGTCGGTGAAGATCGACCATCCCGGGTGACGAGCGTGGATCTCCGCCGAGGTGAGCCCTTCGTAGTCGCCGTAGTCGAACTCGGCGATCAGCGGCTCCTCGATCGGAGTGGTGGTGGGGAGAGCGATCGCGGCGGTCTGTCGGGCGCGGCGGAGGGGGCTCACGAACACCGCGTCGGCCGACCGACCGTCGAGGACCTGTTCGAGGAGCACCCCGGCGTCGCGCGCTTCGCGCTCCCCCGCCGTGGTCAACGGGATGTCGGTTCGTCCGGTATGGCGGCCGCTGATCGTCCAGTCGGTTTCACCGTGTCGGAGCAGGATCAGATCCATTGCCATCACCGTGATCCTGTCACCGGCGATGGTGGGCGCCGGCGATCCTCAGCGGGTACGTGAGAACCGACGGGTTGCGACGGCGGCGAATACCACGGCGATTCCGGCGTACCACACGACGCTGAGCCCGACCCAGTACGCCGTTGTGTGGCCGATGCCCACCACGCCGGGGCCGCCGTGCATCAGCGATCGGACCGCGTTGATCAGCACCGACACGGGTTGGTTCGCAGCAAAGGGCTGCATCCAACCTGGCATCGAGGCGACCGGCACGTTGGCGCTGGAGATGAACGAGAAGGGCATGACCAACATCCCCATGCCCTGGGCCGCCTGGGCGCTGCTCGACACCAGGCCCAACACGATGAAGACCCAGCTGACGGCGTAGCCGGCGAAGAGCATGAGCAGGAACGCGAGCGCGATCTCCGTCGCGCTGCCGTGGGGACGGAATCCGATGATCAGCCCGATGACGGTGGTGGTGAAGATCCCCCAGGCGATCAGCACGCCGTCAGCCAGCGACCGGCCAACCATCACCGCGGAGCGTGGGATCGGAAGCGACCGGAACCGGTCGAACACGCCGGCGACCGACTCTTCCGCGATCCCGGCGGCGGCCCCCATCCCCGTCCAGACCATGACGGTGGCGAGGAAGCCCGGAACCATCCAGTCCACATACGACAGGCCACCGCGCGTTGAGATCGCGTACCCGAACACGTAACGGAACATGAACAGGAACATCGCCCCCTGGATCGTTCCCATCATGAGGGTCTGGGGGGTGCGGAAGAACTGCAGGAGGTTCCGGCGAGCGGTCGCCGCGGCGGTGGTGAGGTATCCGGCGCCCTCGGGGCGGCGGACTGCGGTGCCGCCCGCCTCGGTGTCGCGGGGAACGGCCTCGGCGGAGGTGGTGGTCATCGTGGTCTCTCGTGGTTGCGGTGGGTGGGCGCTCAGGCGAGCGACGCGGACGTGGTGTCGGCGGCGTCGCCGTCGATCGGGGCTCCGGTGAGCGTCAGGAAGACCTCGTCGAGGGTGGGGCGTCGGAGACCCACGTCGTCGACGGCGAGCGAGCGCTCGTCGAGGAGACGGACGACGGTGGCGAGGTCGGTCGCCCCGCGATCCACGGGGGTCGACACGCGGTGCAGGTCGGCGGCGACACGAGGCTCTTCGACGCCGACCGCCCGCAGGACGTCCTGCACCGCTGCCAGGTCGGTGGCGGTGTGGGGTCGGATCTCGATGACGTCGCGGCCGGCCTGTCCCTTCAGCTCATCGGGCGTGCCGGCGGCAATGACTCGGCCGTGGTCGACGATCACGACGTCGCGTGCGAGTTGGTCGGCCTCTTCGAGGTACTGGGTGGTGAGCAGCACGTCGGTACCGCTGTCGACGAGTCCTCGGATGGCGTCCCACAGTTCCATGCGGCTCCGCGGGTCGAGACCCGTGGTCGGCTCGTCCAGTAGCAACAGTTGGGGGCGGCCGACGAGGCTCGCGCCAAGGTCGAGCCGTCGACGCATCCCGCCGGAGTACTCCCGCACGAGGCGGTCACCCGCATCGGTGAGGCCGAGTTGTTCGAGCACCTCGGCGGCCCCGCGTTTGGCAGCGGCTGCGTCGAGGCCGAAGAGGCGGGCCACCATCACCAGGTTCTCGGTGCCGGTCATCGTCGGCTCGACGGACGCGTACTGCCCGGCGAGGCCGATGATCCGGCGCACCTGCTTCGGTTGCGCGAGCGCGTCGATCCCTGCGACGCGAAGGGTGCCCGACGTGGGCCGAAGGAGGGTTGCGACGGCGTTCACGAACGTTGTCTTTCCGGCGCCGTTGGGACCGAGCAGCGCCGTGACGTGTCCCGAGTGCGCAACGAGGTTGAGGCCGTCGAGCGCGTGGACGTCGCCGTAGTGCTTGCGGAGGTCATGCGCCTCGATGATCGGTGACATGGGGGCCTTTCGCCTGACGGAACGGTGTGTCGCCGTGCACACCCGAGGTCACCGGGGAACGCTGCGAGGTGTCAATCCTTGTCGTTCGGGTCCGCGAGGGCGCGGACCCGAACGAGGGTGATCAGCGCCAGTAGTTGTTGGCAGCGGCGACCGTTTGGAAGTTGGTTGCCACGACCTGCGACGCGGCGGTGAGCGAGTCCGCCGAGTTGGCATAGTCGGGCCGCAACTGGTGCAGGACATCAGTGTCGGGCTGGGTGTACTTCACGCCTCGGCGGCTGAGGGTGATCGCCAGTT
This sequence comes from Actinomycetes bacterium, assembly GCA_029782335.1. GTDB lineage: Bacteria > Actinomycetota > Acidimicrobiia > Acidimicrobiales > Microtrichaceae > JADLFH01. The sequence goes on along the minus strand of JAKOVA010000245.1, from coordinate 22,900 downwards.
CGAAACCCTCCTGGGGCGTTGCGGTGATCAGGGTCGTCAACCAGTCATCAGCCATGGAATTCGCACCTTTCGTGTGTGTCGGTTCCTCCCGACGGTAGGTCGGCGCGGCGCATCGCGTCGGATTGGCAATGAGGGTGCCCATCGCCGACCATGTCCTACATGCTGTTTCGTCGCCACCTGATGTTGTTCGCAGCGCTGCTGCTCCCGCTCGCCGTCGCATGCGAGCCAACACCGGTCTCGACAGCGACCCCGTCGTGGCCGCCTCCTGCCCTTGTCCCCGTTCCTGCGGCGGGCACCCGCTCGGTCCAGGTCTTTGTCGTGGGGGACAGCTGGGCGCAACAGGCAGGCAACGGAACGGGGATCCTCGGCCATGTGCTCACCCCTCCCCCGCTCGGGTCATGGCACTTCGTCGCGGGAACCGACTCGGTGCGAGCGGCCTTCTCGGGCGCACTCGACGACGCCGGCCAGCACCGGTTCGCGGTGAGCGAGGTGCAGTCGTGGGGCGTCGGCGGGTCGACGACCACAAACTGGGCGTCAGGTCGCCCATGTGACCCGTACGTCTACCTCGATGCGGATGGTGTGACGGGAAACGAGACGGTCGCCGACATGTACGCGCTCGGCTGCATGCATCTGCCGAAAACCACACCCACCCCCGACCTGGTGACGCCGCTCTTGGCCGAGATCGCCGCATCGCCACAGCAGCCCGTCGTCTATCTCAGCCTGGGCGGCAACGACATCGTCTTCGAGCTCAGCAAGATCCTCGATCTTCGTCGTACGACGGGAACGTTGCCTCGTGAGGTGGCGTTGCAGCGGGCCGAGTCGAATATCGAGACGCTGATTCAGCGGATCCTCGCGGAACGTCCGGACGCCGACATCGTGCTGTCGGGATACGCACGGGTGAACGCCACCATGGCGGTTGGGGCAAAGACGGCGCTCGACGCGTATTGGCGCCCGCGCTTCCCGTTTACGCCCAACGTGACCGCAAACGAGGTCGACACCATCCTCAACGGTTCGATGGCCACCACCGATCTCTCGAGCAGCAAGGCCGGACTCCGGACGGTCTACGCACGTCTCGCTGCTGCGCATCCCGGCCAGGTCTTTGCGCCCAACGCTTCGAACTTCGGCAGCCTGACGGCCTTCATCCCCGACGCGGCACACCTGCAGGACCCGATCCACCTGAAGGAATCGAGCGACGCGTACCTCCGCTTCGCTCAGGGCGTCGTGTCGCTCTATCGCCCCTGAGGCTCACTCCGAGTTCGCACTATGTCGCGGAGATCACCACTGTGCGGGCGAGGAAATCACCGATCCTCTGGCGGCGCTTTGTGAACCTGGCGATCAGCAGGCCCAGCAAGCCGCACTGATCAACCGTGAAGAGCGTCAGCGTTCGGAGCGCCGCACGTAACAGACCCGGCGGTTCGGAGGTGTCGATCCTGACGACCCGCAGCCTGGCGAGTCGTTTCCCGAGGGTTGCCCCCGTGATTCCTTGGAGCACCACGAGGTGAAGCACAACGAAGAGTGCCGTGAGCGACCCCGTCGTGACCCAGAACTCCCCGACCTTGTTCGCCGGCATGTAGCGGACGGTCCCATCGTCGAGATTCGTGCAGAGCCCATCGTCCAGGCGGTTCCCATCGCGGTCGAACACCACCTCGGCGTCGCAGTCGATGGCGCCGGAAGCGTCGACGGTCGACATCGAGATGTACAGGGGCGCAAACACCGCGATCGCCAGTGCGGCGAGCATCCCCAGATCCATGAGCCAGGCGACGCACCGGCGCTGGAGGAGACCCGCCGGAGCGAACGGTGAGTACCCGGCCGAACCGCTGACCGGGAAGGCCCTGCCGTCGCTCGAAGCCTCGGCGTTGCGGAGGCGAGCCCAGTGTCTCACCAGGATCACGGCTACCGGCGCGCTGGCGAGGAGGATGAGCACCCCGATCCAACGCACGGTGCCGATGGATTCCGCGGCGTTGACCGCTCCCTTGCCCAGGAGAATCGCTCCGCCGAGCGGAAGTGCGACCAGGAACATCAGCGTCATGAGGGCAGCGATGCCAAACGCGAAGATCCACACGGGGGACGTGATCACGGCGGCGGCAACCCAGAAGGCGGAATCGTCTCCTCCCTGCTGGTTGTACTCGGGGTGCCACTTGTTGCCAGGCGCGCCAAAGCCGTACGGCCCCTGCGGATGTCCGTGTGCGTAACTCATCTGAAACCCCCTGTACCCACCGCGGAAGGTAGCGCCGAGGACGCTAGCGCCGACGACGCTTCAGGCATCCGCCTGCGGAGCCGCCGCGGGAGCGACAGCGGGTTCCGTCGAGACCGGAGCTCAGCGATCGACGGCACCGTCGCGGTGCTCGTCGAGCGCGCCGTCAGGCATCGCGGTGATGAGATAGGTCGCGCGGGACAGCATGTTCGCTGCGGGTGGCGAGACCAATACATGCAGGACGCATGCGAGCAGCACCGACGTGACGTCGTTCAGTTGGCGGAGGCTGATTGCCGCGCCGCCGAGAATCAGCAGCACGCCGAGGGTGGACGCTTTCGCGAGAGCATGCAGTCGAGCGAGGACGTTGTCGAAGCGCGCGACGCCGACGGCCGAGAGAAGCACGAGCACCGCGCCACCGAGGGCGAGGGCCTCACCCATTGCCTTCACGGCCTTCGATGAAACGGGCGATCATGCCCGTGCTGATCGGCCCGACGAGGGTGACCGCGACCAGCGTCGGGAGGAACGCACCGTTGCCGGTGCGCACCGCCGCTGCCGCAACGGCGCCCATTCCGACCAACACGATGCCGTTCACGGCGACGACGCGATCCGCGAGGGTCGGGCCCGCGATGAGTCGACAGACGAACAGCACCCCCGAGATCGTGAGGATGATGAGCGTTGCCTGGGTCATTGATCCTCCCGGAGCGAATGATCGGTCTCGGTGGTGCGGTCGGCGCCGAGCGCGGCAACGACGAGCCGTTCGAGCCGTTGCAGCGACCGCCGGGCACCCTCGACATCGACGAGGTTGAGCACGTGGACGTGGATGGTCGTCGAGTCAGCATTTGCGTCGACGACCATCGTCCCGGGGCTCAACGCGATGATCGTCGTCATCACCGTCACGACTTCGGCACCGGGCACCGAGAGCCGGTGTGCAACGACACCTTGGCGGAGCGACGGGCGGGGCTGGAGGATCTGTCGCGCCACGACGAGGTTCGACGACAGGAGTTGAACCACGACGTAACCCACGAGGCGAACTGCGCCGAAGGGTCGAAGCCGGACGCGTTGCGTGGGCCCCGGTGGGAAGAGCGCGAGGAGCGCCGCCGAAACCGCAAGGCCACTGAGGGCGCTGGCCGGTGTGAAGGCACCCCAGGCGAACATCCACAGAAGGGTGAGCATGACGAGTTGCCCGGCCGATCTCATCGCTCCAGCACCCGAGTCACCAGCGAGCCACGGTCGAGGAGGTCGGTCGCTGCGCGTTCGCAGAATCGGTAGATCGGACCGGCCGCCAGCGCAATCGAGAGGCTGACGGCGACGAGGGCAGCGGTCGGCAGCAGCATCGCCCGCGGTGCGTTCGGGGCGACCGACGGTCCGCTCGCCGTGGCCGGGGTCGCCTCTCCCCTGCTCCAGAACGCGCTCGTCCAGACTTGGGCCATGGCGAAGAGGGTCAGCAACCCGACCACGAGCGCGATCGTGACCATGGCGTATTGACGCTGCGCGATTCCGGCTTCGAGCAACGACAGCTTCGAGATGAATCCCGAGAAGGGTGGAACGCCGGCGAGGCTGAGGGCGGCGAGCAGGAACAGGGCCGACAGGAAGGGTGCGCGGCGAACCAACCCGCCGAGCCGCGAGAGCCGGTTGTCGCCCCCCACCTCCTCGACCATCCCGGCGACGAGGAAGAGCGAGGTCTTCACGATGATGTGATGCACCATCGAGAAGATGAGCGCGGCGATGGCGGCACGCGTGAAGAAGCCGAGACCCATCACCATGAAGCCGATCTGGCTCACGATGGTGAACGAGAGGAGTCGGCGAATGTCGTCCTGTGCGATGGCGCCGAGGACACCGACGACCATGGTCAGCGCAGCCAGAACCAACAACAGGGTGACCGGGCGAGAGTCCGCGGGGAACAGCAGGAGTTGTGTCCGGACCATCGCGTAGACGCCGATTTTCGTCAGGAGTCCGGCGAAGACCGCGGTGATGGGCGACGGCGCGGTCGGGTAGCTGTCGGGAAGCCAGAAGAACAGCGGAAAGATCGCCGCCTTGATCCCGAACACCACGATCAGGAGGACGGCGAACGCGGTGCGGGTCCCGTGCGGCAAGGTGCCGATGCGGCCGGCAAGGTCGGCCATGTTGACCGTTCCGGTCGCGGAGTACAGCAACGCGAGCGCAGTGACGAACAGCGTCGACGCGATCAGGCTCACGATGATGTAGGTCATTCCGGCACGAACCTGTTCGCGCTGGCCGCCGAGGGTCAGCAGGACGTAGCTGGCGGTGAGCATCATCTCGAAAGAGACGAAGAGGCTGAAGAGGTCACCGGTGAGCAGCGAGCCCGCGACCCCGGCGGAGAGAATCAGGTACGCGGACTGGAACCCCACGTGCTTCCGTTCGGCGCCAGGCTCGCCGATGGCGTAGACGAGCACGGCGAGCAGTGCGACCTCGGCGACAACGAGGAGCACCGACGCGAAACGGTCGGCGACGAGGACGATGCCCATTCGAGCGTGGTGGCCGCCGGCTGTGTCGAGCAGGGTTGTGTCACGGTCGACGGAGATCAGCAGCGCGACGGCGGCGATGGTGCTGAGCGTGAGCGTCACGAGACCAACTGATCGTTGGACGGCCCGCGCTCGACCCACCAAGACCGTCAGACCGGCACCCAGGAGCGGGAGGACGATCGGGACCGGCAGCAACCACCTCACCGCCGTTCCTCCCAAGCGATCAACTCCTGTTGATCCTCGGTTTCGTCGCGGGTTGCGTCGTGGCCCGCGACGTGGCGATCCGCAAGATCGTCCTGCACCTCATCGTCATCGGTGAGCAACCAACTGCGAAACGCGAGCGCCAACAACAACGTCGTGACGCCAAAGGTGATGACGATCGCGGTCAGCGCGAGCGCTTGAGGGAGCGGGTCGGCGAACGAGGAGGTCTCGGCACCCTCGATGATGGGCGGCTCACCCCGCACCCCGGCAGAGATCAGCAGAATGTTCGCACCGTGGGTGAGCAGGCCGAGGCCGATGATGATTCGGCTGAGTTTGCGCTGGAGCAGCAGGTAGGTGCCGATCGCGAACAGAGTCGCCGCAGCGGCGGCGAGCAGGACGGTCATAGCGCTCGCTCCTGGGGCGTGTCACCGAAAGCTTCGAACGCCATGAGGACCATCCCCACGACTGCGAAGTACACGCCGATGTCGAAGACCAGCGCGGAGCTGAGCTCGACCTCGCCAAGGACCGGCAACGAAACGCTGGTCGACGCGACCTCGAGGACTGATCGCCCTGCGAGGAGCGGGGCAGCCGCCGTGGCCGCGGCAAGGAACAGGCCCGTCCCCAGGACGGTCCAGGGCTTCAGACGCGAGCGCTGTCGCACCTCTTGGATCCCGCCAGCGATGTAGCGGATGGCGATCGCAGCTCCCGCGAGGAGTCCCCCGACGAAGCCGCCGCCGGGGTAGTCGTGGCCCGCGAACAGCAGCCACAGCGACATGAGCAGCACGGCAGGGAACGCGACCCGCGCGGCGACGTCGATGAACGCGAGCCGAGCGACGCTGCTCGCCATCGGCTCGCGAACCGGTGCGGCCGGCGCGCGCCGGGTCGCCCGGGCAAGGGCGACCGCGCCGATCGAGGCTGCGACCAGCACCGAGATCTCCCCCAGCGTGTCGAATCCGCGGAAATCGACGAGTGTCACGTTGACAACGTTGTGTCCGTGCCCAACGGGCACCGCCTGCTCGACCATCTGATCCGATGCCGCCGTGTCGTGGTCGAACCCTGCGGCGATCACGGCGAACGCAAAGACGGTCGCTCCGACCGCCGCTGCGATCAGGATGCTCGCGGTACGCCGAGGAGCGCTCGCCTGCCGTTCGAACCCCTCGGGGAGTCGACGGAGGACCAACACGAACACGACGGTCGACAGGGTTTCGACCGCTACCTGGGTTAGCGCGAGGTCAGGCGCGCCCGAGAGGGCGAAGAGCCCCGCCATCGCGTACCCGGCGACGCTGAGAAAGAGCGCCGCGGCGAAGCGGCGGTGGACGAGCGCAGCCCCGAAGGCGCCGGTGAGGAGCAGCGCAAGGACGACCGCCTCACCGGGGGAACCGAACGTCGGGAGATCGATGGACGCCCGGCCAATCACGAGCGCACCCGCGGGAAGGAGTGCTGCCGTGAGCAGAATCACGCCCGCGTACACGGGAAGGGAGCCGTTCTGGATAACCGCCGTCACGCGGGTCGCGAGTTGACCCACGCCGCGCAGCACGGCGAGGAAGATCTCCCCGCCGTTGGGGACGCGGCCGCCGCGCTCCAGGGCGGACTCGAGTCGCGGGAGCAGCGTCCAGAGCGCCAAGCCGCCCGCCAGCACAACGGCGGAGAGCGCGAGGGGAAGTCCGAAGCCGTGCCAGGCCGACAAGTGGGCAGTCGCAGCGCTCGTCCCGAACACCCTCAGCGCCGAGGTCGCCAGGCCATCTGCGACGCCCGGCGCGAGACCGAACGCCACGGCGATGACGGTGAGGAGGGTGGGCGGAGTGACAAACCAGACGCGGGGCCCGGTCGGTCCGGGATCCTCCGGTGCCCGACGTCGCGGAGCGACGAAGGTGCCCCAGAAGAAGCGCGCCGAGTAGGCGACGGTCAGCGCGCTCCCTGCGACGATCCCGACGAGTGTCCAGGGAGCGCCCCACGCGAGCCCGCTCACCGCGTCGAACGCGAGCTCCTTTGCGGCGAAGCCGGCGGTCAGGGGTACGCCGGCCATCGATGCCACGGCGATCCCCGCGACCACCTCCACGCCGCGCCAGCCGCTCCGGAGCGGCGGGATCGCCCGGAGATCACGGGTGCCCGTGCCCCGGTCGACGATGCCGACGACCATGAACAGCGTCGCCTTGAACAGCGCGTGCGCAACGAGCAACACCCAACCAGCGGTCGCGGTCTCGGGGGTACCCAGACCGAACAGCACGGTGAGCAGGCCAAGTTGGCTCACCGTTCCGAATGCGAGGAGGAGCTTGATGTCCTGTTGTCGGAGAGCGCGGAGGCCACCGAAGAGCATCGAGCACAGCCCGGCGGCAACGACCATTCCACGCCAGGGAACGGCGCCGTGGGCGATCGGCGCGAGGAGTGCGAGGACGAACACGCCCGCCTTCACCATCGTCGCCGAGTGGAGGTACGCACTCACGGGAGTGGGGGCCGCCATTGCTCCCGGGAGCCAGGAGTGGAACGGATACTGGGCGGACTTGGTGAACACCCCGACGAGCACCAGCACGATCGCCGCGGTCGGCAGATGCGTCGGTGGATTGGCGGCGAGGACGCTCAGGCGATCGACGCCGCTGTCGGCGACGATCAGCAGCAGCCCCGCGAGCAGAGCGAAGCCGCCGGCGGCGGTGATCAGCAGTGCATGGAGGGCGGCACCGCGAGCGCGGGCATCGGTGTGGCGATTGCCGATCAGGAGGTACGAAGTGATGGTGGTGAGCTCCCAGCACACATAGAGCAGGAACACGTTGTCGGCCATGGTGAGCGCGAGCATCGAGCCGCTGAAGAGCACCATGAGCCCCGCCAGTCGCCCGGGTGTCGCTTCTTCAGCACCGACATAGCAGGCCGCGTACAGCATCACCGCAACGCCAACTCCGGCGACGACCAGCGCAAGCGTGGCCGAGATGCCGTCGAGGCGGAGATCGAGTCGGAGTCCCAGGGGCTCCACCCAAGCGATCGATCGTCGTATCACGACGTTGGAGGTCACGTCGTCGAGTTGCGCCAGGATCCAGACAAACGCGGCGGCCATGGGTGCGCCGCCGACGACGAAGGACTTCGCTCCGAGCCGCTGACCGCCCGCGATCAACGCGAAACCGGTGACGGCAAAGGACAGGAGCAGGAGCGGCATGGAGTCGGGCGTGCAGTCTGGTGTCCTGAGAGCGGCGGATGCTCGGGCCACGCCGGGAGCGCTGGTGACGATGCACCCCGTTGCGGCCACCCCGAGATGCCTCACCTCGAGTCGAGCGGTAGTACCCACCACCCTTCGGCTCCGGAGCGAGGCTAGCGGTCGGCCGGCCCCGCATCGAGGCGCTCGCGCCGCATGGTCCTAGCCTCGGGTCGGTGGAACACCCGAAAATGTTCGATGACGACGATCCGTTCCTGGCACGAGTGCGAGCCATGGCGCTGGCGTTCCCCGACAGCAACGAGAAGGTGTCCCATGGCCGGCCCGCCTTCTTCACCAAGAAGGTTTTCGCCTACTACGGCGGTTCGTTGAAAGTCGACGGCGAGTGGGTGCAGCACGGTCAGTCGCTGGTCGTGATGGTCGACCCGGAGGAGCGCGACGCCGTCGCTGAGGACCCCCGCTTCTACATGCCCGCCTACCTCGGCCCCTCGGGTTGGCGTGGCTTCGACCTCGGAGATCTCGACGGTGACGGGTGGGAGGAGGCCGCGGAGTTGCTCGACGCCTCCTATCGTCTCACCGCCCCTGCCCGCAGCATCGCCCGCCTCCCCTGACCGACACCGTCGGTCACGACCTCCAGGCTTTCAATTGAAGACAATCGGCAACATCCTCTGGTTCTTGTTCACCGGCGTGTGGACAGCGCTCGGCTGGCTGTTCTGGGCGTTCGTGCTCGCGATCACGATCGTGGGCCTGCCGTTCGCGGTGCAGTGCGTGAAATTGGCACGGTTCAGCCTGTGGCCCTTCGGGCGTGAGGCGAGGCGCGACCCCGACGCGTCGGCGCTCGGGGTCATCGGCGCCGTGTTTTGGATCATCCCCGGCATGCTCATGTTCCTGAGCTATGCCGCAAGCGGGCTCCTGCTGTGTCTCACGGTGATCGGGTTTCCGTTCGGCTTGCAGGCGTTCAAACTCGCGGGTCTGGCGCTTGCGCCCTTCGGCAAGAAGATCGTGAAGGTGAATGCCCCGATGTAGGGACGCCCGAGTGCCCTTCGGCTTCGGGCGAGGCCCAAGGTTCTGTGGCGACCTCGCTCCAACGTCAGGAACCGTGGCGTGTGGAGCGCGAACTACCCTGGATCAAACGGGGGGTACGTCGATGCCGTGTTGTCTGTTCGTGAGCTTCCTGTGGCGCACCGCTGCGCGGTTGTTTCGCAGGCCACCTCGACTACCCGACACGGGAGGCTTCGCTCCGCCGGCGTACCGCAGCGGACCCGTGGCCGTTGGCAGCGCAGGCATGGAAGCGTGAAATGAGCGTCACCCGAACCGCAACGCCGACGCCCGTGGCCGAGTCCGACGTCGACGATCTCGCAACGCAGCGCTACTTCTTCGATCTCCTGTTGCAGCCCCTCGACGAATGGGAGGGATTCCAGAGGATCGAACAGTTCGGGTTGTCGGCGTTCCGCTACGAGCTGAACTTCTCGCAGTGGGCGCTCGCGATGTCGCAGTTCACCCGCACACCGGCGTTCACCGGCTACCTCGTGGAGGCGCAACGGAACGCGATCGTCAGAATGACTGCGAGGAGGGTGTGGAGCTACTGGGCCACCGAGCGACTCGTCGGTTACGGGCGCTGGAACCCCGACCCGATCGTGTTTCACAACATCATGTACTCCGGGTACTTCGGCATGATGCTGGGGCTCTACGAAACCCTCAACGATGATCGTCGCTTCAGCGTGCCGGGGTCGTTGCCGCTGCGGTGGGACCGCCGGACGACCTACTCCTACGACTTCCAGCGCGTGGCCGAGGCGCTTCGCGACAACATGCGGCAGCATCCGTCGCACCCCCAGTTCCCCTGCGAACCGCACCTTGTGTACCCCGTCTGCAACACCTTCGCGATGAACGCGATGGTGATGCACGACCGCCTTCACGGCACCGACATCACCGGCGATCTGCTGGATCGGGTACGCCGGAGCTACGACCAGGACGGCTGGCGACGCGAGAGCGGCAGGTTCAACAGCATCGGGACACGCCGGGGCCGCAAGCTCGCCGGGCCGATGTTGTTCAGCGACGGCTCGATAGCGATGTTGCTGAACCCGACGATGCCCGATCTCGCCGCCGCGACCTGGCGTGGGCTTCGCGACAGCGGTGCCGTCAGGGTGAACAACGGCGAGATCGTGCTCCGCCGGGCGGCGCTCGATCGGATCGATGCCGGCAACTACAACGTCGCCCGAGGGGACGGCCTCGCAAGGGCGGGCCTCCTGATGGGCGCCCGCGAGCAGGGCGACGAAGAGGTCGCCGCAGCGCTGGACCGATCGATCATCGAGCGACATCAACCGGAGTGGTCGGGTGGAGCTCGCCGGCTGAAGGGTCTGTCTCCGTGGAGCTACGGGAGCTACGCGCTGGGGCGGTGGTCGCGACCTGGCGCGATGCGTGATCTGGTGGCCGGCGCCATTCCTGAGGAGTGGCGGACGGGTCCGATCCTCGCCGAGGCCGCCTACCCCGACGTGCTGGTCGCGAAGGCGGTCAGCGACGGATCGGCGCTCGAGCTCGTGTTGCGTGCCGGGAGCGGGCCCCGGCGTACGACGTTGCGACTCGAGCGACTGGCGCCCAATCAGCGCTACCGGATCACGGGCGGGGTGAACGACGAGGTCACCGCCTCGTCGACCGGCGAAGCCGTGGTCGCGGTCGACCTTGCAGATCGCTCCGAGGTTCGGATTCACCCAGGCGCCTGACTGGCGGACCTGTCGATCCGTCCCGCCGTCGCCGCCGTGTCCTGGTTGACGAACCCGACGATCCGCTGGCCGGCGACAGCGGTCCTCGTCGCCGCGCTGCTGATCGCGCTCGTGTCGGCCTGCTCGCGTCGCCCACGTCGCTCCGAGCCGGCACAAGGTTCGATGTACGTCGCGGATGGGGAGGCCGAGGTCGGCCACATCGTGATGCTCGCCGCAATGGCGGCGATGGTGGGCGCCCCGGACTCGGATCTGCACCGATGGTGGGGTTGGTTGTTCGGGGCGCTGAGCGTGTTCTACGCGACGCGGCTCCTCGTCCACGTCCGCGGCATTGCCGTCGGCAGCGACGGAGCGCGACTCCAGGCTGGCGGAGCCGCCTATCACCTCGTTGCGAGCCTGGCCATGCTGTACGCCGCGACGTTCGGGGATCATTCCGGTGACCATCACGGCGCCCACGGGTCGAGCGGCGGGGCGTTGCTGTGGCTCGGCAGGCTTGTAGGGGCGCTGTTCGTCGCCGACGGGCTGTTCACCGCTGTTGTTCTCGTGAGCGGCCGTGTTCCCGGCAGCAACGAGACGCCGTTCCCACTCCGAGCGCGCGTCGCCCTGCTCCCCCACCTCGTCATGGACGTCGCGATGGTGGCGATGCTCTGAGCGCCCAATCTGCCGAGGTGCTCGACGGGGCAGCCTCCGCTTCGGCCCCACAACGCAGTAAGAAGGTCGACCATGGCTGAGCCTCTCGACCGTGTCCGTGCGTTGGCCGATGAGGTCCTGTTCCCGGCCGCGCTCGAGGTGGATCACACCGGGGTGATCCCCGACACCCACTGGCAGCGGATCGCAGAGGAAGGCCTGTACGGTCTCGCAGCGCCGCCGAGCTACGGCGGCCCAGGTCTCGGATTCCCCGAGATCGTCGAGGCGCTCGAGACCATGGCCGGGGGCTGTCTCGCCACGACCTTCACGTGGATCCAACATCACGGGCTCGTGATGGCGCTCGGCGGCTCGCCCAACGAGGCGTTGCGAGACGAGTTGCTGGCCGACCTCGCCGCAGGTCGAACCCGCGCCGGCGTGGCATTCGCCGGCGTGATCCCCGATCCCCCACGGGTCCAGGCGATCCGCGACGACGATGGCTGGCGGTTCTCGGGCCACGCGCCGTTCGTCTCGGGGTGGGGCATCATCGACGTGCTCCAGGTGTCCGCCGGGGATGTGGCCTCCGGTGACGTGGTGGCCGGGGTGATCGCCGCCCACGAGCAGCCGGGCGTCACCTCGGTGACCCGGCACTCGTTGGTGGCGGCTGACGCGACCAACACGGTGTCGATCACCTTCGACGACCTGATCGTCCCCGACGATCGAGTCGTCAGCCGGGTACCTCGCGCCGAGTTCCTCGCCAACCAGCTCTTCGGTGCCCGCGTCAATGGGACGCTGCCGCTCGGCCTGGTCGGGCGGTGCAGTCGGCTTCTCAAGGACGCGGGACTGGTGGCGCAAGCCGAGGCGCTCGAGGCCGAGCGGGCAGCCGTGCGTGACTGCCTTGATGCCGGGCTCTCCGACATCGATGACATGGGCGCAGCTCGAGCGGATGCCGCCCAACTCGCCTTGCGCTCTGCGGCAGCGCTCGTGACCGCCGGTGGTGGCCTGTCGCTCCTCGCTGAGTCCCACGCGCAGCGACTGGCGCGCGAAGCGGTGTTCACGCTCGTCGCCGCCAGCCGCGCAGAGCTCAAACGCGAACTGCTCGCGCGGTTCACCTCGGGACGAGGCTGACGGCTCGGCGCGGCGCGGCTTGGCCGCGGGCAGGGAGTCGGGTGCCCGCTCGACGCCAGCGGTCAGGTGGATGTGTCGCCCTCGGCCTCGACGACGGCTCGGATCCGTTCCAGCGTGATGGTCATGTTGCGCACGTTGGTGCGGCGCCGCCAGCGGCCGAACAGCGCCCAGTAGGCGGAGAGCACCGGCGACTGCGCCAGGCGGAACGACTCGGTGACCCGTGTTCCGCTGTCGATCGCTTCGAGACGGTAGGACCAGGTGTTGACCCGACGGGACCCGGCGAGGACGGTGAAGGTGAACTCCCGCTCGGGCTCGCACACGTCGACCACGCACACGGTCCAGTACATGGGTCCGCGGCCGTTGCGTTTGACGTGCCCGCGGAAGCGTGCGCCGGTGGCGGGTCCGGTCGCGCCGCCCATCCACCTGCACTCGAGGGTCTCGGGGCTGAACTCGCCGGTTCGGGTGACGTCGCTGACCAGTGCCCACACCGCAGCCGGGGGCGCAGCCATGTCCATCGAGACCGAGTCGTGCATCGTCGGTGACCTTTCCATCGTGTCGGAAACCCAACGCCGCGGCGGGCGTCAGGCCGGGCGGTCGCTTCCATCGTTGCGACCGTCCGCCGGGCCGAGTGGGGCGAAGGCTACGCGGGCGAGGCGACGCCAACGGTATTGACGCCACCGGTAGAAGCCGCTCGCGAACAGCCAAACGACCGGTGTGAGCCGGCCGGCCTCAATCACCACGTCGTCGCTGTAGCGGGTCCGGTGCGGATCGCTTTCGTGAGGTCGAACCGTGATCGTGTGATCCCACCTCGAAACTCCGCGCAGGATGCCGCTCAGACCACGACCGTTGTCGCGGAGGACGTGAACCCAGGGTTGGTCGGATTCGGGGACCTCGATGACGATGACCTGGCGACCAAGGGGAACGACCCCGAACGCCACGCAGCGAACCGGGTAGTCGCCCGGCGTCCACGAAGAAGGATGCGGACGGTCGGGAACGAACCTCATGACCGGCCACGCGACATGGTCGAGCAGTTCGGGCCGAACCATCTGCCGCGCGGCTTCCTTCGCAGAGCAGTCGAGCTCGCACGAGACGGTCACCAGCACGCCCGGAACCTACCGGTGCCGTCTCGGTCGTGTCCGGGCGGCACCCGCCAACGCTGGGCTCGGTCGATGCAGACGTCTCCCGACATCACGATCGTGTTGGACAGCCGGAGTGGCTGACGGTGGCGTAGACGTGCAGATCAGGAGGGCCCGTTGAGGAAGGGCCCCGCTCGCAGCGCGGTGCTCACAACAACTCGATCGGGCACGCGACGCCTGGCGCGTTCGCCAATCGGGCGTCGGTCGTGAGCAGCGCAGTCGCGCCAGTCATCTCGGCGAGGGCGACATAGGTGGCATCGTACGAGCTGAGATTGTGCCGGAGCGCCCACATCCTCGGCCGGAGCCAGTCGGCGGGAAACCGGGTCAAGGCAAGAAGGGCGAAACCATCCAACGCGGACGCGCCTTGCTTCTCGGTCAGGATCTCCTGAACGACGAGCCGCCGAAGGACGTTGGTGACTTCGCTGTCGATGAGATGCGGTACGGCGAGTTCCTCGTCGCCGAGACGATCGGGGTCAAGGTCGTTTGCAACGAGTTCGACGATCACGCCGGCATCGACGACCCTCACTCACCGCGCCCTTCGCGCAGAGCGGTGAGGATCGTGTCTCGATCGACGCGGCCTCGGACCTTCGCCTGGGTCTGTCGGATCACGGCGGCGTTCGCGCGCACCGTCTTCGCCCGGCCGGCCAGGTGCTCGAGCTCACGACGTATATATCGGGTCAAGGAGAGGCCCTCGGCCGCTGCCGCTTCAGCCAGGGCGTCGTGTACGTCGTCGGGCACGTCTCGGATCTGGATCACTCTGGACATGGCAGAGACGGTATCGAGGATCGGTGCAATATGCACCCATCCTCGATACGGGTCGCTCGGCAGGCCGCAGAGGCGGGTTGGCCACTGGCTGCGCTCGACCGGATCGACCGCCCTGCAGAACGCTATTGTATTGATTCCATTACTGTTCCATCATGTCGACATGACAGCTGTCGCCGATGAACCTCGACGTCGGTACACGTCGCCTCGTCGCGAGCAGCAGGCCAGCGAGACTCGGTCCGCTGTTCTCGCAGCTGCGGCTGACCTGTTCGCCGAGCACGGCTGGGCGGCTACCGGCATACGTGCGGTCGCACGGCAAGCCGGCGTGTCGGTCGAAACCGTCTACGCCACGTTCGGATCGAAAGCAGCGCTGCTCAAAGCCGCGCTCGAGCTCTCCGTGGTTGGCGACTCGGCTCCGGTCCCCCTTGCCGAGCGGAGTGAGTTCGCGGCGATCGGTGTGGGCGAGGTCGCGCACCGTGCCGGCGCCGCGGCATCGCTGATCCGCCAAGTCAATGGACGGACCGCGGGGTTGCGCCGAGCGGTTCGGGAGGGCGCGCCGTCCGAACCTGAACTCGCAGAGCTCAGAGCCGAGATCGAGCTACGCCGGGCAGCCGACGTAGCGCAAGGCGTGAAGGTGATCGCCGGCGACGACGTCGAAGAGTCAGCCGTCACGGGAGTTTGGGCGGTGGTGAGTCTGGAGGTGTACGAGCTGCTCCTCGACCACGCAGGTTGGAGTGCCGAGACCTACGAGCGGTGGTTGGCCGACACGATCGTGCGGCTCCTCGGGCCCGTCGAAAGGAATCAATGATGAGCGCAGCAGACACCGCACCATCGGACATGCGCATCATGGGCATCGTCCACGACGCTCTTCGCCGGGACCTCACCCGCGCCATCGATACGTTGTCAGGGTCGACGCCAGTAGCTGAACCCCGCCGCGGAGCCATCGCCCGGCATGTCGAATGGATGATGGGCTTCCTCCACCAGCACCACCACGGTGAGGACGAAGGCGTGTGGCCGGTCGTGAGGAGTCGTCGATCCGATGCCGCTGTGCTGCTCGCGGATATGGAGGCCGACCACGCCGCTATCGCTCCGCTGATCGAACGCGTCAAACCGGCCGCGCGACGCTACGGAGCCGAGCCTTCAGGCGCAGCCGCCTCCGGGCTCATGGCTGCGCTGCAGGACCTGTGCACCACGCTCCTGCCTCACCTCGAACGCGAGGAGGCCGAGCTCGTACCCATCATCTCCGTCACCATGTCGGCTGCAGAGTGGCACGCGATCGAACAGGAGTACTACGTCGGCCCCAAGTCGATGGCCGAGCTCGGGTTCGAAGGTCATTGGCTACTCGACGGTCTCGACGCCGAGCGAGCCGACGTCGTCACCCACACCGTGCCGGCTCTCGCCCGACTCGTGCTCGTTCGGGGATTCGCCGGGCGCTACCGCCGTCACGCCGTTGCCTGTTGGGGTGACGCGGACCGCGACGCCTACCGACCAGCCCGGCCGCTCCCCCGCCACATCCCACGCACCGGCCATGTCGAAGCGGTCGTGCAAGTTCCGATCGACGCGGTGTGGCGCGTCGTCAGCGACGTCACACGCGTCCCGGAGTGGAGTCGCGAATGTCGCCACGTCACCTGGAGCGACGGCGCTACCGAGGCAATACCCGGGGCCCGGTTCCGAGGGGCCAACCAAGCCGGGCCGTGGCGCTGGACCCGCATCAACGAAGTCGAGGTCGCCGACGAGCCGCGCCGCTTTGTCTGGCGAACCGTTCCGTCGGTTCTCTACCCCGATAGCAGTCGGTGGACGATCGAGCTGAACGAAACCGATGACGGCACCCGAATCGTTCAGTCCTATGAGGTACTGCGAGCGCCGAAGGCACTCACATTCCTCTATTCGATCCTGGTGCCCTCGCACCGGGGCCGAGCCGTCGAACTCGATTCTGATCTCCACCGCCTCGGCGAAGTCGCCAAAGGCGTCGACAGCGACGGGACGCGCCCAAGCCGGACGCGCTCGTCATCGGTATGAACGCCGCGTCGATGCGGCCACCCGGAGGGCGTCTCCAACCGGTGGTCACCTGTCCCCCGGGTGCGGTGTTTCAACACATCCCGGACTGATGTCACGAGACACCCCGGAGAGTGCTCGACGCTGCCTGGATGTCCAAAGCCCGGCTGGCCATCACCGCGGCCATCGTCGAGGGTCGCACCGTCAACGAAGCAGCGCGCTCCTATGGGGTGTCGCGGTGATGGGCCTACGAACTGGTTACGCGATTCCGAGTCGAGGGTGACCGGGCGCTCGAACCGCGGTCACGACGACTGAAGAGCTCACCGCGAAAGGTCAGCGACGACACCGTCGAACTGATCCGCACACCCACCCTCGACCCCACGCGGGACTACCGACCCATCAGCACTCCGAAAAGCAAGAAGCCCGGACCCTGACGGTCCGGGCTTCCGGAATGTCTCTCGGCATCCCAATCGTGTCGGAGGGGGGACTTGAACCCCCACGCCCTTATCGGGCACTAGGCCCTCAACCTAGCGCGTCTGCCAATTCCGCCACTCCGACGTAGCGGGCGATGACGATAGCGGACTTGGCGACCGCGTGGGAATCCATCCCGCCACACCTGTCGCGCCGGACCTCCTCGGCGAGAACTCGGCCCGGAGCGCGGGCTGGGAGCGCCGCGGGGGCCTAGTTCGGCCATGGCGGGGGCTGCTCGCGAGAACTCGGCCCGGTGCGCGGGCTGGGGGCGCGGTGGGGGCCGAGTTCGCCGGGATCGCCGACCGCCGGGATCGCCTACCGCCGGGATCGCCTACCGCCGGGATCGCCTACCGCCGGGAGCGCCTACCGCCGGGAGCGCCTACCGCGGGAACCGGCGTCAGGGGATTCTGCGGTACGAATCGACTACGGGATGTCGTATTGGACCGCAGATCGGGCGGCGAGGATCGGGGCGATCCGCTCCGCGATCACGGCCAGGTGCGCGGGATGGTCCCGGTACACCAGATACCCCTCAGCCGAGTCGAAGTCGGCCACGATCCCGAGGTCGAAGTTCCCCTCGTTCAGCCCGGCATCGCTCCCGAACACGTACGACCGCAGCTCGGGAATCGCCCCAGGCAACCCGGCCAGCCCCTCGAGGACCGCCTCAACGGCAGCAGGGTCGACTCCCTCGACCCACTGCAGCAACACGACGTGGCGGAGCACCTACTTGTCGATCAGGAAGCTGAGGATCACCGAGTTGAAGGCGAACACCAGCGCCACCACCAACGTGAGGCGGTCGAGGTTCTTCTCCATCACGGTCGACCCCGCCGCGGACGCACCGAGGCCGCCGCCGAACATGTCGGAGAGACCGCCGCCACGCCCGCTGTGGATCAGCACCAGGAAGATCAGCGCAAACGCGAGCAGGAACTGGATGATCAACGAGGCGACGTACACCGGAACTCCTCCGTCAAGGCCGTGACACGATACCAGCCGGTCGGCTCACGCCGATGCGACCACGATCTGGGCAAAGTCGTCGGCGTCGAGCGACGCCCCGCCCACCAGCGCACCGTCGATGTCGGGCTGCGCCATCAGCTCCCGCGCGTTGCCCGGCTTGACCGACCCGCCGTACTGCACCCGCACACCCGCGGCGGCATCAGCACCGTGAACCTCGCCGACGACCCGCCGCACGAGCGCACACATTTCCTGCGCGTCTTCCGGCGTTGCGGTCTTGCCCGTCCCGATCGCCCAGATCGGTTCGTACGCGACCACCAGCCCGGCGGCCTGTTCGGCCGAGATCCCCGCGAGTCCGGCGCGGATCTGGCCTTCGACCTTCGACTGCGCCTCGCCGGCCTCTCGCTCGGCGTCGGTTTCGCCGCAACACATGATCGGCGTCATCCCGTACTTCAGGATGGCCTTCACCTTGCGGTTCACGTCGTCGTCGGTCTCGCCGAACAACTCCCGCCGCTCGGAATGCCCGCAGATCACGTACGCCACGTTGAGCTTCGCCAGAAACGCGGGTGACACCTCACCGGTGAAGGCGCCCTTCTCCTCCCAGTGGCAGTGCTGCGCCCCGAGCTGGAACTTCATGCGATCCGACTCGATGGCGGTCTGCACGGTCCGCAGGTCGGTGAAGGGCGGATGCACACTCACCCCAACCGACGCGTAGTCGTGATCCGCGAGGTTGTAGGACAACTTCTGCACGGTCCGCAGGGCCTCGAAGTGGTCGTGGTGCATCTTCCAGTTGCCGCTGATGAGCGGCTGGCGGCGGTCAGGCATTGGGTGCTCCTCGCAATGCGTCCAGGCCGGGCAGGTCGCCCTGCTCGATGAGTTCCAAGCTGGCACCACCGCCGGTCGAGATGTGATCGACTCGGTCGGCGAGGCCGAACTGTGCAACGGCCGCGGCGCTGTCGCCGCCGCCGATCACCGAAAACCCTCGACCGTCGGCGACCGATTCGCCAACGGCTCGGGTCCCGGCTTCGAATCGTGGGTCTTCGAAGACGCCCATCGGGCCGTTCCACAGGATGGTCGCGGCGTCACGGATGATGTCGCCGAACTCGGCTGCGCTCCCGGGGCCGATGTCAACACCCATCCACCCGTCGGGCAGCGATCGCCCGAAGTTGCGCACCTCTCCCCCCGCATCGGGCTCGAACAGCTTGCCGCCCGGGCCGAGCCCGACGATGTCGCTGGGCAGGTGCAGACGGTCACCGTGCTCCTCGAGCAGGGCGCGGCACGTGTCCACCTGATCGGCTTCGAAGAGCGAGGCGCCGATCCCGTTGCCCATCGCGGCGAGGAACGTGAAGCACATGCCACCGCCGATGACGAGCTGGTCGGCGACGTCGAGCAGCGCCCGGATCACCCCGAGCTTGTCGGACACCTTCGAGCCGCCGGTGATCGCGACGAACGGCCGCGCCGGGTCGTTGCGGATGCCGAGGAGCACCTCGACCTCCTTCGCCAACAGCCGCCCCGCGGCGGACGGCAGCGTGCGGGGAGGCCCGACGATCGAGGCGTGCGCACGGTGCGACGCACCGAACGCGTCGTTGACGTAGAGGTCGTGGCCGCCGACGAGTCGCTCGACGAAGGCCGGGTCGTTCGCCTCCTCCCCCGCGTCGAACCGCAGGTTCTCGGCGAGTTCCACCCCCGGGGCGAGCTCGGCGAGCCGAGCGCGGACCGGTTCGACCGAATACTTCGGGTTCGGCTCGCCTTTGGGACGGCCGAGGTGCGTGCAGGCGGTGACCCGCGCTCCCCGCTCGGTCAACCAACCGAGCGTCGGGAGCGCCGCGCGGATCCGAAGGTCGTCGGTGATGACGCCGTCGCGGATCGGCACGTTGAAGTCGACCCGCACGAGCACCGACTTGCCGTCGACATCGGGCAGGTCCTCAAGCTCGGGAACGCCGAATTTCATTGGTCAAAGGCTCCTTCGCCTCCGGTTCGGCTCGCGGTGCTCGCCTTCGGGCCTACTTGTTGGCGGCGCCGACCTTGAGCGCCAGGTCGACGAGGCGGTTCGAATAGCCGGCCTCGTTGTCGTACCACGAGAACACCTTCACCATGTCGCCCATGGTCATCGTCATCCCAGCGTCGAAGATCGAGCTGTACGGCGAGCCGACGATGTCGGAGCTGACGATCGGCTCCTCGGTGTACTGCAGGATGCCCTTGAGCGGTCCGTCCGCCGCCGCCTTGACCGCTGCGTTCACCTCGTCGACGGTGACCTCGCGGCCCACGATGCCGGTGAAGTCGGTGATCGAACCCGTGGGGATCGGCACCCGCAGCGACGTGCCGTCGAGCTTGCCCTTCATCGCCTCCAACACAAGACCCGTCGCACGTGCCGCGCCGGTGGAGGTGGGCACGATGTTGATCGCCGCGGCGCGGGCCCGGCGCAGGTCCTTGTGGGGGCCGTCCACCAGGCTCTGGTCACCGGTGTAGGCGTGGGTGGTGGTCATGAGGCCGCGCTGCACACCGAACGCGTCGTCGAGGGCCTTGATCAGCGGCACGAAGCAGTTCGTGGTGCACGACGCGTTCGACACGATCGTGTGGTTCGCCGGGTCGAACGTGTCGTCGTTCACGCCGACCACGAAGGTCGCGTCGACACCGTTAGCCGGCGCCGAGATGATCACGCGGGGCGCGCCACCGGCGATGTGGGCGGCCGCCTTGTCGCGATCGGTGAAGAAGCCCGTGGACTCGATCACGACGTCGACGCCGAGCTCACCCCAGGGGATGTCGGCGGGGTCGCGGTGCGACACGACCTTCAGCACGTCGCCGCCGACCTCGATGCCGTCAGCGTGCACCGACACCGGGTCCGGGTAGACGCCGGCGACCGAGTCGTACTTGAGCAGGTGCGCCATCGTGGCGACGTCGCCGAGGTCGTTCACTGCGACGAAGTCGATGTCGGCGCCGCGTCCCTTTGCCGCTCGGAAGAAGTTGCGGCCGATCCGTCCGAAGCCGTTGATGCCGACGCGAATGGTCATGAGATGGTCTCCGTTGTGGGCGAATGAGGTGACCAACCTATGCGACCAGATCGGGGCGCGAGTTCGCCAATCAGGCTCCGGTGCGGCCCGGCCAGCACTCGAGCGCCGCGAGGGCGCTCGCGAGCGCGACGGGGTCGTGTGCCCGGCCGTTCGCTTTCGCCACCGACGCCCCGACGGCGAGACCCTCGAGACCGACGCAGTCGATCGTGGACGGGTCGTACAACACCACGTCGGGTTCGATCGCGTGCCGTCGAAGCTGCGCAACGTGCGCGGCCACGTCCATCCCCGACGTCTCGGGTTCCTGGGGGCGCAGATTGCAGACATAGACGAGCGGGCCGCGCCGACGTGCCAGCGCCGCCACCAGCGTGGGCGTCGCCGCAGCCGCCAGGACGCTGGTGAACAGCGAGCCGGGGCCCACCACGACGGCGTCGCTCTGCTCAATCGCGGCGAGCACCTCGTCGGGCACCTCGGGGTCGGCGGGCAGGGTCGCCACCCGAGCGAGGCGCGGGGTTCCCATGACGGCCACCTGACCGCGGACGACCGTGCCGTCCTCCGTCGTCCCCTGTAGCACCACGGGCTCCGCAGTGGCCGGAAGCACCGCCCCAATGCCCCCGATGAGGCGGAGCGCCTCCGCGAGTGCCCGGACGAGGTCGCCTTCGACCGCTGCGAGCGTCGCGATCAGCAGGTTCCCGAAGGCGTGGCCGGCGAGGTCCCCGTTGTCGAAGCGGGCGGTCATGGCGCGCGCCAACGGTGAAGTCGGATCCGCGAGTGCCACGAGCGCTTTGCGGAGATCACCCGGCGGGGCGACCCCCAGTTGTGAGCGCAGCCGCCCCGACGATCCCCCGTCATCAGCGAGCGAGACCACGGCAGTCACACGCTCGGTCAGTCGTCGGAGGGCCGCGAGGGTCGCAGCGAGTCCGTGACCACCGCCGATCGCCGTGATCGCGACACCACCCGGCGCTGGCGCGCTCACTTGTCGATGTCCCGATGGATGACCCGCGCCCGGACCTGGTGTTCGGTGAGGCGGCGCGTCAGCTCCTCCGCGATCGCGACCGAGCGATGGCGCCCGCCCGTGCAACCGACCGCGATCGTGAGGTACGCCTTGCCCTCGTCGCGGTACGCCGGAACGAGCAGCTCCAGGAGTTCGGTGACTCGCGCGAGGAACGCCTCGGAGAGTCGGTGCGCGAACACGTAGTCGCGAACCGGCGCGTCCAGACCCGACTGCGGACGAAGCTCTTCGACCCAGTGCGGGTTCGGCAGGAATCGACAGTCGAAGACCAGGTCGACGTCGGTGGGCAGGCCGTGCTTGTAGCCGAACGAAACGACGGTGGTCTGCATCTGCTCGGCATCTGCTTCGTCATCGCCGAAGAGGGTTCGGATCCGGGTGCGGCAGTCGTAGATGGTGAAGCCCGACGTGTCGATCACCAGGTCGGCCGCGTCCCGTGCCGGGCGAAGGGCCCGTCGTTCCGCTTCGATCGCCTCGCTCAGCGGCCGGTCCCCCGCGAAGGGGTGGCGGCGTTTCGTCGACTCGTAGCGCCGAATGAGCACCTCGTCGGAGGCATCGAAGAACAGCACCCGGACGCTCTCCGCGTGCGCTTCGAGTTCGCTGCGCGCCGACGCGAGTTCATCGACGGTCAGACCTGCGCCCGTCACGAACGCGACCTTCTCCGCTCGACCGGTGTGGCCGGGCGGCATTTGGGCGACCTGTGCCATCAGTGCGGGCGGCAGGTTGTCGATCACATACCAGCCCAAGTCCTCGAGCGCGTCGCCCGCCTGGCTCCGGCCCGCCCCCGACATCCCGGTGAGAATCACGAACTCGCCCACCACGTCACGGTATCGGCGTGACGCTCCGCGGTTGAGAGAATCCACAGCTTCCGCTGAGGAATATTTCTAAGGACCTGAGCGGATAGGTGCTCAGTTGGAGCTCCATCTGTTGCGGTAGTCGAGGAGTCGACCGACGATGAGGACGGTGGTCGCCAGGCAGAGCGCGGCGTGGCGGTGCCGTGTTCGGCGGTCGGTGTTGCGGCGGAGTTGCCCGTAGTTCGACCACCACGAGTTCGTCGCCTCGACGACCCATCGCAGCCCGAGGTT